>NZ_JBIIDX010000030.1:0-24300 GCF_044238155.1 Aestuariivirga sp. | reverse complement strand
GGCTTCGACGACTTGATTGTAGGCGCGCGCTACGGCGATGACGGCGGTGGCGAGGCCGGTGAGGCTTATGTGGTGTTCGGCTCGGGATCCGGTTTTGGCACATTGGTGGGAAGCCGCCGGGTGATCGACCTCACCTCGCTGACCGCTGCCCAGGGCTTCATCATCCAGGGCGATCTGGCGGGTGATTACGCGGGCTACGCGGTGTCTACGGCGGGGGACGTCAACGGTGACGGCTTTGATGACCTGATTGTCGGGGCTTTCGCAGGCGATGACGGCGGCACCTCCGCAGGCGAGGCCTATGTGGTGTTCGGCTCGGGATCCGGTTTTGGCACATTGGTGGGAAGCCGCCAGGTGATCGATCTCACCACGCTGCCAGCGGCGCAGGGCTTCATCATCCAGGGCGACGTGGATGGAGACAACGCGGGCGCGTCTGTTTCTTCAGCGGGCGATGTCAATGGTGACGGACTTGATGACTTGATTGTGGGCGCCAACGGAGGCGACGACGGCGGCGCGTGGGCTGGAGAGGCTTACGTGGTATTCGGCTCCGGCTCCGGCTTTGGCACGCTGGACGGCACAGGCCGCCGGGTGATCGACCTCACAACAATCACGCCCGCGCAAGGCTTCATCATCCAGGGCGATAGGGGAGGCGATTACGCGGGTTACTCGGTATCTTGTGCTGGCGATATCAACGGCGACGGTTTTGAAGATATCATCGTTGGGGCCTACGCTGGCGATGACGGCGGGGCAAATGCCGGCGAGGCCTATGTGGTGTTCGGCTCAGCCTCTGGGTTCGGCGCGGTGGATGCCACGGGCCGCAGCGTCATCGACTTGACCACGCTCACGGCGGGGCAGGGTTTCATCATCCAGGGTGACACAGACCTGGACTTGGCAGGTTTTTCCGTATCAGGAGTGGGGGACGTCAACGGTGACGGCTTTGATGACCTGATCGTTGGGGCTTCGCGAGGCGACGACGGTGGCATGGATGCGGGCGAGGGCTATGTCATCTTCGGCGGGGCCTTTGGCAGAACCGTCGTTACCACTGGAACTTCAGCCGCCGAACTGCTCATGGGCTCCACCGGCAACGATACGCTCACCGGCGGCGGCGGTGCGGATTCCCTGCGCGGCGGCGCGGGCAATGACATTCTGGCGGTCTCGGACCTTGCCTTCCGCGGCGTTGACGGCGGCACGGGCACCGATACGCTGCGGCTGGACGGTGCGGGGCTGTCGCTGAACCTCAATGCCGTCACGTCGAGCCTTATCGACTCGATCGAGCAGATCGACCTCACCGGTACGGGCAATAACAGCCTCACCCTCAGCCGTCTTGCGGTGCTGGGCATCACCGAGGAGCGTTCGGCCGGAGCCGCCATCCTCACCGTGCGCGGCAATACCGGAGACTCGGTCAACTTCTCTGACAGCGGCTGGGCCTATCAGGGCAGCACGGTGATCAACGGAGTCACCTACGGGCGCTACACTAACGGTATCGCCGAGGTGCGCATCGAGTCTGGCGTGAGTCCCGTGCCTCAGACCATCGACCTCACCTTCCTCAGCGCCTCGCAAGGCTTCATCATCCAGGGCGATGTGTCGAGTGATCAGGCTGGCTACTCCGTGTCGCAGGCAGGTGACATCAACGGCGACGGCTTCGACGACGTGATCGTCGGCGCATTCAGAGGCGACGATGGCGGCCTCAACGCCGGCGAGGCTTATGTGGTGTTCGGCTCGGCGTCCGGCTTCGGCACGGTGGACGCCACCGGGCGCTGGGTGATCGACCTCACCTTCCTCACCGCCACCCAGGGCTTCATCATCCAGGGCGACGTGGACTTTGACGGTGCGGGCTGGTCGGTCGCCTCGGCCGGTGACATCAATGGCGACGGCTTCGACGACATGATCGTCGGGGCCCGCTATGGCGGCGACGGTGGTGTAGGTGCGGGAGAAGCCTATGTGGTGTTTGGGTCAGCATCTGGCTTCGGAACACTGGTGGGAAGCCGCCGGGTGATCGATCTGACCACGCTCACGGCGGCCCAGGGCTTCATCATCCAGGGCGACGTGGCAGGCGACCAGGCAGGTGTTTCAGTCTCATCGGCCGGCGACGTCAACGGCGACGGCCTTGACGATTTGATCGTCGGCGCCAGCGGCGGTGACGATGGCGGTGTGGATGCCGGCGAGGCCTATGTGCTGTTCGGCTCGACCGCCGCTTTCGGCGCGCTGGTGGGAAGCCGGCGGGTGGTGGATCTGACCAGCCTCACGGCGGCGCAGGGCTTCATCATCCAGGGCGATACGGCGGGTGACCGGGCTGGCTGGTCGGTCTCCTCGGCGGGCGACATCAATGGCGACGGCTTCGACGATCTGATCGTGGGCGCCAGCGATGGCGCTGACGGCGGGACTGCTGCCGGCGAGGCCTATGTGGTGTTCGGCTCCGCCTCGGGCTTTGGCACGCCGGTGACGGCAGGTGGTTTCACCCGTCAGGTCATCGACCTCACCACGCTCACGGCGGCGCAAGGCTTTATCATCCAGGGCGATGTAGCGGGTGACAAAGCGGGCTGGTCGGTCTCCTCGGCGGGCGACATCAACGGCGACGGCTTCGATGATCTGATTGTGGGTAACTATGGCGGCGATGACGGCGGCAATAATGCCGGCGAGGCTTATGTGATCTTTGGAACCGCAGCTGGTCTCGGTGCGGCTGACGCGACAGGCCGCAGGGTGATCGACCTGACCTTCCTGACCCCGGCGCAGGGCTTCGTCATCCAGGGCGATACGGTAAATGACTACGCTGGCGCATCTGTATCTCTGGCGGGCGATGTCAATGGCGACGGTTTTGACGATCTGATTGTGGGCGCCCTCGGGGGCGGCGATGGTGGCGCGTGGGCTGGAGAAGCCTATGTGATCTTTGGCACAGGTTCAGGCTTCGGCACGCTCGACGGCACGGGCCGCCGGGTGATCGACCTCACCTTCCTGACCGCCGCCCAGGGCTTCATCATCCAGGGCGATGATGGGAGTGACACTACGGGCAGATCGGTTTTGGCAGCCGGCGACGTCAATGGTGATGGCTTTGATGACATGATCGTCGGCGCAGATGGTGGTGAGGGCGGCGGTCCGGCTGCCGGCGAGACCTATGTGGTGTTCGGCGGGGCCTTTGGCCGGACGGTGACGACCACCGGCACAGCGGTGGCCGAGCTGCTGATCGGCTCCACCGGCAACGATACGCTCACCGGCGGCGGCGGAGCGGACTCGCTGCGCGGCGGCGCGGGCAATGATATTCTGGCGGTCTCGGACCTGACTTTCCGAGCCGTTGACGGCGGCACGGGCACGGATACTTTGCGGCTGGACGGCGCGGGGCTGTCGCTCAATCTCAATTCTGCCTCGGCAAACCTCATCGACTCGATCGAGCAGATCGACCTCACCGGCACCGGCAACAACAGCATCACTCTCAGCCGCCTTGCGGTGCTGGGCCTTACCGAGGAGCGCTCGTCCGGAACCACGGTTCTCACCGTGCGCGGCAATGCCGGAGACTCGGTCAACTTCTCTGACAGCGGCTGGGCCTATCAGGGCAGCACGGTGATCAACGGAGTCACCTACGGGCGCTACACTAACGGTATCGCCGAGGTGCGCATCGAGTCTGGCGTGAGTCCCGTGCCTCAGACCATCGACCTCACCTTCCTCAGCGCCTCGCAAGGCTTCATCATCCAGGGCGACGTGGCAAGTGACTATGCGGGCTACTCGGCATCCTCGGCTGGCGACGTCAACGGTGACGGTTTTGACGACCTGATTATCGGTGCCATTTGGGGCGATGACGGCGGCACAAATGCAGGCGAAGCCTATGTGATCTTCGGGTCCGCGTCGGGCTTTGGCACGCCGGTGACCGTGGGCGGCTTCAGCCGCCAGGTGATTGACCTCACCAGCCTCACGGCCGCGCAAGGTTTTATCATCCAGGGCGATGCGGCGGGCGACGGAGCGGGCCAGTCGGTCGCATCGGCAGGCGACGTCAATGGCGACGGCTTCGATGACATGATTGTCGGTGTACGTTTTGGTGACGACGGCGGGGTGGATGCCGGCGAGGCCTATGTGATCTTTGGCGCCGCCTCGGGCTTCGGCACGGTGGATGGCACGGGGAGGTTGGTGATCGACCTCACTAGCCTCACCGCCGCCCAGGGATTCATCATCCAGGGCGATGCGGCAGGTGACTGGGCGGGTTTCTCGATCGCCTCGACAGGCGACGTCAATGGTGACGGTTTCGACGATCTGATCGTGGGAGCGCTGGCGGGCAGTGACGGCGGCACAAATGCAGGCGAAGCCTATGTGATCTTCGGGTCCGCGTCGGGCTTTGGCACGCCGGTGACTGTGGGCGGCTTCAGCCGCCAGGTGATTGACCTCACCAGCCTCACGGCCGCGCAAGGTTTTATCATCCAGGGCGATGCGGCGGTCGATGTAGCGGGCAGGTCTGTTTCTTCGGCGGGCGACATCAACGGCGATGGCTTTGAGGATCTGGTCGTTGGTGCGATGCGGAATGACGATGGTGGCGCCGACGCCGGCGCGGCCTATGTGATCTTCGGTTCAGCCGCTGGTTTCGGCACGGCCGTCACGGTGGGTGGCTTCGTCCGGCAGGTGATTGACCTCACCTTCCTCACACCTTCGCAGGGCTTCATCATCCAGGGCGATGTGGCGGGGGATTTGGCGGCCTGGTCTGTTGCCTCGGCGGGAGATGTGAATGGCGATGGCTTCGACGATCTGATCGTTGGCGCCCCTTATGGCGACGACGGCGGCGGCGATGCGGGCGAGGCCTATGTGGTGTTCGGTTCGGCGTCGGGCTTTGGCGCGCTGGTTGGCAGCCGCCGGGTGCTCGACCTCACCACGCTCACAGCGGCACAGGGATTCATCATCCAGGGCGATGTGGCGGGCGACAGGGCGGGCAGCTCAGTCTCCTCGGCGGGTGATATGAATGGCGATGGCTTCGACGACCTGATCATTGGCGCTCATAATGGCGACGATGGCGGCGCCGATGCAGGCGAGGTCTATGTGGTGTTCGGTTCGGCCTCTGGCTTTGGCGCCGTTGATGCCACCGGCCGCCGGGTGCTCGACCTCACCACACTCACGCCTTCACAGGGCCTCATTATCCAGGGCGATGTGGCGGGAGACAAAGCCGGATGGTCTGCCGCGGCGGCGGGCGACGTCAATGGCGACGGCTTCGATGACCTGATCGTCGGCGCGTATGGCGGCGGTGACGGCGGCTTCATGGCGGGCGAAGGCTATGTGGTGTTCGGCGGCGCCTTCGGCAGAACGGTGGTCACCACCGGCACCGCGGCGGCGGAAATCCTGATCGGCTCCACCGGCAATGACACGCTCACCGGGGGCGGCGGGGCTGACTCGCTGCGTGGCGGCGCGGGCAATGACATTCTGGCGGTCTCGGACCTGACTTTCCGAGCCGTTGACGGCGGCACGGGCACGGATACTTTGCGGCTGGACGGCGCGGGGCTGTCGCTCAATCTCAATGCCGTTTCCGCCAACCTTATCGACTCGATTGAGCAGATCGACCTCACCGGTACGGGCACTAACAGCCTCACCCTCAGCCGTCTTGCGGTGCTGGGCATCACCGAGGAGCGTTCCGCCGGAGCCGCCATCCTCACCGTGCGCGGCAATGCCGGAGACTCGGTCAACTTCTCCGACAGCGGCTGGGCCTATCAGGGCAGCACGGTGATCAACGGAGTCACCTACGGGCGCTACACTAACGGTATCGCCGAGGTACGCATCGAGTCTGGCGTGAGTCCCGTGCCTCAGACCATCGACCTCACCTTCCTCAGCGCCTCGCAAGGCTTCATCATCCAGGGCGATGTGGCGGGTGACTATGCGGGCTACTCGGCATCCTCGGCGGGTGACGTCAATGGCGATGGCTTCGATGACCTGATCATCGGCGCGATTGGGGGCGATGACGGCGGCGACAGAGCCGGCGAGGCCTATGTGGTCTTCGGCTCGGGCTCCGGCTTCGGTGCGCCGGATGGCGCGGGCCGCCGGGTGATCGACCTCACCGTGTTCGCGGCGGCGCAGGGCTTTATCATCCAGGGCGATGAGGTGGGTGACTGGGCAGGCTTTTCGGTCGCCTCGGCTGGCGACGTCAACGGCGACGGTTTTGACGACCTGATTATCGGTGCCATTTGGGGCGATGACGGCGGCACCAGCGCCGGCGAGGCCTATGTGGTCCTCGGCTCCGGCTCCGGCTTCGGTGCGCCGGATGGCACCGGCCGCCGGGTGATCGACCTGACCACGCTCAGCGCCACGCAGGGCTTTATCATCCAGGGCGACGTGGCGGGTGATTCCGCGGGCTTTTCGGTTGCCACGGCGGGCGACATCAATGGCGACGGTTTCGACGATCTGATCATCGGCGCGTTTGGTGGCGATGACGGCGGCAGCAACGCCGGCGAAGCCTATGCGGTGTTTGGAACAGCATTGGGCTTCGGGACGGTTGATGGAACTGGCCGCCGGGTGATCGATCTCACCACGCTCAGCGCCACGCAGGGCTTTATCATCCAGGGCGATGTGGCGGGCGACCAGGCGGGCATCTCGGTGGCTTCGGCGGGTGACGTAAATGGCGATGGCTTCAACGATCTGATCGTTGGCGCCCGCTATGGCGATGATGGCGGCAATGATGCCGGTGAGGCTTATGTGCTATTCGGATCGAGTTCCAGCTTGGGCGCGATCGACGCAACTGGCCGCCGGGTGATCGACCTCACCACGCTTAACGCCACGCAGGGCTTTATCATCCAGGGCGATGTGGCAGGCGACCAGGCGGGCTTCTCAGTTGCCGCTGCGGGTGACGTAAATGGCGATGGCTTCAACGATCTGATCGTTGGCGCCCGCTATGGCGATGACGGCGGCAATGATGCCGGCGAGGCCTATGTGGTGTTCGGAACGGCGTCGAGCTTCGGGACGGTTGATGGAACCGGGCGCCGGGTGATGGACCTTACCACGTTCAACGCTTCGCAGGGCTTTATCATCCAGGGCGATGTGGCGGGCGACCGAGCGGGTATCTCGGTGTCTTCGGCGGGTGACGTAAATGGCGATGGCTTCGATGATCTGATCGTTGGGGCGAGAAGGGGCGATGACGGCGGCACGGATGCCGGTGAGGCCTATGTGGTGTTCGGCACGGGATCAGGCTTTGGGACTGTTGATGGAACCGGCCGCCGGGTCATCGATCTCACCTTCCTGACCCCTGCGCAAGGCTTCATCATCCAGGGTGATGTGGCGGGAGACCAAGCGGGCCGGTCGTCTTCGGCGGGCGACGTCAACGGCGACGGTTTCGATGACCTCATTGTCGGCGCGTCATATGGCGATGACGGCGGCGCGGACGCCGGCGAGGGCTATGTGATCTTCGGCGGTGCCTTTGGCAGAACCGTCGTTACCACTGGAACTTCAGCCGCCGAGCTGCTCATTGGCACCACCGGCAACGACACGCTCACCGGCGGCGGCGGGGCGGACTCCCTCCGCGGCGGCGCGGGCAATGATATTCTGACGGTCTCCGATACCGGCTTCCGCAGTGCTGACGGCGGCACTGGCACCGACACCCTGCGTCTTGATGGTTCAGGCCTCACCCTGCAGCTTGACAGCCGCGTCGAGGGCGTCGAGATCTTCGATATCGCCGGAAGCGGCGCCAACACGCTTGAGGTTGAAGCCCGTGACGTGCTGGCGGGTGAGTATGACCGGCTAGTCAATTTCACGGCTTCTTCGGCTCCCACGCGCATCGTGATCGAGGGTGGTGCTGATGATGACGTGGTCCTCTTCGACATTGACCCTGATGGTACAGGCCCCCTGCCGGATAGCCACATCTGGCAGCAGACGGCCAGCGATGTCTGGCTGAATGGCGGTGCGGGCGGACCCTATGATCTCTGGTCTCTCAGTGCCAATGGCAGCGTTGCCGCGATGCTGGCCATCGACGCGGATATCGAAGTCATGCTGTTTACCTGACAACAGCCTCGCGCAACCCACGGCAGAGATGCTCGGACATGGACACTGGTTCGCCTGATGTCCGGTCATGCCATGAGTGGAGAGCGCGCTGCTTGAACAATTCAGCTCTGAATCTTGCCGACCCCGCGGTTCATGGCCAGGCGGCGCCTGGCATCCGCACACCCGAGGGGGATGAGGAGACAGCCGCCGGGCCGCCTTTTTCGGCCAGTGTCTCACCAGGTTTTACTGACTGGCTGGCAAGCCAGCGCTGCAGTCTTGCCGTCTCCACCTACCAGGTCGGCAAGCTGCTGTTGTTCGGCGTCAAGCCTGACGGCCGATTGTGGGTGTTCAACCGGACGATCGGCAAATGCCAGGGGCTAAGCGTTCACAACAGCAGCCTGTGGGTGAGTGCCGACAGCCAGATCATCCGGTTTGATGATGCCGTGGCGGGGGCTCAGACGGCAGAACAGGGGCCTGATGCCCTCTACATGCCCCGCACTATCCATTTCACCGGCGATGTCGATGCCCATGACATGGTTGTCGCAGGAGATGGCCGCCTGGTGTTTGCCAATACGCTTTTCAGCTGCCTCGCTGCCGTGAGCGCCGAACGAAGTTTTGACGTAGTCTGGAAACCTTCCTTCATCTCGCAGATCGCCCCGGAAGACCGTTGTCATCTCAATGGTGTTGCCCTGCGCGAAGGTGCGCCTGCCTGCGTCTCGATTGTGGCGGCGAGCGATACGCGTGAAGGCTGGCGCGACCAGCGCGGCGATGGAGGCAGGATCATCGATGTGCGCTCTGGCGACACGCTGTGCGAAGGTCTCAGCATGCCGCATTCGCCTCGCTATCACGGTGGCATGCTGTGGCTGCACAATTCGGGCACTGGCGAATTTGGCTATGTCGAGCGGCCAAGCGGGCGGTTCCAGCCAGTGGCCTTCTGTCCAGGCTATCTGAGGGGCTTGAGCTTTCTCGATGGCTTTGCAGCCGTTGGCCTGTCAAGGCCGCGGTCCAGCAAGACCCTTTCCGGGCTTGCTCTCGATGCCGCGCTCGAACGGCACAGGCAGACGGCGCAATGTGGTCTGCGTATCATCGACCTTCAGTCGGGTGAGACACTGCACTGGCTGAAGATCGACGGTGTGATTGACGAGCTTTATGACGTGGCGATCTTGCCGGGCCGGGTGCGGCCTGCCCTGATGAGCCCGGCTACGCCTGAGGCCCGGCGCATGATCGTTGTCTGAGGCTCAGAACAGGTTGAAGCTGAATTCGTGGGTAAGGCCGAGGCCACCATAGAACTGGTTGGCGCTGCCCTCCTTGACGAGGGGACTGTCTCCGGCATCACCGATCAGCCTGTCCCAGCCCCCGCGGGCCCGCAGGGTCAGCTTGTCCGTGAGTTCATAGCTGGCGTTGACGGCAACACCCACGGTACTGAACCCGGCACCTGCATCGTAAGGGCTGTCGAAGTTTGGGCTATCGTCGGCCTCTTGCGCTGTGATGCCGAAATAGGTGCTCATGTAGTCATCCGAGCCCCAGCCTGCCCGCGGCCCAAGCATGACTTCCGTCTTTTCTGTAGGCTTGCCGATGACATCCAAACCGAACTCCGCCACCTGCCCGGAATAGCCGTTGAAGCCCTGCCGCACCTCCACGAAGCCGCGCAGCCAGTCATGGCGATAGGCAATGCCCAACCCTGCCTCAAGCGACCAATCGACGTCTTCCATGCCTTCCAGCTCGTTTGAATTGCCAGCGTCACGCTTGCCGATGAAATTGAAGGACGGGTAGACCGACAGACGTCTGGTCTGGTTTTCTGCTACGTCACCGACGCCAGGCACAAAGAATTTCCCTACGGCAAACAGTGGATAGGGAACGAATATGGTCTCGTCCGAGCCTGGATAGCGGGGCTGAGCCATGACGCCAGCACCAAGGTCGATCACATATTGCCGTTCAGTAGAGTCTTCCGCCTGTGCCGAAGGTGCTGCGCTCAGCGCGAACAGGGCGAGGGCAATAAGGGATTTGCGCATGTACATCATTCACTCAGTTTCGAAGCAGTGTCGATTATAGCAATTTCCAACTTTGGCGTCATCCGTTGTTTGTGGCCGAACTTCCTGCCACTTCGCCGCGGCCGATGAACTCGCGGTCGATGGCGGGCAGCGGCTCGCCTGCAAGTGTGGCCTCAAAGGCCCGCAGGCGCTTGTAGATCGACAGGAACTCGACGATCGATGGCCAGGACTTTACCAGATACTGCATGGCATCCCGTACCTCGCCGAAAGAGGCGCGCACCTGCTGGAAAATACCAAAGGTGATGGCGCCCGATGCTATGGCGGGAACGAGCACGAAAAATGGCAGCAGCGTGTCCGCCTGCAGATATCCATAACGCACCACGTTGAAGTAGAGATAATTGAAATAGAGCCGGAAGTAGTTTCTCCGAACGCCCTCGAACAGTTCCTTCAGCGTGCGCGGGTTGGCGCGGCCGGGGTCGTCCTCGCCATAGACCAGCTCCTTGCGGTAGGCCGCCTCGACGCGCTGGTTGCGGAATTCAAGTCCGGGAAGCCTGATACCCACCACGGCGAGCAGTCCGGTTCCGAATACGGCCCAGAGTAGTGAAACGATGACCAGCGAATAAGGAATGCTGCCCAGAACGGGTATCGCCGGGATCTTGTGCGACAGGGCAGCCAGGATCGGCAGGAATGCGATGAGTGTCATGATCGCGCTGATCAGGCTGGTACCAAGATCCTCGAACATGCGTGCAAAGCGCATGGTGTCTTCCTGGACTCGCTGGGCCGCGCCCTCGATCCGGCGCAAGTCGGCCCAGCGTTCTGTGTAGAAGCTGTTCATGGCGGTCCGCCAGCGGAACACATAGTGGCTGGTGAAAAATGCATTGAGCACGGCAATCGTGATGTAGGTCAGGAGCACCCCGGTGATTTCGGCGAGTCCGACGTACAGGTCAGAGGCAGGAACCTCTCCCTTGGTGGTCGGATCCAGCGCTTTCTGTATCAGGTCGAAATACGTCCCATACCAGTCATTGATGGTGACGCTGACTTCAACCATGAAGTAGAGCACGAAGATGATCAGCGCCGAACCCAGTACTGACCAGTTGAAATAAGGGTGTGGGTCGAGCCGACGCCAGATGGCGGCGAAGATCGCGACTGTCCCGCCGAAATAGACATAGAACCATAGGAAGGGTGCGGAGAAGAACCGCGAGACGCCGACGATGGGAGCCGTGCCCTCCGGAGGATTGGCGAGACCGATGAGGCTGCCGGCATCCCGTGCCAGGAAGAACCAGACCAGCACCGCTGCCAACGACCACAACACGGCGGAACCGAAGAACAGTCGTGGAGACGGGAAAAAGGAGACGAACATCGGGAAGCCTTTCCTTGGAGACTCATGCTAGATGATAATGATTGCACGATTAGGCATGTGGGCGGCCGCAGGCAAATGAACTTCATTTCAGGCAGATGACGCTTCCGATCCCCTTGCAGTCCGCAATTGCAGAATGGCTGGGCCTGGCCCGGTCTCGAGGTGGCGGCAACCGCGGCGGAAGCGATGCCCTGTCCACGATCTATCGCGCCGGAGGTCACAGCCGCGATGTTGATCTGGCCTCCTATCTCGTGGCCAGGCTGCCTGCGACCTATGCTGCCGTGATCCGGGTGCTGGCCGAACTGGGGCGCCGCCGCCCGGACTTTGTGCCTGTGAGCCTTCTGGATGCTGGCTGCGGCCCTGGCACTGCGGCCTGGGCGGCCTGTGCGCTGTGGTCCGGGCTTCGACAGGTGACTCTGCTCGACAGCGTGCCCGCCATGATCGAACTTGCCGCTGCTCTGGCACAGCACGGTCCCCCAGCGTTGGCAGCCTCGAGGCGGATCATGGCGCAGGTCGACCGGTTGCCCCAGGACGTAGCGGCGGATCTTGTCGTCGCATCCTATGTTCTGGCCGAAAGCCCAGCACGCGCAGCCTCGGCCGCGGCCCTCGATTTGTGGGCGGCAAGCCGGTCCGTCCTGGTGATCGTGGAGCCCGGAACGCCGCAGGGCTTTTCACGACTCAGGGCAGCGCGCGAGGTGCTTCTCGCCGAGGGCGCGGTGCCGGTGGCGCCATGCCCGCACGATGGTGCTTGTCCGGTGATGGGCCATGACTGGTGTCATTTTCGAGTGCGGCTGCCGCGCAGCCGCGCCCATATGCACGCCAAAGGAGCAACGGTTCCTTTCGAGGATGAGCCTTTTTCCTACCTCGTCATGGCGCGGGAGGGACATGCCACGGGCGGGGCGCGGGTGCTCGCGGCGCCCCGGCAATCCAAACCGGGAATTGACCTCAAGCTCTGTCATGAGGGTCGCATCGAGATCCGTCATATTGCTCGGCGGCAGGGCACGGCCCACAGACATGCCAGCAAACTGGGCTGGGGCGATCTCGTGTTCTCCGGTCCAGCTGAGGAAAAAGAGTCATGACGCGCCGCCAGATTTCCTCAGGTTCCAAATTCGAGTCCGAGATCGGCTATTCCCGCGCCATCGTTGACGGCGACTGGATTTGGGTGTCCGGCACCACGGGGTTCAATTACGACACCATGACCATATCGGCGGATGTCGCCGAACAGGCCGACCAGACCTTCCGTAATATTTCAGCGGCCATGGAGAGGGCGGGCTTCAGCCTCCAAGACGTGGTGAGAGTAACCTATATTCTGCCCGACGCTGGTGATTTTGAGCCCTGCTGGCCGGTGTTCCGCAAATACTTCAGTGAAATGCGTCCCGCCGCCACCGCCCTGATTGCCAATCTCATCGACCCACGCATGAAGATCGAGATCGAAGTGACGGGCAAGCGGCGAGCAAGCCTCGCTTGACAGGGGGGAGGGGCTCCTCTATCACCCGCGACGTTGAATTGCGGGTGTAGCTCAGTTGGTTAGAGCGTCGGCCTGTCACGCCGAAGGTCGCGGGTTCGAGCCCCGTCACTCGCGCCATTCAGAAAGCGATGAGGGCCGCCACTAAGGCGGCCCTTCGTGTTTCAAGGGGCTGGTGAATTATTCTGAGAGAACATAGGTGACCGCCGAGACGAGCCCAACATCCGGGTTCTCAGCGCAGTACTCGCCGATGCTCTTGCCGACTGAGTCCATGCTGCCGAGGTCGATGGTGGTGTCGCTGGCCTGGCCGCCGGCGTAGCCAAGAAGCCAAGAGAACATGAAATTCACTTCATCCTCCTTCATGGTCTCGAGTTCCGCGCATTTGACCGTCGCCATGTCGACGGTTTCAGCTGCGGCGGGCATGGCGAATGCGAGTGCCGAGATCGCCGCTGCGGCAAGGGTCCGTTGCATGGTCATGTTCCTTTCTTGGGGTGGTTGATGGACGGTTTTCTGTCGCACAGATTTGATACCGGCTCATGATTCCCTTGGGAAGTCCAATCCGACCTGGCAAAGATTGGCCGATAGCCCAGGCTTCCGGCCTCCAGGCCGGATAGCCGTCTAAGCCATTTTGTCGCGCATGATATTAAGTGTCTGTTGTAGCAAGAAGAATTCGCGGTTTGTGAGGTATCGCGGCAAGCCATGCGCGATCTCTGTCAACCATCTTTGACAACTACTCTGAAAAGCTTGCGGGTCAATGGTCGGTGCGCTACCAAGCGGCGGAGTTTCGTCTGCCGACCCGGCAGACGGAGGGGCGGAAGCACATGCCTGATTTATTGAGAGAATATCTGCCTATCGTGATTTTCCTCGGGGTGGCGATCGGATTCTCCCTGATTTTGCTGATCACGCCGATTCTGATCGCTTTCCGCAACCCGGATCCTGAGAAACTCTCGGCCTATGAGTGCGGATTCAACGCCTTCGATGATGCCCGCATGAAGTTCGACGTGCGCTTCTATCTTGTGTCTATTCTGTTCATCATTTTCGACCTTGAGGTGGCTTTCCTGTTTCCCTGGGCTGTCTCGCTCAAGGAGGTCGGGGTATTCGGCTTCTGGTCGATGATGGTCTTCCTCGGCGTGCTAACCATTGGCTTTATCTACGAGTGGAAGAAGGGAGCGCTGGAATGGGATTGATCGAACAGGCAACCCCTGAGCAGCGTCTGGCTTTCGCTGGCATCAATGCCGAGCTTGCCGACAAGGGCTTCCTCGTCACTGCGTCCGATGATCTCATCAACTGGGCCCGCACCGGTTCACTGATGTGGATGACATTTGGTCTGGCCTGCTGTGCGGTGGAAATGATGCAAGCCTCCATGCCCCGGTATGATCTCGAGCGCTTTGGTTTCGCGCCACGCGCTTCGCCCCGCCAGTCGGATGTGATGATCGTGGCTGGCACGCTGACCAACAAGATGGCACCCGCTCTGCGCAAGGTCTATGACCAGATGCCAGAGCCCCGCTATGTGATTTCCATGGGCTCCTGTGCCAATGGCGGCGGCTACTATCACTATTCCTATTCAGTGGTGCGCGGTTGCGATCGCATCGTGCCGGTTGATATCTATGTTCCGGGCTGTCCGCCGACTGCCGAGGCGCTGGTCTATGGCATTCTGCAGTTGCAGAAGAAAATCCGCCGCACCGGGACGATCGAGCGCTGAAATGACAGAAACCCTCGAAGAGCTCGGCCAGCATATATCCTCCCGCCTGGCAAAAGCCATCAGAGGCTTTCACGTGGCCTATGGCGAGCTGACCTTGGAGGTCGAAGCTGCCGATATCGTTGGCGTGCTGTCGTTCCTGCGGGATGATGAAGCCTGCCGTTTCGTCTGTTTCGTTGATATTTGTGGGGTCGATTACCCCGAACGCGAGACGCGTTTCGACGTGGTTTATCATCTGCTATCGCCCTACAAGAACCGGCGCATCCGCGTGAAGATCGAGACCGACGAGGAAACCCCGGTGCCGAGCGTCATCCCCGTGTTCCCCGCCGCCAACTGGTATGAGCGTGAGACCTTCGATCTCTACGGCGTGCTGTTCGCGGGCCACCCTGATCTGCGCCGCATTCTCACGGATTACGGCTTCGCGGGCCATCCTCTGCGCAAGGATTTCCCGCTCACCGGCTACGTCGAGGTGCGCTGGGACGACGAGGCCAAGCGCGTGGTTTATGAACCGGTGAAACTCGTGCAGGAGTTCCGTTCTTTCGACTATTTGAGCCCATGGGAGGGACCGGATTACGTGCTTCCGGGCGATGAAAAGGCGAAGCAGTGACCGACAGTTCCTCCACCCGCAACTTCTCGATCAACTTCGGGCCGCAGCACCCCGCGGCGCATGGCGTTTTGCGCCTGGTTCTGGAGCTTGACGGCGAGGTCTGCACCCGCGTCGACCCGCATATTGGGCTGCTGCACCGCGGCACCGAAAAGCTGATCGAGCACAAGACATATCTGCAGGCCGTGCCCTATTTCGACCGCCTCGACTATGTGGCGCCGATGAACCAGGAGCACGCCTGGTGCCTGGCCATTGAGCGGCTACTTGGCATTACGGTTCCAAAGCGCGGTCAGCTGATCCGCGTGCTCTATTGTGAAATCGGCCGTGTCCTGTCACATCTCTTGAACGTTACCACCCAGGCCATGGATGTCGGCGCTTTGACCCCGCCCTTGTGGGGCTTCGAGGAGCGCGAGAAGTTGATGGTGTTCTATGAGCGGGCGTCAGGCTCGCGCATGCACTCGGCCTATTTCCGGCCGGGCGGCGTCCACCAGGACATTCCGCCGGAACTGGTCGAGGATATCGGCCGGTTCTGTGAAGGCCACAACAAGGTTTTGGACGATATTGAAGGGCTTCTCACCGACAACCGCATCTTCAAGCAGCGCAACGTCGACATCGGGGTTGTATCGCTGGAGGAGTGTTTCGCCTGGGGCTTCTCAGGCGTCATGGTGCGGGGCTCGGGCGCTGCCTGGGATTTACGCCGCGCCCAGCCTTATGAGTGCTACGACGAGATGGAGTTCGATATCCCCATCGGCAAGAACGGCGATTGCTATGACCGCTACCTGATCCGCATGCAGGAAATGCGGGAGTCAGTGAAGATCATGAAGCAATGCGTCCAGCGTCTGCTTGGCGCCGAGCGCGAGGGGCCGGTGTCGGCGCCAAATGGCAAGGTGGTGCCGCCGAAGCGCTCAGAAATGAAGCGCTCGATGGAAGCGCTGATCCATCATTTCAAGCTTCACACCGAAGGCTTCCATACACCGCCCGGCGAGGTCTATGCGGCGGTTGAGGCGCCGAAGGGCGAATTTGGTGTCTATCTGGTCTCGGATGGCACCAATAAGCCCTACCGCGCCAAGCTGCGGGCCCCCGGATTCGCGCATCTCCAGGCCATGGACCATATTTGCCGCGGCCACATGCTGGCTGATGTCTCGGCAGTCCTTGGCTCTCTCGACATCGTTTTTGGTGAGGTGGACCGGTGAGTGTACGCCGACTTCATGCCGCGCAGCCTGAGAGTTTTGCCTTCAGCCCGGAGAATCTCGCCTGGGCGAAGGAAACCATTGCCAAGTACCCCGCCGGTAAGCAGGCCTCGGCGGTGATCCCGCTGCTGTGGCGGGCGCAGGAGCAGAACGACAATTGGGTGTCGAAGCCGGTCATCGAATGCGTGGCGAACATGCTGGGCATGGCCTACATCCGTGTGCTCGAGGTGGCGACCTTCTACACCATGTTCCAGCTGCAGCCAGTGGGCAAGCTGGCCCATGTGCAGGTCTGTGGCACCACGCCCTGCATGCTGCGCGGCGCCGAGGCACTCAAGGATGTGTGCAGAAACCGCATACACCATGATCCGCATCATCTCTCGGACGACGGCAAGTTCTCCTGGGAAGAGGTTGAATGCCTGGGTGCCTGCGTAAATGCGCCGATGGTACAAATTTTCAAGGACACCTACGAAGACCTGACGCCGGCGGCGCTCGAAAAGCTGATCGACGATCTGGCGGCGGGCCGCAAGGTGAAGGTGGGCCCCCAGATCCAGCGTCATCACGCCTCGCCGGAGGGCGGGCCGACGACCCTGACTGACCCTGCGCTCTATGAGGGGCAGCGCACATTCATCCGTGTCGAGCCGCCACCGCCACCTCCGGTGGACGCTGCCGCCGCGCCGAAGACGTGAGATCGAGACATGCTCGCTGACAAGGACCGCATCTTCACCAACATCTACGGCTTCCACGACTGGGGCCTCGAAGGTGCCAGGAAGCGTGGCTGCTGGAACGGCACCAAGGGCTTCATCGAGAAGGGCCGCGACTGGATGGTCAACGAGGTCAAGGCCTCGGGGCTGCGCGGCCGTGGTGGCGCTGGCTTCCCGACCGGCCTCAAGTGGTCGTTCATGCCGAAGGTGATCGGTGAGCGGCCGCACTATCTTGTGGTCAATGCCGATGAGTCCGAGCCCGGCACCTGCAAGGACCGCGAGATACTCAGGCATGAGCCGCATCTGCTGGTCGAGGGTTGCCTGCTGGCCGGCGCCGCCATGGGCTGCCATACGGCCTTCATTTATGTGCGTGGCGAGTTCATCCGCGAGCGTGAGCATCTGCAGGCCGCCGTCGACCAGGCCTACGAGGCGCGCCTCATCGGCAAGAACAACATTCATGGCTGGGACTTCGAGATCGTCGTCCACCATGGCGCTGGCGCATATATCTGCGGCGAGGAGACCGCGATGCTGGAAAGCCTCGAGGGCAAGAAGGGCCAGCCGCGCATGAAGCCGCCCTTTCCAGCCAATGTCGGACTCTACGGCGCGCCGACCACGGTGAACAATGTCGAGTCGATCGCCGTCGCAGGCACCATCATGCGCCGCGGCGCAACCTGGTTCAATTCCATCGGACGTCCCAACAACGCGGGCACCAAGCTGTTCTGCATTTCGGGCCATGTGAACCGGCCCTGCGTGGTTGAGGAAGAACTCGGAATAACGTTCCGTGAACTGATCGAACGTCATGCGGGCGGTGTGCGTGGCGGCTGGGATAATCTGTTGGCCGTGATCCCTGGGGGCTCGTCGGTGCGCATGGTTCCCGCCGCGCAGATCATCGATACGCCGATGGATTTCGACTCCCTCTCCAAGCTGCGCTCAGGTCTCGGCACGGCGGCCGTGATCGTCATGGACAAGTCGACCGACCTGATAAAGGCGATCGCCAGGCTTGCCTATTTCTATAAGCACGAGTCGTGTGGCCAGTGTACACCTTGCCGTGAAGGTACGGGCTGGATGTGGCGGGTGATGACCCGCATGGCCGAGGGTCGCGCCGAGAAGCGCGAGATCGATATGCTGCTCGACGTGACCAAGCAGATCGAGGGCCATACCATCTGCGCGCTGGGTGATGCCGCGGCCTGGCCGATCCAGGGCCTGATTGCGCATTTCCGCCACGTGATCGAGGAGCGGATCGACCAATATGCGGCCAACCCCGATCATGACGGCGCAGTGCGCCGGATCGCGGCAGAGTAGGGGGTACCATGAAACTGCATGGCGTTACCGAACGGCTTGACGTGAACGACGCCAACCTTTCCGGATCGACATTCAACGATGCCAATCTGTCGGGTTCGCAATTCAGCCAGATGAACTTTGCAGGCGCGTCATTCGACGATTGCAATCTGTCTGGATGGCGAATCAACGACGTCAACCTGTCTGGAACGAGAGTTGAGGACGCCAATCTTTCCGGCGCGGTGCTCGCGGGTTGCCGGTGGACTGGCGCCACCATCAATGGCATCGCCGTCCAGGATTTGCTTGACGCATATGAGGCTCGTAATGCACCTCGCTGAACTCAATATCGGCAAGTTCAGATACCCGACGGACGATCCGCGCATGGCGGAGTTCATGGAAAATCTTGACCGCGTCAATGCCATCGCCGAGCGCTCCCCCGGCTTTGTGTGGCGCCTTAAGGGCGACAACAACAACGCCACGGAGTTTCGCGTGGGCGACGGCATGGCGGTGAATCTCTCGGTTTGGGAGGATGTGGCGTCGCTTGAGAACTATGTCTTCAAGACCGTGCATGTGCATTTCTACCGGAAGCGCGATGCCTGGTTCGATCTGATGGAGAAGCCGCATTTCGTGTTGTGGTGGGTGCCTGAGGGACACTTGCCAACGCTCGATGAAGCCTATGCGCGGCTCATGCATTATGAGGCCGAAGGGCCTTCGGACCAGGTTTTCGGCTGGAAAGAAGTCATGGATGAACAGCGCATGCGGGCGCTCCGCTGTGCGTGAGGACTGAACAAGATGCCCAAAATCAAAATCGACGGCACGGAGATCGAAGTCGAAAACGGCCTTACGCTGCTGCAGGCCTGCGAGCAGGCCGGCGCGGAAGTGCCGCGCTTCTGCTATCATGAGCGCCTGTCGATTGCCGGCAACTGCCGCATGTGCCTGGTCGAGGTGAAGGGCGGCCCGCCGAAACCGCAGGCCTCCTGCGCCATGTCGGTCAATGATCTGCGCCCCGGCCCCAATGGCGAGCCGCCGGAAGTTTTCACCAAAACACCGATGGTGAAGAAAGCCCGCGAAGGGGTGATGGAATTCCTGCTCATCAACCATCCGCTGGATTGCCCGATCTGCGACCAGGGTGGCGAATGCGACCTGCAGGACCAGGCCATGGCCTATGGCATCGACAAGAACCGTTTCCACGAGAACAAGCGCGCCGTCGAGGACAAGAACCTCGGGCCTCTCATCAAGACGGAGATGACCCGCTGCATCCAGTGCACCCGCTGCGTGCGATTCACTACGGAAGTGGGCGGCATCGAGGAGATGGGTGCCACCGGCCGCGGCGAGGACATGGAGATCACCACTTATCTCAATCGCGCCATTTCCTCGGAACTCCAGGGCAATGTCATCGACCTCTGCCCGGTAGGCGCGCTGACCTCGAAGCCCTATGAGTTCAAGGCGAGACCCTGGGAATTGCGCAAGACCCCGACCATTGATGTGATGGATGCGGTGGGCTCAAACATCCGTGTCGACGCGCGCGGCCGCGAGGTGATGCGTATCCTGCCGCGCACGCATGAGGACGTGAACGAGGAGTGGATTTCCGACAAGACCCGCTTCGTTTGGGATGGTCTGAAGACCCAGCGTCTTGACCGGCCCTATGTGCGCGATTTCGGAAAACTGCGTCCGGCGAGCTGGGCCGAAGCCTTCCAGCGTATCGCCCAGCGCATGAAGGGCGTGAAGCCAGAGCGTATTGGGGTCATTCTTGGTGATCTGGTGGCTGCGGAGGAGGCGTTTTCACTGCGTCAGCTCGCGGAGCAGCTTGGCATCAAGAACATCGACTGCCGCCAGGATGGTTCGCCGCTGGGCGAGAGGGGTGGCCGGGCGGGCTATCTGTTCAACGCCGGCATTGCGGGTATTGAACAGGCGGACTCGATCCTGATCATCGGCAGTAATCCGCGGCTTGAGGCGCCTGTCCTCAATGCCCGCATCCGCAAACGCTACCTGAAGGGTGGCTGCAAGATCAGTCTGATAGGCGAACCGGCCGACCTGACCTATCCCTATGCCTATCTCGGTGCAGGCCCAGACTCCCTCACCTCGTTGCTGGCCAGTGCACAAGCCACTTCAGCCAAGCCAATGATCATCGTGGGGCAGGGTGCGATCGCCCGGCCGGACGGGCGCCAGGTTCTTGCAGCTGCCTATGAGCTGGCAGATAAGCTTGGCGCCATCAGGGATGGCTGGAACGGCTTCAGCGTGCTCCACACCGCTGCAGGCCGGGTGGGGGCGCTCGATGTCTGCGCGCTGCCCGGCAGTGATGGCGGGAAGAGCACCCGCGAGATGCTCGACGCGGCGAAAACGGGGGAACTCGACATTCTCTTTCTCGCGGGCGCCGATGAAATCGACACCGGGGCTTTGGGTTCCAGTTTTGTGGTCTATACCGGGACCCACGGGGATGCCGGGGCGCACCGCGCCGATGTGATCCTCGCTGGCGCTGCCTATGTCGAAAAGCAGGTAACCTTCGTCAATACCGAAGGACGGCCTCAGATGACCGAGCGGGCATCCTTCCCGCCGGGAGATGCCCGCGAGGACTGGGCGATCTACCGCGCCCTTTCGGAAATTCTGGGATCCACTCTGCCGTGGAATACGCTGGATGAGTTGCGCGCGGCCATGTACAGGCAGGCGCCGCAACTGATGAAGCTCGACCAGCGGATGGAAGCTTCGACTGCGGAACTCGCCGACCTTGCAACGCAAGGCGGGACGATGTCATCTGATGCCTTCCGCTCGGCGGTGCGTGATTTCTATATGACCAATCCGATTGCCCGCTCTTCCCGGACCATGGCGGAGTGTTCTGCCCTCAAGAACGTGCAGGCGCTGGAGGCAGCGGAGTAGGTCATGACCGAGGTGCTTCTCACCCTTTTGTTCTTTGTGGCGGTCAGTTTCGGTTTCATGTCCGGGCTGCTGATCATCGTGGCCTATCTCCTCTGGGCTGATCGCAAGATCTGGGCGGCCGTGCAGATGCGCCGGGGCCCGAATGTCGTCGGCCCCTGGGGCCTGTTCCAGTCCTTTGCAGACCTTATCAAGTTTGCATTGAAGGAGGTGGTGATTCCCGATGGCGCCAACAAGGGCGTCTTCATAATTGCGCCGCTGGTTACCGCCTCGCTGGCGCTTGCAGCCTGGGCGGTCGTGCCAGTGTCGGAGGGGTCGTTCTTCGGTCTCGTTGAGGGCAAATGGGTGATCGCCGATATCAATGTCGGCATTCTCTACCTGTTTGCCCTGTCATCTCTTGGTGTCTATGGCGTCATCATGGGCGGCTGGGCCTCCAATTCGAAGTATCCGTTTCTGTCGGCCCTGCGTTCAGCGGCTCAGATGGTGTCCTACGAGGTCTCCATCGGCTTTGTCATCGTCACCGTCTTGCTCTGCGCGGGTTCGATGAACCTCACTGAAATCGTGCGTTCACAATCCACTGGCCTTGGCACCATGCTTGGGCTGCCTGGCTCGATTCTCGACTGGTACCTGTTGCCCCTGCTGCCAATGTTCGTCATCTTCTTCGTGTCGGCCCTGGCTGAAACCAATCGCCCGCCGTTTGATCTGGTCGAGGCTGAGTCCGAGCTCGTCGCAGGCTTCATGGTCGAATATTCCTCCACGCCCTATCTCCTGTTCATGCTAGGTGAATACGTGGCGATCGTGCTCATGTGCGCGATGACTACCATTCTCTTTCTCGGCGGCTGGCTACCCATCGTCGATATCCCGCCCTTCAACTGGATCCCCGGGTTCCTGTGGTTCCTGCTGAAGGTGATCTTCGTGTTTTTCATGTTCGCCATGGTGAAGGCCATCGTGCCACGTTATCGCTACGACCAGCTCATGCGGCTTGGTTGGAAGGTCTTCCTGCCGGTGTCGCTGTTCTGGGTTGCGCTGACGGCGGGCGTGCTCGTGAGCTTCGGGTGGGCGCCATGAATTTTGCTGGTTTGCTCGGGGGCTTGCTGTTTCTTGTCATCGGCATCGCCGAGTTGGCGGTGGCCAGCCGCTTTCTGTACCCGGCGCTGCGTCAGCGCCATGAGATGGCCAAGCTCAACCAGTCGCAGGGTATCAAGCCTGCCACCATCATGGCGCTCATTAGGTTCCAAAGCCTGGTGTTGCTTCCTGTGCTGGGTGGCATCCTCGGCTCGCGCATGAAATTCGGGGGACCCGCATGAGGCTCGCACAGGCTGCCCGATCGCTTTTTCTTAAGGAGTTTCTTGCGGCAACAGTGCTTGCTCTGCGCTATTTCTTTGCCCCAAAGGCAACGGTGAACTATCCGAACGAGAAAGGGCCTGTATCGCCAAGATTTCGGGGTGAGCATGCGCTGCGCCGGTATCCAAATGGGGAGGAACGGTGCATTGCCTGCAAGCTGTGCGAGGCGGTGTGTCCTGCGCTGGCCATCACCATCGAGGCCGGACCGAGGCGCAATGATGGCACACGCCGCACCACGCGCTACGACATCGACATGGTCAAGTGCATCTATTGCGGATTCTGCCAGGAGGCCTGCCCGGTCGATGCAATCGTGCTTGGGCCCAATTTCGAGTTTGCCACCGAAACCCGCGAGGAGCTTCTGTTCGACAAGCAGAAACTGCTCGACAATGGTGACCGCTGGGAGCGTGAAATCGCGAAGAGTATCGCGATGGACGCACCCTACCGCTGAAGGAGTCGTCATGGTTGCCGCGCTGTTTTTCTATCTGTTCGCCGCCGTTGCGGTCGCATCCGCCGTGATGGTGATTTCGGCGCGCAATCCGGTGCATTCGGTGCTGTTCCTGATTCTCTGCTTTTTCAATGCCGCCGGCCTGTTCGTGCTTCTGGGGGCAGAATTCCTCGCCATGATTCTGGTCGTGGTCTATGTCGGCGCCGTGGCGGTTCTGTTCCTCTTCGTCGTGATGATGCTGGATGTTGATTTCGTCGAGTTGCGCGAGGGCATGCTGAACTATCTGCCGGTGGGGGCCTCCATTGGCCTCATCGTTCTGGTTGAACTCGCATTGGTGGTGGGAAGCTGGGCGATTGATCCGTCCAGCGTTCAGGCGCGCGGCGCCCCAATTCCTGAGGGCGTCTCCAACACCGAAGCCCTGGGCCGTATTCTCTACACGGAGTTTCTGTTCTACTTCCAGGCTGCCGGACTTGTGCTGCTTGTCGCAATGGTGGGAGCCATCGTATTGACCCTTCGTCACAAGCATGGCGTCAAGCGTCAGGATATCGCAACCCAGGTAGCCCGCAATCCGGCGAGCGCCATCGAGATTGTCAAGGTGAAGCCGGGGCAGGGGATCTGAGACATGGACATCGGGCTCTCGCACTACCTGACGGTCGCCGCCATCCTTTTCACGGTTGGCATCTTTGGCATCTTCCTGAACCGTAAGAACGTGATCGTCATTCTCATGTCAGTGGAACTGATCTTGCTCGCCGTGAACATCAATCTGGTCGCCTTTTCGAGCTTCCTTGGCGATCTTGTTGGTCAGGTGTTTGCACTGCTCGTTCTCACCGTCGCCGCAGGCGAGGCCGCCATTGGCCTTGCAATCCTCGTCACCTATTTCCGCAACCGCGGCACCATCGCGGTTGAAGACATCAATCTCATGAAGGGCTGACGGGAAACATGCACGCCGTCCTGACTGCCATCGTCTTCCTGCCGCTCGTCGGCGCGATCATCGCCGGTCTCCTTGGCACTCGCTTGTTCAAGGGGCTGGGCAGCGATGCCGAGGTGTATGGCGGTCATCATGGTCATGGGAATCATCAGGCGCATGGCTCTCACGACGCCCATGATCATGACGACCACAGCCATCATGGGCATTATGCTGGACCCAAATGGCCGATGTATCTCACCACGGGCCTGCTCTGCCTCGGCGCCGTATTGTCCTGGTATGTATTCGTGGGCTTCCTGCACGAAGCCAGCGTTGAGAAGGTTGATGTTCTGCGCTGGATCAACTCCGGGGCGCTGGCTGCAAACTGGACGATCCGGGTCGACACACTCACCGCCGTTATGCTGGTTGTCGTCAACACCGTTTCTGCGCTCGTGCACATATACTCCCTCGGGTACATGAGCCACGACGAGCACCAACCGCGCTTCTTTGCCTATTTGTCTC
>NZ_JBIIDX010000029.1:0-24356 GCF_044238155.1 Aestuariivirga sp. | reverse complement strand
GGCGCCATCCAGGCAGATTATCGTTGCCGGACGCCAAACAGTCCGAACAGCAGTTTCGGCTGCCGGGCAGCTCGAGACTTCGCAGGTGCAACATGATGTGGTGAGCTGCCCTGCTGTAGCATCGCAGCCTGGTAAACCTCTGAATACGCGTTGAAAATCCAATTCATCTTGAGCCTCCTCTGGGCCGAACCTTTCCTTCGTCTGATCACAGGACTATGCCTCTTTCGCTCTTGCGAGACAAACGGCAATAAACTACGTTACCTGTAACATAAACTCACATGATGTCATGGCGCGACGGCTACCCTCACTCAATGCATTGAAGGCCTTTGAAGCTGCAGCCCGGCTGGAGAGCTTCACCGAGGCCGCCGCCGAGCTGTTCGTGACACATGCTGCCATCAGCCGGCACATTCGAGATCTCGAGGAGTGGCTTGGCACCGATCTCTTTACCCGGACTGGCCGCGGGGTGGTCCTTACCGATGCCGGTCGACGATATGGGCTTCGCCTTACCCCCCTCTTCGACCAACTGAGCGATGCCACCCGTGAGGCGGCCGCCGTGGGCGATGTCCGCCAACTCAAGCTCAGCGTCGAGCCAGCCATCGCGTCTCGCTGGCTCGTGCCACGGCTCGGACGTTTCAATGACCTTCACCCGGATATCGAACTCACCATCGACCCCACCAACAAGCTCGCGGACTTCCGGTCCGGCGAGGCTGACGTCGGTATCCGGTATGGGTCGGGGCTCTGGCCGGACGTCGAAGCGATCAAGCTGACGGACGCCCTCATCTTCCCCGTCTGCTCACCCAGGCTGATTGCTGGCCGCGACGGCCTCACGCCAGCTGATCTTGCCGATTTCAACCTGCTGCATGAATCCCGCAAACAATGGTGGGCAGACTGGCTGGCGGCCAATGGGGTCACCGGCGTTGAGGACTGGCGCGGCACGCTGTTCCAGAACCATCTCGCCATTGACGCCGCCGAGGCCGGCCAGGGCTTCGCGCTGGCCGACCAGATGCTGGTCACCGACTCGCTGGTCGAAGGCTGGCTGGTGCGCCCCTTCGCCTTCGACATGAAGGATCACTGGCACTACTGGCTCGTCCGGGCCCGAGGTCCCAAGGAAACCGCCCCGGCCCGCGCCTTCCGTGAATGGCTCATGGGCGAGATCACGGATACCAACAGAAAATATGCGCAACTGACTGGCCAGAAGTCACAAGCCGTTGCAGGCCGCTCGCCATCGGCCTAATCCTTCACGCTTCGCCAAACCGGATCAGAGCCACATGCCACGCAAGAAATATGACTGCCTGAAATGCCCAGGTTACTGCTGCTCCTACCCTGTCATCGAGGTCAAGGACCGCGACGCCCAGCGTATTGCGAAGCATTTTGGCTTGTCGCTGAAGCAGGCTGAAAAGAAGTATTTCAAGTCAGCGCACGGCTACAAGCGCGTCATGCGCCGCAAGAAGGACGAACATTTTGGCAAGATCTGCCAGTTCTTCGATACAACCGAGCGTCGCTGCACGATCTACCTGGCCAGGCCATCAACCTGCCGAAGCTATCCGGGCGAAGGCCGCTGCGGCTACTACGATTTTCTGACGTTCGAGCGCTCCGGCCAAGAGGACGAGACCTACATCTCCACCACCTTTCACGTGGAAAACTGATACCCAGGCCACAGGATCCGCCACGACCGGGTTCATGTGGATAAACCGAACTGACATGGCCACTTCTGCGTACCGACGTTGCAGGCTAGGCCATCCTTGCCGAAGTTTCGTTCTTGATCTACCGGGGGCGCATGCCTGAGCAGAAGAAAGTGATTTCAATTCAGGGGGCGCGCGAGCACAATCTGAAGAACGTGTCCCTGGAACTCCCGCGGGACAAGCTGATCGTGTTCACCGGGCTTTCGGGCTCCGGCAAGTCCTCTCTCGCCTTCGACACCATCTATGCCGAGGGCCAGCGGCGCTATGTCGAGTCGCTGTCGGCCTATGCGCGGCAGTTCCTGGAAATGATGCAGAAGCCGGACGTCGACCAGATCGACGGCCTCTCGCCCGCCATTTCCATCGAACAGAAGACAACAAGCCGCAACCCGCGATCCACAGTGGGCACCGTCACCGAAATCTACGATTACATGCGCCTTCTGTTCGCGCGCATCGGCGTGGCCTACTCCCCCGCAACCGGCCTTCCCATCGAAAGTCAGACGGTCACCAAGATGGTAGACCGCATCCTCGCCCTTCCGGAGGTAACACGCCTCTACCTGCTTGCACCCATCGTGCGCGGTCGCAAGGGCGAATACCGCAAGGAGCTCGCTGAACTTCAGAAAAAAGGCTTCACCCGGGTCAAGATCGATGGCCGCTTTCATGACATCGACAGCGTTCCAGCGCTCGACAAGAAATTCAAGCATGACATCGACGTCGTCATTGATCGGCTCGTGGTCAAGCCTGACCTCGGTACAAGGCTCGCGGACAGCCTGGAGACTGCCCTGAAGCTGGCCGATGGTCTCGCCGTTGCCGAATTCGCCGACAAGCCACTTCCGGCATCCGCCACCTCCGAGGAGGGGGCCAACAAATCCAAGAACGAAACTCATGAGCGCCTGCTGTTTTCGGAGCGTTTCGCCTGCCCAGTCTCTGGCTTCACCATCGATGAAATCGAGCCGCGCCTCTTCTCCTTCAATAATCCGTTTGGCGCCTGCCCCACCTGCGATGGCCTTGGAACACAGCTTCATTTCGAAGCGGAGCTCGTCGTACCCGATACATCCCTGTCAATGCGCGAGGGCGCCATTCTGCCCTGGGCGCGCACGGGCAACACATCTCCCTATTACACCCAGACGCTTGAAGCGCTCGCCCGTCACTACAAGGTATCAATGAGCACACCTTGGAAAGAGCTGCCCAAGAAGGCCCGCGACGGTATCCTTTTCGGCACGGGCGAAGATGAAGTGACCATCGCGTATGACGATGGCATCCGCACCTACAAGACCAAGAAACCCTTCGAGGGCGTGATCGGCAACATTGAGCGGCGCTGGCGGGAGACGGACTCGGAGTGGATGCGCGAGGAGCTCTCCCGCTATCAGTCTGACCATCCCTGCAGCGAGTGTGGTGGCTATCGGTTGAAGCCTCAGTCTCTTGCTGTCAAGCTGGCCGGCAAGCATATTGGCGAGGTGTCGCAACTATCGATCCGCGAAGCAAACACATGGTTCAGCGAACTCGCGGAAACCCTCAAGCCCAAGGACCGCGAGATTGCTGCCCGGATCCTCAAGGAAATCCGCGAGCGCCTCAAGTTCCTCGTGGATGTCGGCCTCGACTATCTCAGCATGTCGCGAAATTCCGGAACACTCTCTGGCGGCGAGAGCCAGCGGATCCGCCTCGCGTCACAGATCGGTTCGGGCCTCACGGGCGTGCTTTACGTACTTGACGAGCCGTCGATCGGCCTTCATCAGCGCGACAATGCTCGGCTTCTCGATACGCTCATCCATCTGCGCGATCTCGGAAACACCGTGATCGTGGTCGAGCATGACGAGGACGCGATCCGCATGGCCGATTATGTCGTCGACATCGGACCTGGTGCGGGGGTTCACGGTGGCAAGATCGTGTCCCAGGGTACGCCGGCGCAGATCATGGCGGATAAAAAATCCCTGACCGGTCAATACCTCACGGGGCTTCAGCAGGTACCCGTACCCAGAGGCCGGCGCAAATGGCAGAAGGGGCGTTCGATCCGGGTCCTTGGCGCCCGCGCCAACAACCTCAAGAATATTTCCGCCGAGATTCCGCTGGGCGTCTTCACCTGCGTGACCGGTGTTTCCGGCGGCGGGAAGTCGACACTTCTGATCGACACTGTCTACCGCGCCGCGGCGCGCAAGCTGATGGGCACGCGCGAGGCGCCCGCCGAGCATGACCGCATCGAGGGCCTCGAATTCCTCGACAAGATCATCGACATCGATCAGAGCCCGATCGGCCGGACGCCGCGCTCCAACCCCGCCACCTATACCGGCGCCTTCACGCCGATCCGGGACTGGTTCGCGGGGCTGCCCGAAGCCAAGGCGCGGGGCTATGAACCGGGCCGCTTCTCGTTCAACGTCAAGGGCGGGCGCTGCGAAACCTGCCAGGGCGACGGTGTCATCAAGATCGAGATGCACTTCCTGCCCGATGTCTATGTCACCTGCGATGCCTGTCATGGGCATCGCTACAACCGCGAGACGCTGGAGATCAAATTCAAGGACAAATCGATCGCCGATGTGCTGGAGATGACGGTAACGGAAGCAGGCGAATTCTTCCGCGCCGTGCCCAGCGTCCGCGACAAGATGGAAACGCTGGAGCGCGTGGGGCTCGGCTACATCAAGGTGGGCCAGCAAGCCACCACGCTCTCAGGCGGCGAGGCGCAGCGAGTCAAGCTTGCCAAGGAACTCTCCAAGCGCGCCACCGGCCGCACGCTTTATCTTCTCGATGAGCCTACTACGGGGCTGCATTTCCATGACGTGAAAAAACTTCTCGAAGTGCTGCATGAGTTGGTCGAGCAGGGCAACACCGTGGTCGTGATCGAACACAATCTCGAAGTTATCAAGACCGCTGACTGGCTTATCGATCTTGGCCCAGAGGGTGGAGACGGCGGCGGTGAAATCGTCGTGGCGGGCACGCCCGAAGATGTGATCCGGGAGAAGCGCAGTTATACAGGCCGCTTCCTGAAGGACGTCCTGCGCAAAGCCAAGCAGCAGGCTGCCGAGTGATCTCCGGGCCTTAGCGGCTGCGCTCCTGCCTCAGTCGCTCCCAGTACTCCAGCCGTTTCCTCACCTCTCGTTCGAAACCACGCTCCACAGGGTGATAGTAGCTCTCGCGGCCTAGCCCCTCCGGAAAATAATTCTGACCTGAGAAGCCATCCGGCTCATCGTGATCATAGCGATAGCCGGTTCCATACTCCTGTTGCTTCATGAGCTTGGTTGGCGCGTTGAGGATGATCTTGGGCGGCATCAGCGAACCCGTTTGCTGTGCCCGCCCGCTTGCGGCTTTGTAGGCCGTATACAGCGCATTCGACTTTGGCGCTGTCGCGACATAGACTACGGCCTGTGCAATCGCCAACTCACCCTCCGGGCTGCCCAGAAAATCATAAGCCTCTTTGGCCAGCAGCGCCTGTTGCAGAGCAGCGGGGTCGGCCAATCCAACGTCCTCCACCGCCATCCGCACCACGCGGCGGACAATGAATAACGGATCTTCACCAGCAACCAGCATGCGAGCAAGATAATAGAGTGCGGCGTCCGGGTCTGAACCGCGCACGGACTTATGGAGTGCGGATATCAGATTGTAGTGTCCATCCGATGCCTTGTCATAGAGCGGCAGCCGCTTCTGCACGGTGCGCGCCAGGTCCGCAGGCGTTAGTGCCGCTCCCCCCGCGGGAACGGCAGCAAAAATCTCCTCCAGCAAGTTGAGGAAATAGCGCCCATCACCGTCTGCCAACGAGCAGATTGCGCTTCGTGCAGCCTCATCTGCAGGAAGCGGTCGGCGCTCATACACCTCAGCCCGCCGGATCAGGGCGTCCAGCGCATTCGCCTTGAGGCGATTGAGGACAAGAACTTGGGCCCTCGACAGCAGCGCCCCGTTGAGTTCGAAGGACGGGTTCTCCGTCGTGGCTCCGACCAGGATGATGGTTCCATCCTCGACAAATGGCAGGAAGGAGTCCTGCTGCGACTTGTTGAAACGATGGATCTCGTCGACGAACAAAAGCGTACCCCGCCCCTGCTCGCGGCGGATGCGGGCCTGCTCGAATACCTTCTTGAGATCGGCAACACCCGAAAAAATTGCTGAGATTTGCTCGAAGGCCAAACCTGTCTCACCCGCCAGCAGGCGTGCGATGGTCGTCTTGCCCGTACCCGGCGGTCCCCACAGGATGATCGACGGGATGCGTCCGGCCGCAAGCATGCGCGTGATGACACCGTCTTCGCCAACGAGATGGTCCTGTCCAACCACGTCGGACAGCTTCTGAGGCCTCAGCCTGTCGGCGAGCGGGCGTGGCGCCTCACTACCCAGTCCGGCAGCGGCAAACAGCGTCGACATCAGCCCCCGATCGCAATTTTAATGCTGCGGCCCCCGCGATTGATCTCGATGCGCCAGAAACCCTCGTCTCCGGACAGGGCGGACGTGAGGTCCTCCACCGAACCCACCTTCTGCCTGTTGACCTCGACAATCACGTCGCCACGCTTGACGAAGCGCGCCGCAGGTCCGTCTTCGAGCCGCACGACCACCACGCCGGTTGCGTCAGCCGGAAGATCAACCTCATCAGCAACAGCGGGCGACAGATTGGCGACCACGGCGCCAGCGAAAGGGTTCTTACCCTCGATAGTCGTCTCCGAACGCGCCACAGTTTCGGGAGCAGCGATCATCGTCACCTGGGTTTCCCGGCGCTCACCCTTGCGCAGATACTCGATGATTGTGGCAGCGCCAATCGACGTCGTCGCCACGCGGTATCCCAATTCCTGTGCGCTTTCGACGGGCTTTCCTTCCACGGCGAGTATGATGTCGCCACGTTTCAATCCAGCCACTCCAAGTGGGCTGTCCGGGTGCAGGCTGACAATCAATGCGCCCTCTGGCCTCGCCATCCCGAGCGAAGATGCGATATCGGACGTTACATCCTGAACCTCGGCGCCGATCCACGGACGGCGGATTGCCTGCCCCCCGCTTTCGGCAGTCGCAACGACTGTCTTCACCATGTTTGACGGAATGGCAAAACCAATACCAATCGAACCGCCACCGCGGGAGAAAATTGCCGTGTTGATGCCGATCAGCTCACCCTTCACGTTGACCAGAGCACCACCGGAGTTTCCAGGGTTGATGGCGGCATCGGTCTGGATGAAGAACTGATAGTCGGTGACGCCGATCCGCGTTCGCGCAAGAGCTGACACAATGCCACTCGTGACTGTCTGGCCAACCCCGAACGGGTTGCCGATTGCCAAAACGAGATCGCCTACCTCGAGCGCATCGGAATCTCCAAGCGTCAGAGCAGGCAGGTCCTCGTCAGGAACCTCGATCTTGAGCACGGCAAGGTCAGTGCGCTCGTCAGCCAGGAGGACCTTGGCATCAAACTCGCGCCGATCGGCCAGAACTACCTTGATGTCACTGTCGGTTCCTATCACATGGTGATTGGTGACGATCAATCCAGAGGGATCAACCAGCACGCCTGAGCCCAGCGAATTCTGCACGCGCTTGCGCGCGCCCCCCATCGATCCGCCATCACCGAAGAAACGCCTGAAAAATGGATCCTGAAACAGGCTGTTGCTGCGCTGTTCCTGCAGGCGTTGCGCGTAGACATTGACAACGGCTGGCGCTGAGCGTTTCACCAGAGGCGCAAATGACAGCTGCAGCTCAGCCACGGACTGCGGCACCGCCTCCTCGGCTCTGGCGGCGGGCCCGGCAGGCAGCAGTAACATCAGCAGGACGGCAAGCAGGATTCGGTACATGTCACTCCTCACGGGCGGTAGTCAGGCCCTGGTTGCGATCTAGTTTTGTTGACAGGATGACCGAGGTTTCCACCCGCGTGACACCTGGAATCTGACCGATGCGATCAATCAATGCGTCCATATCAGCGGATGATTGAGTCCTCACTTGGGCAATGAGATCGAACTTGCCGCTCACCGTATGCAGGGTCCGAACCTGGGGAAACCGGGCCAGTTGCCGGGCGAGTTCGATCTGGCGTCGCGGCTCGACCGCCAGCGTCACGAAGGCACTCAATCCGCCCTCCTCAAGCTCCTTCGCCAGGCGAATGGTAAAGGCCCTGATAACACCTGCTTCCCTGAGCCGGACCAGCCGGTCCTGAACCGTTGTACGCGACAGGCCGAGCCTGCGGGCCAGAACGGCTACCGGCAAGCGCGAATCAAGCTGGAGAAGCTCGATCAGCTCCTCATCCTTCGGCGTTAGCTGTAGTTTCGTCACAACGCTGTCCTTCGCCGTCATATCGACGACTCATCCGGCACAATTCAGCACACTGCCGTGTTCATTCCAACAGCTCTGAGCCCTATCTGCACCGCCATGTGTCCTCTGGAGGTTGCCATGGCTCAGACTGCCCGCAAGACCCGAAACAATATTGCCTCAGAAGATGCCATGGCCGTCAGCCTTGCTGCGAGCCCGGACGATCCGGTTTTCTGCTTCAGTGCGACCGCGCTGCGTGCTCGCCTCGCGGTGTTCCATGCCGGATTCCCTGGGCGGGTGAGCTATGCCGTCAAGGCAAATCCCTCCACTGAGGTCTTGAGCACCCTGTCTGGCGCGGGCCTGCGCCATTGGGATGTCGCGTCCGTCCACGAAATGGCCGCCGTTCAGGCCATCCAGCCAGGCGCGGTTTTCCACTACCACAACCCGGTCAAGTCGCGCCGGGAGATCTTCACCGCCTTTCACCGCTTCGGCTGCCGCCGCTTTGCAGTGGACGCGCGCGAAGAGATCGAAAAGATCGCTGCAATCGTAGGCACAGCCAGCGGCGTCGAGCTGGCGGTTCGCTTCGTGCTGCCGCGCGCGCAGGGCCTGTCCGCGCATGACTTCTCAACCAAGTTTGGCGCACCCGAGGCTGCAGCGGCCGGGCTCGTTGCCATGATTGCGCGACTGGGTCTCACACCTGTCCTCACCTTCCATCCCGGCTCGCAGTCGCGGGATCCAGCTGTGTATGTACGCCATATCGAAGCCGCCCGCCGTATCGTCGACGCAGCCGCGACACCCGTGAAGACGCTGAACGTCGGCGGTGGATTTCCCGCCAGCTATCCGCTCAGCAGGCCCGCATCTATTTCCCAGTTCTTCGAAGCCATCGATACGGCAACCACCCGCTGCTTCGGCGACATTGGCAGGCCGCTGCTTGAATGTGAGCCAGGCCGTGGCCTGGTTGCCAGTTCCATGTCCCTTCTGACTTCCATCAAGCTGGTCTGCTCAGATGGTGACGATGTCTTCCTCAATGATGGCATCTATGGCGGACTGATGGAGTTCATGCAGGTCCCTGAACTGCAGCCACCCCATCGTGCCATCCGCAATGGCGCAACCCTGACCGGTCCAGTCAAGCAATGGAAAGTGTTCGGGCCAACCTGCGACCCGCTGGATGTCCTTCCCGTGAAACTCGATCTGCCGCTTGATCTCCGCGAGGGTGACTACATCGAATTCGGCACGCTGGGCGCCTATGGGCTGGCCACAGCTACCCGATTCAATGGTTATGGCTGCCACGCCGTCGTACCAGTCGAGACCGTCTTCACCGGCGCATGATCGCAAGCACGTGAGACTTCATCCGAGCATGTCATGCCGGACGGCTATTGCAACTGCGTGAGCTTTGGTTCTGGCCTGCAGCTTGTCCATTGCCTTTGCGCCATAGAGCTTGACTGCACTCTCGCTGAGCCTGAGCAGTCTTGCTGTCTCCCTGGCAGTCTTGCCCTCGGCGGCCCAGTACAGCACCTCCCGCTCCCGCGGACTCAACGTCATCGGACCGATCGATTCGTGGAGCTCTGTGACCTGCCGCATCCGGTGATGAAAATAGTGGGCAAAGAGGTGCAGGTCGTTCGCCAGTTCGCGCCTGACCTCGCTCCAGTCGCGATCGGCACAATTGAAATTGATGGAGAACAGAGCGTCACCGTAGCCAGGCTCGCGGATCGGGATGGAGATGCCATGGCGTCCTACGCCGAAACGCTCTGCCGTGGCATGTATCCTTTCGACTGATGCATCACTGCGGCGCACCTCGTCCCAATCGAGGGGCAGGAGCCTGCTGAAGCACACACTGAATGCTCTGTCCCCGTGCGGCGAATATTCGCGCATATAGACGGCCGTGTAGCTCTCGTCATAGGTCGAAAGCCATTTCATGCGATCGGGGGCATTCTGAAGCGAACCCAGAAACCAGTATGACAGGTGGAGCACCTGAAACCGGTCGCGGGCGGAGCGCAAGGCTTGTACCGGCTCGGCGAGATCCGTGAACGGCTCCTGGCTGGCGCTGAAGATGTCAAATCGGCCAGTCATCGCGTCGATCCGCTCATTCCTCTCGATCCACCCCCGCAAGCTCAGCCTGGCAACCGACGCGTAATTCCGCCGGATGCACACCACTTATATTCATACATTTAGATCAAAAGCAGAAAAGGGCAACGTTTCCGCTGCCCCTGCCCGAAGAATTCCTGAAACTGATCGATCAGGCTGCGGCTTCGGCCGTCTCCTCCACCTTCTGGCTCGGACCCGAGTCGAGACCGCGCGCACTAACATCGCGATCGACGAACTCGATCACCGCCATTGGCGCCTGATCTCCATAACGGAAGCCTGCCTTCATGATGCGCAGATATCCGCCGTTGCGGCTTGCATAACGCTTTGCAATTACGTCGAAGAGTTTACGAACCTGTGTTTCGTCGCGCATCTGCGCAATGGCCATCCGCCGGGAATGCAATCCGCCACGCTTCGCAAGCGTCACGAGTTTCTCGACCACCGGGCGAAGGTCTTTCGCCTTCGGCAAGGTCGTCACGATCTGCTCATGCTTTATCAAAGCTGCCGCCATATTGGCAAACATTGCTTCGCGGTGTTCAGCCGTACGGTTGAACCGGCGACCTCTGAAACCATGACGCATAACCGTTCTCCTTCACTCTCGGCGCACCACGGGTGCCACCATATCATTCTCAATAATGCTGTTCGTACTTCTTGGCCAGTTCGTCGATGTTTTCAGGCGGCCAATTCGGCACTTCCATGCCGAGGTGCAAACCCATCTGCGCCAGAACTTCCTTGATCTCGTTCAGCGACTTGCGACCAAAATTTGGTGTACGGAGCATTTCCGCCTCAGTCTTCTGAATCAGATCGCCGATATAGACGATATTGTCGTTCTTCAGGCAGTTTGCCGAGCGCACGGACAGTTCGAGCTCATCCACTTTCTTTAGAAGAGCCGCATTGAACTCCAACTCTGGGCGTGTCTCCTCGATCACCGCCTTTGACGGTTCGGAGAAGTTGATGAACACCGACAACTGGTCCTGCAGGATCCGGGCTGCATATGCGACCGCGTCATCGGGCGTCACGGACCCATCGGTTTCGACGTTCATGATGAGCTTGTCGTAGTCGAGGATCTGTCCCTCACGCGTATTCTCGATCTTGAAGGACACCCGCTTCACCGGGCTGTAGATCGAGTCAACTGGAATGAGACCGATCGGAGCGTCCTCCGGGCGGTTGCGCTCTGCGGAGACATAGCCCTTGCCGGTGCTGACGGTGAACTCGATGCGAACCTCAGCGCCTTGATCAAGCGTACAGATGACATGCTCAGGATTGAGGATCTGTATGTCTCCAGTGACCTGGATGTCGCCGGCGCGAACCACGCCAGGCCCCTCCTTGCGAAGCATCAGCCGCTTCGGACCCTCACCCTGCATGGAGATGGCAATCTCCTTGATGTTGAGGATCATGTCCGTCACATCCTCGCGCACACCGGCAATCGATGAGAACTCGTGCAGAACTCCATCGATATGAACGGAGGTCACTGCCGCACCCTGCAGCGATGACAGCAACACGCGGCGCAGGGCATTGCCAAGCGTCGTGCCAAATCCCCGCTCCAGCGGTTCGGCCACAAAGGTGGCTATGCGACGGCGGTCGCGGCCCGACTGAACATCCAGCTTCGATGGACGGATCAGCTCTTGCCAATTCTTCGGGTTTACTTGCATCTTTTGTGCTTCCTGTCGAAAATCTGGTGAGCCTGACGGAGCACCACGTTTTCAGAAGATGAATTCGGACCGTCTTCCAGCCGCGGGGCGGCCGGGGGCGAGACTAGACACGCCGGCGCTTGGGAGGCCGGCACCCATTGTGAGGAATGGGGGTGACATCACGGATCGACGTCACCTGAAGGCCACAGGCCTGCAGAGCGCGCAGCGCCGACTCGCGGCCAGCGCCTGGACCGGATACTTCGACCTCGACAGTGCGCATGCCGTGTTCCATCGCAGCGCGCCCGACCTGTTCGGCCGCAACCTGTGCCGCATAGGGCGTCGACTTGCGCGAGCCCTTGAAGCCCAGCTTGCCTGCAGAGGCCCAGACGATGGCGTTGCCCTGCACGTCGGTGATCGTGATCATCGTGTTGTTGAACGACGAGTTCACATGGACCACGCCGGAGGAAATGTTCTTGCGCTCTTTGCGGCGCGGACGTTGCGCTTCCTTAGCCATGTTCTTTCAGCCTTTACTTCTTCTTGCCGGCGATTGCCTTGGCGGGCCCCTTACGGGTGCGGGCGTTGGTGTGAGTGCGCTGGCCGCGCACCGGCAACCCCTTGCGGTGCCGCATGCCACGGTAGCAACCAAGGTCAGTAAGACGCTTGATGTTGATGGATACTTCGCGCCGCAGGTCACCTTCCACAACGTAATCGCGGTCGATCACCTCGCGGATGGCAAGAACCTCAGCGTCAGACAGCGCATTGACGCGCTTTTCTGGTGCTATCCGTGTCTTTTCACAGATCTCGAGGGCATTCACTGGTCCAATGCCATAAATGTAGCGCAGTGCAATCGCCACTGGCTTGCTTGTCGGGATGTTGACGCCTGCAATACGGGCCACGCCTTTTCTCCTAGTTTTTTCAACAGCTTGAGCTGTCGAATTCGTCTAAATTCCTCGCTTCAGCCGGCCCCTGTCAAAGGCACAAGGCCGTACCCCAAGGGTCGCTCCCCCTGAAGCCAGCCTGTCACGTACCGAATTTGAGCGCGCTTCTAGAGGTGAATCGCCGCGGCGTCAACCTCCTGAATCGACTCAAATCGGCCGCTGCGGCCCTTTCAGCACGTCTTCGATCTGGCGGGTCACCTCAGCGATGTCCGCCATCCCGTCAATCGTCCTCAATACTCCACGGCCGCTGTAATACTGCACAAGCGGCGCGGTCTGGGCGTTGTAGACGAAAAGCCGGTCGCGGACCGTCTTTTCATTGTCGTCAGCGCGGCGGTTGAACTGGGTGCCCCCGCACACGTCGCAAACGCCGGCAGCCTTCGGTATCTCGAAACGGTCGTGATAGCCCTTGCCGCACTTGGCACAGGTATACCTGCCGGTGATGCGCCCGACGAGCGCTTCATCATCCACCTTCATCTCGATCACGGCATCGAGCTTCAGCCCCTTGCCGGCGAGCATTCTGTCCAGCGCCTCTGCCTGAGCGGTATTGCGCGGAAACCCGTCGAGAATGAAGCCGCCGCGAACATCCGGCTGCCCAAGACGGTCGGATATGATGCCGACCACGACGTCATCAGGAACCAGCTCGCCCCGGTCCATGATCGTCTTGGCGCGGCGCCCTGTCTCCGTCCCAGCTGCCACAGCGGCCCGCAGCATGTCACCCGTCGACAGCTGCTTCATGCCATGCCGATCTTCCATCAGCCTGGCCTGGGTTCCCTTCCCCGCCCCTGGGGGCCCAAGAAGGATGATGTTCACCGCTTGCCTCCGCGAAGCTTTGATTTCTTGATCAACCCCTCATACTGCTGTGCAAGAAGATGACCCTGGACCTGTGCCACCGTATCCATGGTCACGCTCACGACGATGAGCAATGACGTACCGCCGAAGTAGAACGGCACGCCGGTGTAGCCGATCAGGAATTCGGGAAGCAGACAGACGACGGTCAGATAAAGCGCTCCGACAAGTGTGATCCGCGTCAGCACATAATCGATGTACTCGGCAGTACGCTCTCCTGGTCGGATGCCAGGAATGAACCCGCCATACTTCTTCAAGTTATCCGCCGTCTCCTGCGGGTTGAACATGATGGAAGTGTAGAAGAAGGCAAAGAAAACGATCAGTATGGCGTAGAGCGCCAGAAACAGCGGCTGGCCGTGCCCGACCATTGCCGTAATGGTATTGAGCCAGTCAGGCCCCTGGCCCTTGGTGAAATTGGCCACCGTAATCGGCAGCAGCAGCAGGGAAGACGCAAAGATCGGTGGAATGACACCAGACGTATTGAGCTTGAGTGGCAGATGAGAGCTCTCGCCCTGAAACATCTTGTTGCCAACCTGCCGCTTCGGATACTGGATCAACAGGCGGCGCTGGGCGCGCTCCATGACGACGATGAAGGCAATCACCGCCACCGCCATGATGATTATGCCAAGGATCACGAATGTGGTGATCTGTCCGGTCCGGCCCAACTCGAGCAGACCGGCGATACCGGCGGGCAGCCCGGCGACGATGCCCGCAAATATGATCAGCGAGATGCCGTTTCCAATGCCGCGCGAGGAGATCTGCTCGCCGAGCCACATAAGGAACACGGTGCCGCCGGTCAGCGTGATGACGGTCGACAGCCGGAAGAACATGCCCGGATCAGTCACTAGGCCAGGCTGCCCCTCAAGGCCCACCGCGATGCCGTAGGACTGGAGTGCAGCCAGAAGCACTGTTCCGTAACGGGTGTACTGATTGATCTTCTTGCGCCCCTGCTCACCCTCTTTCTTGAGTTGCTCAAGATGGGGGGACACCGATGTCATCAGCTGTATGATGATCGATGCAGAAATATAGGGCATGATGTTGAGGGCAAAAATCGCCATGCGCCCCAGAGCGCCACCGGCAAGATTGTTGACCCAGCCAAGGATGCCCGAAGAATTCTGAGCCGCGAACTTCGCCAGTTCGACGGCATCAATGCCGGGTATTGGAATGTAGCTTCCCAGCCGATAGACGATCAGCGCACCGAGCGTAAACCAGATCCGCTTTTTCAGATCCTCGGACTTGGCGAGAGCGCCAAGATTCAGATTGGCAGCAAGTTGTTCGGCCGCTGATGCCATGGTCTCGTCCTTATCGCGGTTCCAGCACCCTTGATGAGGGAACGGTCGACCGCGCTTGCAAGCTTAAGTAGCGTCCTCGGCCTTTTCGACCGGCTTCAGAACCTTCACCGAGCCGCCAGCCTTCTTCACGGCCTCAACGGCGCCAGCCGTTGCATGATAAACCTCAAAATTCAGCTTGGCCTTGAGTTCACCCTTGCCGAGCAACCTTACGCCGCCACGCGCCGATGAAATCACGCCGGCAGCAACCAGAGCCGCAGCTGTCACCGGCGCTGCAGCATCAAGCTTCTTTGCGTCGACGGCTGCCTGCACGCGGGACAGGTTCACCTCGCTGTATTCAACTGCATTCGGCTTGTTGAACCCCCGCTTGGGCAAGCGGCGGTAGATCGGCATCTGCCCGCCTTCAAAACCTGCCTTGGCGCCGCCCTTGCGCGCTGTCTGGCCTTTGCCGCCGCGGCCTGCCGTCTTGCCAAGTCCGGAGCCAATGCCACGGCCAACCCGCTTGCGAGCGTGGCGCGCACCAGGATTGTCGGCAATCTCGTTGAGCTTCATAGCAGCTGTTCCTTATTCGACAACGCGCACCAGGTGCGCAACCTTGGCAATCATGCCGCGCACCGCAGGCGTGTCCTGCAGCGTCGACGTCTTGCGCATCTTGTTCAGGCCAAGCCCGATCAGCGTGGCGCGCTGCTCCGCGGGGCGGCGCTGCGGGCTGGCAACCTGCTGGATCGTCACAGTCTTATTCGCCTTCGCCATGTTCACTCTTCTCCGCTTACTCGGCCACTGCCTCGCCACCACGGCGGCGCAGCACGTCAGACACCTTCTTGCCCCGGCGCGAGGCAACAGCGCGCGGGCTGGTCTGCTTCTTCAATGCGTCAAAGGTCGCGCGCACCATGTTGTAGGGGTTGGATGAACCCTTCGACTTGGCAACCACATCCTGCATGCCGACCGACTCGAACACGGCGCGCATCGGGCCGCCGGCGATGATACCGGTTCCGGGGGGCGCAGTGCGCAGCGTCACCTTGCCAGCGCCCCAACGGCCATCGATATCGTGGTGCAGAGTGCGGCCCTCGCGCAGTGGCACGCGGATCAAGCCACGCTTGGCCGACTCGGTTGCCTTGCGTACCGCCTCGGGTACTTCGCGCGCCTTGCCATGCCCAAAGCCGACCCGACCCTTCTGATCACCAACCACGACGAGTGCGGCGAACCCAAAGCGCTTGCCGCCCTTCACCACCTTGGCAACACGGTTGATGTGCACCAGCTTGTCGATGAACTCGCTATCGCGCTCCTCCCGGTTGTCCCGGTCCTTGCGGTCGCCACGCTCCGAACGTTCCTTAGCCATTTACCTATCCTTCGCCGGAGAAAATCAGAAGTTCAAGCCGCCCTCGCGGGCAGCGTCCGCGAGCGCCTTGACGCGCCCGTGATAGAGATAACCGCCGCGGTCAAACACGACGTCCTTCACGCCAGCCTTGATCGCACGCTCGGCAATGAGCTTGCCAATGGTCGTTGCCGCGGCCTTGTCGGCGCCGGTCTTGATGGAGCCCTTGAGGCTCTTCTCGAGGCTCGATGCTGCTGCCAGGGTCACGCCCTTTGCATCATCAATAACCTGGGCATAGATGTTCTTGGACGACCTGAACACCGACAGCCGGGGGCGCAGTGCGCCGCGCGCGGCGAGCGCCTTGCGCACGCGGGTCTTGCGGATATTTTGTGCTTTCGAGGCCATGGCCACCACCTGTTACTTCTTCTTGCCTTCCTTGCGGAAGATGTATTCACCAGCGTACTTGACGCCCTTGCCCTTATATGGCTCGGGTCCGCGGAACTCGCGGATCTCGGCCGCAACTTGACCGACACGCTGCTTGTTGATCCCCGATACCGTGATCTCGGTTGGCTTCGGCGTCTTGATCTCGATGCCGTCCGGGATCGGATAGTTGATATCATGGCTGTAGCCGAGCGCCAGACTCAGAACCTTGCCCTGGACCGCCGCGCGGTAACCCACGCCGTTGATCTCCAGCGACTTGCTGTAGCCCTCCGTCACACCCTTGATCATGTTCGAGATCATGGTGCGCGACATGCCCCAGGCAGAGCGCGAGAGCTTGGTTTTGTCCCTTGGTTCGACCTTTACGCCGCCCTGCTCCATCTTCGCCATCACCCGGTCGGTGAGCACGAACTTGAGTTCGCCCTTGGGACCCTTGACCGAGACATTGCTGCCCGCGACATTCACGGTCACGCCGGCCGGGACTGGAACTGACTTCTTACCGATACGAGACATGTGAGACCTCAGAACACGGTGCAGAGAACTTCGCCGCCGACATTCTGCGCGCGCGCATCGGCGTCCGACATCACGCCCTTGGGAGTCGACAGGATGGAAATACCCAGGCCATTGTAGACCGTGGGCAGAGCGCCGACCGAGACATAAACACGGCGGCCAGGCTTGGACACGCGGTTCAGCTCGCGGATGACCGGCGCGCCATCGAAGTATTTCAGCTCAACTTCGATCTGGGCCTTGTTGTTGCCCTGCTGCACCACCGCAAAGCCGCGGATGAACCCCTCAGACTGCAGAACGCCAAGGACATTCTCACGCAGCCTGGAATGGGGCATCGCCACGCTGGACTTGCCCCTCTCCTGCGCGTTCCGGATGCGAGCGAGCATGTCGCCGATCGGATCATTCACACTCATTCTTCTCTCCTGAAGTCCGTATCTGTTACCAGCTCGACTTGACCATGCCGGGGATCAGACCCAGGTTGGCCATCTCGCGAAGCGCCAGACGCGACATCTTAAGTTTACGGTAATAGGCACGCGGGCGACCCGTTACTTCACAACGATTACGGATCCGGGTCTTGGCGGAATTGCGCGGCAGCTCAGCCAGCTTGAGCTGGGCGCTGAAGCGATCCTCGATCGGAAGCGACTTATTGTGAATGATCGCCTTAAGCTTCGCACGCTTTGCAGCATACTGCTTCGCCATCTTGCGGCGGCGGTTGTTCTTTTCTACCGAGCTCGTTTTCGCCATATGGGCTTTACCTCAGCCTTGTACTGTTTCTTAGGCCGCCTTGCGGGCGGGCTTGCGGAACGGGAAGTTGAAGGCATCGATCAACGCGCGGGCCTCGGCATCGGTCTTGGCCGAGGTGCAGATGATCACGTCCATGCCCCAGACACGATCGATCTTGTCGTAGTCGATCTCCGGGAAGATGATGTGTTCCTTGATCCCGAACGCGTAGTTACCACTGCCATCGAAACTGCGATCAGTGAGACCGCGGAAGTCACGAACGCGCGGCAGGGCAATGTTGATGAGGCGGTCGAGGAACTCGTACATGCGCACCTTGCGCAGTGTCACCTTGGCGCCGATCGCGAGATTCTCGCGGATCTTGAACTGGGCGATCGCCTTGCGGGACTTGGTGACGACCACCTTCTGACCGGCGATCTTCTCCAGTTCACCGGCCGCCACCTGAACCAGCTTGGAGTCCTGCGTTGCCTCACCGATGCCCATGTTGAGCACGATCTTGGTGATCTTCGGAACCTGCATGGCATTGGAATAACCGAATTCCTTGAGGAGTTGCGGACGCACCACCTCGTCATAATGCTTCCGCAGGCGCGGCACGTAGCCCTCGGGCGCACCCTCTGAACCAGGCGCAGCCGTGGCCGGAGCGGACTTATCCGCCTTGGCGCGGGCCTTTGGCTTGGCCTCGCCCGCCGACTTGGCAGCGGGCTTCTTGGTCTCTTCCTTAGCCATCGATCACTTCTCCCGAACGCTTGGCCACGCGAACCTTCTTGCCGTCAGCCAGCGTCTTGAAACCGACACGGGTGGGCTTTCCATCCTTGGGATCGCGCAGTGCGAGATTGGACACGTGCAAGGGCATTTCCTTCGAAATGATACCGCCCTCCTGCGCCGCCGACTGCTTCTGATGCCGCTTGACCAGGTTGATACCGCGCACCACCGCGCGATTTTCTGCCGGGATCACACGGATCACCTCGCCCTGCCGACCCTTGTCCTTGCCGGTGAGGACCACAACCTTGTCACCCTTCCGGATCTTGAGTTTCGCCGCCATCACAGCACCTCCGGCGCAAGCGAAATGATCTTCATCTGGTTCTTGGCGCGCAGCTCACGCGGAACGGGCCCGAAGATGCGCGTCCCCACAGGCTCGCCCTGCGCATTGATCAGCACTGCTGCATTTCGGTCGAAGCGGATGACCGACCCGTCAGGACGGCGGATGTCCTTCGCGGTCCTCACCACGATGGCCTTCATAACGCTACCCTTCTTGACGCGGCCGCGCGGAATCGCGTCCTTCACCGACACCACGATGATGTCGCCGACGGAAGCGTATTTCCGCTTGGAACCGCCCAGCACCTTGATGCACTGAACCCGGCGGGCGCCGGAATTGTCCGCGACATCGAGATTTGTTTCTTGCTGGATCATCTGATCACCCGTTCACTCATGGGGCCCTTGGGCCCGAATTTCCCTTAGGCCTGCCCGGCCGCAACCTTGCCAACCAGAGCCCAGCGCTTCTGCTTCGACAGCGGCCTGGTTTCCTCGATGCGCACGATATCGCCAGCCTTGGCCTCGTTCTTTTCATCATGGGCGTGATACTTCTTGGACAGGCGAACTGTCTTCTTGAGTACCGGATGACGCAAGCGGCGCTCGACAAGCACCACGATGGTCTTGTCATTCTTGTCGCTTACCACAACACCCTGCAGGATGCGCTTTGGCATGTTCTTCTCTCCTACTTCGCGGCGGCCTGCTGCGACTGCACGGTCTTGAGGCGTGCAATGTCACGGCGGATCTGGCGCATGCGCGCGGTGTTCTCGACCTGGCCCGTCGCCCTCTGGAAGCGCAGGTTGAACTGCTCCTTCTTGAGCTTCAGTATTTCGTCCTTGACCTGGTCGTTGGTCATGGCCCGGATGTCCTTGGCCTTCATGGCACTCACCCTCTTATTCACCCAGGCGCGCAACGAAGCGCGTCTTGATCGGAAGTTTCGCAGCGGCAAGCCCGAGCGACTCCTCCGCAACCTGCCGCGGCACGCCGTCGATCTCGAACAGAACCCGGCCCGGCTTCACACGCGCCGCCCAATACTCCGGCGAACCCTTGCCCGATCCCATGCGGACCTCGGCCGGCTTCTTGGAAACCGGAACATCCGGGAACACCCGGATCCAGATGCGACCGGCGCGCTTCATGCCGCGTGCCAAGGCGCGGCGGGCGGCCTCGATCTGGCGCGCGGTAAGCCGATCCGGCTCGAGCGCCTTTAGCCCGAAGGCGCCGAAATCAAGCGTGTTACAGCTCGTCGACTTGCCGTGAATGCGGCCCTTAAAGGCCTTCCGGAACTTGGTACGCTTTGGTTGCAGCATTGTCGCTAACCCTCAATCCTCAAGCCGCGTCGCGGTCGCGGCGACCGCGGGAGGCTCCGGCATCGGCCGGCTCGTTCATGCGCTTGTCCTGTGCCATCGGATCATGTTCGAGGATCTCACCCTTGAAGATCCAGACCTTGACGCCGTTGGTGCCATAGGTGGTAAAGGCCGTCGACGTCCCGTAATCAACGTCGGCGCGCAGGGTATGAAGCGGCACGCGGCCCTCGCGATACCACTCCGTACGGGCGATTTCGGCACCACCCAGGCGGCCGGAACAGGTGATCTTGATCCCCTCTGCACCCATGCGCTGAGCAGACTGCACGGCGCGCTTCATGGCGCGCCTGAAGGCCACGCGGCGCTCCAGTTGCTGTGCGATGTTCTCCGCAACCAGGTTGGCATCGATCTCGGGCTTCCGAACCTCAACGATATTGAGGTGGACCTCGGACCCCGTCATGTCCTGAACCTTCTTGCGCAGCTTTTCGATGTCCGCGCCCTTCTTGCCGATCACCACGCCCGGACGGGCGGAGTAGATCGTCACTCGGCACTTCTTGTGAGGCCGCTCGATTAGGATCTTGGACACACCAGCCTGCTTCAGCTCCTTCTTGAGGTATTCGCGGATCGCGATGTCCTCATGCAGAAGCTTGCCATACTCGCGAGAGCCCGCGAACCAGCGCGAGTCCCAGGTACGGTTTACGCCAAGGCGAAGACCAACCGGATTGACTTTCTGACCCATCAGGCGGCCTCCTTGCTTTCTTCGCGAACTTCCCGGACCACGATCGTCAGTTCACTGAAGAACTTCTCGATGTGCCCGACGCGGCCACGGGCATTTGGCATCCAGCGCTTCATCACCAGATTCTTGCCCACCCAGGCCTCGGCCACGACCAGCCGGTTGATGTCGAGTTGATGGTTGTTCTCAGCATTCGCAATTGCGGACTCCAGCGTCTTCTTGATGTCCTTGGCGATGCGGCGGCGGGAGAAGGTCAGGTAGGCGAGCGCCTTCTCGGCCTTCATGCCGCGGATTTCGGAGGCAACGTCATTCAGCTTGCGCGGAGAAATGCGGATCGACCGGGTGACGGCCTTCGCCTCGTTCTCGGGCAGGGCGCGCGGACGCGGCTTCTTGCTCATGACTTACCTCCGGCTGGGGCCTTCTTGTCCCCGGCCGAATGGCTGTGGAAGGTACGGGTCGGCGCGAATTCACCGAGCTTGTGACCCACCATCTCCTCCGACACCAGGACAGGAATGAACTTGTTGCCGTTATGAACCTGAAACGTCAGGCCCACGAACTGCGGCAGTATGGTCGAACGCCGGCTCCAGGTCTTGATCGCCGGGGCGCGTCCACCAGCGCCACGCGCGGCTTCCACTTTCTTCAGGAGATACCCGTCCACAAACGGGCCTTTCCAAACGGAACGTGTCACGGTCTACCTCTTACTGAGACTTCTTGCGGTCGTGGCGCGACCGCACGATGAATTTCTGGGTCCGCTTGTTTGAACGGGTCTTGGTGCCCTTTGTCGGCTTGCCCCAGGGTGTGGCCCAGTGCTTGCCGCCGTTGGTGCGTCCACCGTTGGGGTGATCAACCGGATTGCGCGCAATACCACGCGAAATCGGCCGCTCGCCTTTCCACCGTGAACGACCCGCCTTGCCAACCACTTCGTTCATGTGGTCAGGGTTGGAAACTGCTCCCACGCTTGCCATGCAGGAGGCATCCACCATGCGGGTTTCGCCCGACTTCAGCTTGAGCAGTACATAGCCTTGGTCACGGCCCGCGACCATGGCGTAGGTGCCCGCCGAGCGCGCCAGCGACCCGCCCTTGCCAGGCTTCGTTTCAACATTGTGAACGATCGTGCCGACCGGCATGGATCCGAGCGGCATCGCATTGCCAGGCTTCACGTCCACGGAACGTCCGGCAACGACCGAATCCCCGACAGAGAGGCGCTGGGGCGCAAGGATATAGGCCTGCTCGCCATCCTGGTACGTTATCAGCGCGATGAAAGCGGTGCGATTTGGATCATATTCCAGCCGCTCGACCACGGCTGGAACATCGAGCTTCTGGCGGCGGAAGTCGATGACCCGGTAGGACCGCTTATGGCCACCGCCCTGCCCGCGGGTCGTGATACGGCCGGTGTTGCCACGGCCGCCGTTCTTGGCCAGACCTTCGACCAGCCCCTTCACAGGCTTGCCCTTCCACAACTGGCTACGGTCCACCTGAATCAGGTGGCGCCGGCCGGCGCTGGTTGGATTGAATGTTTTGAGTGCCATTGTCCTGATCCTGCTGCTCAGAGGCCCGTCGTCACGTCAAGGCGCTGGCCCTCTTCGAGGGTCACGTAGGCCTTCTTTACGTCGCTCAAGGTGGCCGCCTGCCCGCGGAAGCGGCGCTGCTTACCCTTGCGGACAAGCGTGTTCACCGCCTTGACCTTCACGCCGAACAAGCCCTCGACAGCCTTCTTGATCTCGGGCTTGGTGGCAGTGCGCGCCACGTTGAACACAACCTGATTATGCTCTGACACCAGCGTGCCTTTTTCGGTCACGGCGGGGCTACGGATGATGTCGTAGAAATGTTCCTTGCTCACTTGAACCGCGCCTCCAGCGCTTCGACAGCCGCCTTGGTCAGCACCAGCTTCTTGCGGCGGAGAATATCATAGACATTGATGCCCTGGATGGGCAGCACGTCGATGTTGGGAATGCTGCGAGCAGCGCGAGCGAAGCTCTCGTTCACGGCAGCACCATCGATGATCAGCGCGTTGACCAGGCCAAGCTGCTCGAACGCCCTGACGAGCGTCTTGGTCTTGCCGTCCGAAGCCGCGCTGTCGAGGATAACCAGTGACTGGTCCTTCACCTTGCTCGAGATTGCGTGACGCAGCCCCAGCGCGCGGATCTTCTTGTTCAATGCTGTCTCGTGACTGCGGAACCGAGGCCCGAAAGCCTTGCCGCCGCCCACGAAGATGCCCGCCTTGCGGGAACCGTGGCGGGCGCCGCCCGAACCCTTCTGGGGCCCGAGCTTCTTGGTGGTGCGCGAAATCTCGCCGCGTGACTTGGCCTGATGCGTACCCTGCTGGCGCTTGTTCAGCTGCCACTGGATGACGCGGTGGATCAGGTCGGCGCGAGGCTCGAGACCGAAGATGTGGTCCGCAAGTTCGATACTGCCGGCCGTCTTGGCCTCTATGGTATGAATGTCGGCTTTCATGTCCGTCACTCCCTACTCTGCCGCCGGGGCTGCCGAGGCATCCGGCATCTTGAATGCTCCAGGCTTGGGCGCCGCATCCGGAAGCTTGCGCTTGACGGCATCGCGAACCGAAACCCACGCCCCCTTGACACCCGGAACGGACCCCTTGACCATGATGAGACCACGGCCAGCGTCCGTCTTGACCACCACGATGTTCTGCGTGGTAACCGTCTCAGCACCGAGATGGCCCGGCATCTTCTTGTTCTTGAACACCTTGCCAGGATCCTGGCGGTTACCGGTCGAACCGATCGAGCGATGGCTGATCGACACGCCGTGCGTGGCGCGCAAGCCACCGAAATTCCACCGTTTCATGCCACCAGCAAAGCCCTTGCCCATCGTCGTCGCAGTAACGTCGACGAACTGACCCGGAACGAAATGCTCTACGGTGATCTCGGCACCAACCGGAATGATATTCTCCGGCGACACTCGAAACTCCTTCAGCTTCCGCTTCGGCTCAACCTTGGCCACAGCAAAGTGACCCCGATCGGCCTTGGTAAGCCGTTTGATCTTTGGAACGCCGGCACCAAGCTGCAACGCCGCATAGCCGTGCTTGTCGGGCGTCTTTTGCGCCACGACCTGACAGTTATCGACCTTCAACACGGTCACAGGAACGGCTGCTCCCTCTTCCGTGTAGATGCGGGTCATACCCAGCTTCTGTGCGATGAGACCAGAACGCATCGCTTCACTCCTTCAAAGCTCTGGACTCAGAGCTTGATTTCAACATCGACGCCTGCAGCCAGATCGAGCTTCATCAAAGCATCAACCGTCTGCGGTGTCGGATCGACGATATCGAGCAGGCGGCGGTGAGTCCGCATCTCGAACTGTTCACGGCTCTTCTTGTCCACATGTGGCGAGCGGTTCACGGTGAAGCGCTCGATCCGCGTGGGAAGCGGCACCGGCCCGCGAACCTGCGCGCCAGTACGCTTGGCCGTGTTGACGATCTCACGTGTCGAGGTATCGAGAACACGATGATCGAAGGCCTTGAGCCGGATGCGGATGTTTTGACGTTGCATGTGACCTGTCCGCCCTTAATCCGTGATCTTGGCGACGACGCCGGCGCCGACGGTACGGCCGCCCTCGCGGATGGCGAAGCGCAGCTTTTCTTCCATGGCGATCGGCGTGATCAGCTCGACGTCAAAGGAGATGTT
>NZ_JBIIDX010000028.1:0-24366 GCF_044238155.1 Aestuariivirga sp. | reverse complement strand
CCACCATCGCAGCCGGCACGCGCGCCACCATCGATCTTCCCGTCAGCATGCTGTCAAACCACACCCATGTGACGCTTCCCGTCCATGTGGTGCATGGCGAACTGGCTGGGCCGGTGATGTTTCTCACCGGCGCCATTCATGGCGACGAGATCCAGGGTGTCGAGATCATCCGCCGTATCCTCAATCATCCGGCGCTCATGACCCTCAAGGGTACGCTGCTCGCAGTGCCCATCGTCAACAGTTTCGGTTTTCTCAACCACACCCGCTACATGCCCGACCGGCGTGACCTCAACCGCTGCTTTCCCGGATCGGATCGCGGCTCGCTGGCAAGCCTGGTGGCAGACATTCTGTTTCGTGAAGTGGTGCTCAAGAGCCAGTTCGGCATCGACTTCCACACCGCTGCCCTGCACCGCTCCAATCTGCCACAGGTCAGGCTGGCGCCCGGAGAGCCGGACCTCCTGCGCATGGCCCAGGCCTTTGCGCCACCCGTCATCCTGATTTCCAAGCTCAGGGAGAAATCACTGCGGCTTTCGGCTTCCGAGGCCGGCGTCAAGGTGCTGCTCTACGAGGGCGGAGAGGCGCTGCGTTTCGACGAGGTTGCAATCGAGGCGGCGGTCAAGGGCTCGCTGCGCGTAATGGCGCATCTCGGCATGACGGCAGAGGCGCCTCCGAAGCCGGCCGGCGAAACGGTGTTTTCGGACACGAGCGCGTGGGTCCGCTCGCCCGAAAGCGGCATACTTCATACCACACGGCGTATTGGCGACCGGGTGGGCAAGCGCGAGGTGGTGGGAGTCGTCGCCGACCCGCTGGGATCACATTCCGTACCGCTCGTTGCGGAAGGCGACGGCATTATCGTCGGCCGGACCAACCTGCCGATCCTCAATCGTGGCGATGCGGTATTTCACATTGCGCGGGCGCAGCCGCTGGCCAGCATCCGCCGTCATCCTGAAGGCGCAGCCGCGCTGGCCGATGAGGACGAGATCATCTGAGCCTCGGCAGCCGTGATGCTTTCGAGCATGTTCTGCTCAGGCTGCTGTGACCGAACGGCGCTGCCTCAATGAGGCCGGTTCTTGCCCTAGCGCCGCGACAGGCCGCCAAGGATGCCGCGGATGATCATGTTGCCGATCTGGCGGCCAGCCGAACTCGCGAGGTTCTTCACGAAACGCTCGCTTGCCGTCTCGCGCGTCGAGGCCCGGACCGACCTTGCGGGACGCACAGCTGGCGCGGTCTCGCTTTCGGCTGCAGCGGCGGCGCGCCGCGCCAGGATCTCATAGGCTGACTCGCGGTCCCGGACGTCTTCATAGGTTCCGCGCAGAGGCGAGCCTGCGATGAGGGCGCGGCGCTCCTCAGGCAAGACCGGGCCCAGCCGGCTGGAGGGTGGGCGGATCATGGTCCGCTCCACCATGGTCGGAACGCCCTTCGCGTCCAGCACTGAAACCAGCGCCTCGCCCTTGGCAAGTTCGGTGATGGCCTGCTCGGTCTTGAATGCCGGATTTGGGCGGAAGGTGGAGGCCGCCGTCTGCACCGCCTTCTGCTCGCGCGGGGTATAGGCCCTGAGCGCATGCTGCACCCGGTTTCCCATCTGGGCCAGTACGGTTTCTGGAATGTCGAGCGGGTTCTGCGTCACGAAATAGATGCCCACGCCCTTGGAGCGGATCAGCTTGACCGTCTGCTCGATCTTCTGGACGAGGGCAGGCGGCGCGTCGGCAAAGAGCAGATGTGCCTCGTCGAAGAAGAACACCAGCTTCGGCTTTTCGGCATCGCCCACTTCAGGCAGTTCCTCGAAGAGCTCCGACATCATCCAGAGCAGGAACGTGGCATAGAGCTGGGGTGAACTGATCAACTTGTCGGCGGCCAGTACATTCATGTAGCCACGGCCATCAGCTGCGGTCCGCATGATGTCGCGGATGTCGAGGGCGGGCTCGCCGAAGAACCGGTCGCCGCCCTGCTCCTCAAGCACCACCAGGCGGCGCTGGATGGCGCCGATGGTGGCGGGGGCGAGATTTCCATATTCGGTGGTCAGGGTCTTGCCGCGCTGGCCCAGGTCCTTCAGCAGGGCGCGCAGATCCTTGAGATCGAGAAGCGCGAGCCCCTCCTCGTCGGCAAGCCGGAAGGCGATGTTGAGTGCCCCCTCCTGCGCGTCCGACAAGCCCATCAGCCGCGACAGCATCAGAGGCCCCATCTCCGAGATTGTGGTCCGCACGGGGTGGCCCTGCTCGCCGAAGACATCCCAGAACATCGTGGGAGTTGCCACCATGCGATAGTCGTCATAGCCCATCTGACGGGCCCGCTCGGCAAGCACCTCCTGCGGTGTGCCCGCCATGGCAATGCCGGACAGGTCACCCTTCACATCCGCCGCGAAAACCGGAACGCCAGCTGCGCTGAAACCCTCGGCCAGAATCTGCAGGCTCACTGTCTTGCCGGTGCCGGTTGCGCCGGTGATCAGCCCGTGGCGGTTCGCCATGGCAAGCATAAGCTCCTCGCGCTTGGTGCTCTGACCCAAGAAGATCCCATCCGGCATGCCGCCCGCTCCAGCTTTGTGATCGCGTCCAGATCGCTTTCTTGCTATACCTGCGCCAGGAGCGCAATGCGGGGAACGAAGATGGGCAGCATGCAGGAACTGATCGGCCGGATCACCGCCGCCACTGGCCTGCCTGCGGAAAAGGCTGAACGCGCACTGGGGATCGTGCTCAACCTCATCCAGACCCAGGGCAATCAGAACAAGGTGCAGGAGCTCTTCGACAAGCTGCCGGGCGCCGCCGAACTCGCCCGCCAGCAAGGTGGCGATGGCGCGGGGCGCGGAGGCGGCGGGCTGCTTGGCATGCTGGCTGGCGGCATGATGGGCGGGCCGTTGGCGGCAATCTCGAAACTCACGGCGGTCGGCCTGTCGATGGACCAGATCAAGTCGCTGGGCGTGGCCACGCTCGACTACGCCCGAGAAAAGGCGGGGCCACAGCTCGTCAAGGATGTAGCGGGCTCAATTCCCGGCCTGTCCGGTTATGCCTGAGGCTTGACGGGGGTCAATTCAAGGCCGCGCCGATGCAATTAAGGACATGAGGCATGGACCACCCCGCCCCGCCTGTCTTCCGTGTCAAGGACCTGAGAAAGATCTACCGTTCCGGCGAGGTAGAGGTGCAGGCGTTGCGTGGCGTCGATTTCGAGGCGAGCGCCGGCGACTTCATCGTGATCCTGGGGCCATCCGGCTCGGGCAAATCGACCTTTCTGAACATCATCGGCGGACTTGACCGGGCAACCTCGGGCGAGGCCTGGTTTCTCGATCATGACCTCGGCCATGCCAGCGAGGCGGGTCTCACCCGCTACCGGCGCGACCATGTGGGCTTCATCTTCCAGTTCTACAACCTGGTGCCGAGCCTCACCGCCTTCGAGAACGTGAAGCTGGTGACGGAGATTGCCCGCAACCCGATGGATCCTGCCCAAGCCCTGGCGCTCGTAGGCCTTGAGGAGCGAATGGACCATTTCCCCGCCCAGCTCTCAGGCGGCGAGCAGCAGCGGGTGGCAATCGCACGCGCCATCGCCAAGCAGCCCGACGTGCTGCTCTGCGACGAGCCAACCGGCGCGCTCGATTCAAGAACCGGGGTGAAGGTGCTGGAGGCCTTGACCACAGTGAGCGCCAGGACCGGCGCAACCACACTCGTCATCACCCATAATGCGGCGATTGCCGATATCGCCGACCGCGTGGTGCACTTCGCCGATGGCATGATCGCCTCGGAAACACGAAATGCCAGCCGCAAGCCGGCAAGCGCGGTGAGCTGGTAATGCGCGCCCTCGATATCAAGCTGATGCGAGACCTCAAGCGGCTGTGGGCGCAGGCGCTGGCCATCGCGCTGGTCATGGCGGCCGGCGTGGCCACGCTGATCCTCGGCGTGGGCGCCTACGATTCGCTCTCGACGACGCGGGAGCGCTACTACGATGCCAACGGTTTCGCCGACATCTTCGTGAGCCTGACCCGCGCCCCTAACAGCCTGAGGGCCGATCTGGCAGCAATCGACGGCGTGGCCGCCGCGGAGACGAGGGTTGAAAAAATCGCACTCGCCGATCTTCCCGGCATGCCAGAGCCAGCCTCGGTCCTGCTGGTATCGCTGCCGGAGACACATGTTGCAGCCCTCAACCGGCTTCACCTGCGGTCAGGACGGCTTCCCGAGCCCGGCTTGGACGAGGCCGTTGCAAGCGCTGGTTTTGCTGTCGCCCATGGCCTCAGCGAAGGCAGTACACTGCGTGTCCTGATCAATGGCCGGCAGCGGGACGTCAGGTTGAGCGGCACTGCTCTCTCGCCCGAATTCATCTATGCCCTCGGCCCGGGCGCCCTCATGCCGGATGACCGTCGCTTTGGCATAGTGTGGATGCCGGAGAGCCTGCTGGCACCGGCCTACGATCTCGATGGCGCGTTCAATCAGGCTGCGGTGCGGCTGGTCCGGGGCGTCAATCCGGAAAAGGTGATCACGGCACTGGACCGGCTTCTGGCCCGCTATGGCGGGCGTGGCGCCTATCCCCGCAAGGACCAGCTTTCGCACGCCTTCCTCGATGCCGAGTTGCGCCAGCTTCGCACGATGAGCCGCATCCTGCCGCCGATCTTTCTGCTGGTCTCGGCCTTCCTGGTGAACATGACGCTCTCCCGCCTCATCGCGCTTGAACGCGAACAGATCGGGCTGCTCAAGGCGATGGGCTACTCATCGCTGAGCGTGATGCGCCACTACGGTGGCTTCGTGACGCTGATCGCCATAGGCGGCATTGCCATAGGTTTCGTGGCCGGGAGCTGGCTCGGCGCCGGTCTGACCAGGCTCTACGCAGAATTCTTCAGCTTTCCGTTTCTCGTGTTCAGCCGTAATCCGGCAGTCTACGGCATCGCCGCTGGCGCGACCTATGCCGCGGCAATCCTCGGGGCGGTGAAGGCAGTGCGGGAAGTGGCCTGGCTCTCGCCCGCCGTGGCCATGGCGCCGCCTGCCCCGCCGCGCTACCGCAAGGTCCTGGGTGGCATGGCTGATCTCTCGCGCGTCGTCAGGCAGTCAAGCGTCATCGTCGTGCGCCATCTGACCCATTGGCCAGTCCGCACTCTGAGCGGAGTACTGGGCATGGCGATGGCCGTGGCCATCCTGGTGGGATCTTTTTGGTCCTTCGGGTCGATCGAATACATGATCGACGTCACGTTCCGGCGCAGCGACCGGCAGGATGCAACGATCACCTTCACCGACGTGCGGCGCATCGGTGCGCTGTATGAGGCCCGCAGGCTGCCGGGCGTAATGCAGGCCGAGCCGTTCCGCGCCGTTGCCGTCAAGCTCGTTCACGGCACCGCCGAGCGGCGGGTCTCCCTCATCGGCAATGCAGCCGAAGGCCAGCTGTCACGCGTGCTGGATGGCGATCTCCGGCCCGTGACGCTTCCAGACCACGGGATCGTCATCTCGGACGCGCTGGCAGATCTGCTCGAGCTGAAAGTGGGCGACACGGTCACCATCGAGGTGCTGGAGGGGCGACGTCAGACACTCGAGGCGCCGGTCTCGGCGATCATCACCGGGTTCATCGGGCTGACCGCCTACATGAATCTCGACGCCATGAACCGCATGCTGGGCGAGGACCAGGTCATCTCCGGAACCTATCTTTCACTTGACGCGCTCACCCGCGACAAGCTGTTTGCACAGCTGAAGGAGATGCCGGCAGCAAGCTTCATCGCCCTCAGATATGTTGCACTCGCAAAGTTCCGCGAGACACTGGCCCAGAACATCTCCATCATGATCACGGTCTATGCCTCGCTTGCGACCATCATCGCGTTCGGCGTGGTGTATAATTTCGCTCGCATCTCACTTTCGGAGCAGGGACGCGAAATGGCCAGTCTCCGGGTACTCGGCTTCACGCGGGGCGAGGTCTCTGCCCTGCTGTTGGGAGAACTGGCAGTGGTGGCGATCATCGCACAGCCGGTTGGCTGGCTGCTGGGCTATGGGTTTGCCTGGAGCATGGCGCATGGCTTCCGTACCGACCTCTATCGTGTGCCACTGGTGGTGAATCGCGAGGTCTTCGTCTGGGCGAGTCTTATCGTGTTCGCGGCAGCGGCCATATCAGGCCTCGTGGTGCGCCGCCGTATCGACCGGCTGGACATGATCGAAGTGCTGAAGACGAGGGAATGACATGCTGCGCCGCCTGATGATGCTTCTCGTCCTGCTCACCGTGATCGCGGGCCTCGCCTGGGCCTTCTGGCCACGGCCACTGCCGGTCGAGACCGCAGTCATCGAAAACCGTGACATCGTGGTCACCGTTGAGGAAGAAGGAAAGAGTCGTATCCGGGAAATCTTCACGGTCTCTGCTCCGATTGGCGGCCAGACCCTGCGCATCGATCTGCATGCCGGCGATCCGGTGGTCAAGGACGAGACGGTTCTGGCTGCCATCAGGCCGGCCGCGCCGGGCCTGCTTGATGCGCGTCTCAAACGCGTGGCGGAGGCAGCGGCAGCCTCTGCTGAGGCAGGCGTTGGCCTCGCACAGGCGGAGGTCAGGCAGGCGGAAGCGCGGCTAGCCTTCCTGAGGACCGAACTCTCGCGCGCCGAACGCCTCGCGGCCAAGGGCACGATATCCGACAGTGCGCGGGACAAGGCAAGGCTGGAGGCCGAAACCGCCGAGGCCATTCTGGCAAGCGCGCGCTCAGCACTTGCGGTGCGCGAGCGCGAACTTGAGCGCGCCGAAGCCGCACTGATTGAGACCGGCACCGCCGAAGGCCCCTGCTGCACTGAAATCAAGGCTCCGGTCACAGGGAAAATCCTGCGGGTCATGGCCGAGAGCGAACAGGTGGTGCAGGCGGGAACACCGCTGATGGAAATCGGCGATCCGGCAGACCTTGAGATAACCGCCGACATCCTTTCGCGCGATGCGGTGGAGATCAATCCCGGGGCTGCGGCCGAGATCGTCAATTGGGGAGGACCGCCCCTTGCTGCCAAGGTCCGCCGCATAGAGCCATCCGCCGTCACCAAGGTCTCGGCGCTCGGGATCGAGGAACAGCGCGTGCCGGTTATCCTCGACCTTCTCGATCCTCACCAGGCAAAGCAGCTGGGCGATGGCTTCCGCGTCATCGTTCGGGTCGCGGTCTGGACCGGAAAGGACAGGGTATCCGTGCCAATCGCAGCGCTGTTCCGGCGGGGAGCAGCATGGACTGTCTACCGGCTTGATGGGGGCCGGGCCGTTCTGCAGACGGTCGAGATCGGCCGGCGCAACGACGACGTGGCCGAAGTGACGGAAGGGTTGAGCGCGGGCGACGTGGTGATCCTTCACCCCTCAGACCAACTGTCCGATGGGGTCAGGGTAGCGCCCCTCGCAGCCGATTAGAGTGATCGGGACCGGGCAGGCCTCCCGGCCAGCATCAGAATTGATTGACGAGGGCGTGCGCTGCTTCCTTGTCCTCGACCATGTTCAGGTGATCGGTGAGATTGGCAACAACGAGAATTTCATTGGCCGCAGCCTCGCTGGGCCGCACGGTTACGAATTCGACGCCGCGCTGGCGAAACTGCTTGATCGTGGAGACGAGAAGCCGAATGCCCATGGACGAGATGTAGATCACATCCTGCAGGTCTATGATCGCCTTGTCGCCGTTCTTAGTCAGCGCGCCGGCCTTTGCAGCAAACCCAACTTCCACTTTCGCCACAGCGGGCGTGTCCAGACGGCCTTCGAGCTTCAAGGTTTTGACGGTCATCGAGATGTCCTCCACTTGATTACCAATGACGCAAGCCGCCGCCATGCGCAAGGCAGGACAGCGGTGCCAGCAGCCTCATACACGCGCTGATCCATCGGGCATAAGCCCACCCTGATCAGCGGAGATTTCACGGACCAGCCAGATCATGCGCTCAAACAGGCCAGTCGCGACAAACAGTGATTCCCGATTGGCATTCGACACCGTGTCATGCTTCACGATCTCACCCCGGAAACGGGTCATGATGTCACCGCGGTCGCGGGTGAGCCGCTCCAGTGTTTCGGCATCGTGCTCGCCATTGGCTCGGTCGGCCATGAGGCTGAGCAGAAAATGAAGCGTCTCGGTCATGGACCTCTGCATCGCCAACTCGTGGGGTGCGGGGTCCTTCAGGCCCTCGAGTTCGTCGACATAGCCGTGCAGGGTGTCAATGAGCGACTGCAGCTGCCCGTTGTAGCGCTGAAGAAGCAGAAGTCCCCCGACATCGGCATTCTGCGGATGGCTCTTGACTGCAAGGCTGATGAAGCTCTCGATCTGTGCGGCGAGGTCCAACGCGAGGTGGTGGCGCTGCTTGTTGTCGAGAGTGACCTCGCCGCCCTCCTCCTCAGGCCGGAGCGGCGCAAGTGCGACTGGCATGAGTCCGACGAGGCGGGCATATTCCCGCCGCGCAAGCATGAGGGCCGTTTCGGGGTCCTCTGCTGCCTCGTCAATCAGGAACTCAGGCTCATATTGCTGCTTTTCCCTGTCGAACGGGACGATGCCGCTCAGAAAGCCCAGAAGCGGCCGCTGCAGCAGAGTGGCCAGAGATGCGCCGGCGACATTGAGCGCAAGATAGGTGCAGGCAATGATCAGCGGAACAGACATGCCGGTTGAAACAGGATCGGGAAAACGTCCGGCCGCTGAAACGATCATCACCGGAATGAGAATGACGAGGGATCCAAGCCCCTTGACGATGGCTTGCCACACCGCGAGTTGACGCGGCAGGCCGGTGAGGTGAGAGGAGGCGACCACAACGCTGAGGCCGGAACCAAGATTCGAGCCGCAGACAATCACCAGGGCGCTCTGCAGCGGCAGCAGGCCCGCAGCACCGAGCGCAACGGCAATGATCGACACGGTCGAGGACGACTGCATCACGAGGGTAATGACCAGACCAATCAGGAAACCGTAGATCCACGATGTGGATGAAAAGATGAAGAATTCCTGCGCCCATGCATTCTGCTGGAGGTTCTGTCCGGTTTCCTTGACCATCGCCAGGCCCAGCAGCGTCAGTCCAATCGCGATCAGGACCTCGGCACTGCGGCGGCCTGCTTCGTGGCGGTGGACGGCGGCAAGATAGGAAATTGCAACGAGGGCCAGGGCGCCAAACGCTGCCAGTCGCAGGTCAATCGATGCGAGGAACACCAGAACAGCCGTGCCAACACCCGTCCAGGCAGTTATCGAAAGAGCAGCCGGAAAGGTAATGGCCCGAGAGTTGAGAAGACCCATGCAGACAAAGGCAGCCGCACTCGTGCTCTGCGTGACAGCCCCCAGCAGAATGCCCATGACCGGGCCGGACAGGGGAAGTTTCGATATTCTCCGGAGGGCGGTTCGAACATGGCGCGCCGTGAGGGCGCGGACCGCCTCAGACAGCATGTGGAGGCCCGCAAGAAAAAAACCAAGGCCGGCAAGGGCTGCAACTGCGCCTGACATCATACCGGTCAGCCCCGCGTGGCCCGCAGCGTGCTGGCAAGGACATAGGCTGTGATTGCGAGGCTCAGCCCGATGATGCCCACGATGAACCAGCGCAGGCTCGCATAGCGATCCTGCATGCTGACGAACAGGGCTGCTCTGCGCTCGTCGGCAATCGCGGCGATGTCTTGCGACAATTTGCCAATGCCAGCTTCAAGGGCACGGTCAGCGCCCCGCACCGTCTTGTCGATGAGGCTCGCCATCTCGGGGGTGATGGTTCTGGACGTACCGCGCTCTTCGGCAAGAGCGGCCTCGTAACGCGCCGTGAGGGCAGCATGGTCAAGGCTCAGGCTGTCAGCCTGTTCGGCATAGGTTGTGAGCTTGAGCCTGAGAGCTCTGCTGGAAACCTTTGCAAGGCCGTCCCGAGTCAGCTGGGCGTGATTGCGAAACGAGGCAAAATGCTTTTCAAGCAGGGCGCCCTCATCTCCGCGGAGCAGAATGTTCTTCCATTCCTGGATTTGAACCTTGAAGTTTACCTGTGAATCGAGCGCGGCCCGCGACAGATCCTGCAATTCGGCAGTTTCGGATGTGCCACGCGTCCAGGCCCGATCGATCGACCAGATTGAAAACAGCGAGAACAGCCCGATGACCGCGACGAGAGCGATCATGGTAAACGCCGATGTGGTGATTGAGCGTCGGAGTTCGATCTTGCCATGAAGGTTTCGACTGTCGGCCATGACTGACTCTTTTCTGAAATAATCGGTTGGTGGACCCGGCATATGACGGTTGGATGACAGCCTGCCACGTCCTGCATCAGGGTCTGGAGCGTCGACACCGTACCTCGATACGCGCCGAAGCCGTTATCGTCCAGCGTTCTGGCACTTCATTTTCTATTTCTGATTGAACCCCATGATGGACCCGGCATTTCAGACCATCCAAAGGGTGGTTTGCGGCAGGCCGGCCTATTCGCTAGTAATTTTTCAACTGCAAGAGATTGGACAGTCATGAGCGAGCTGACGCTGGCCGGGGAATTTCCGGGCCTGACCCAAGGCGACTGGATCAAGCGCGTGGAGGCCGTTCTAAAGGGGGCGTCTTTCGACGCGACACTGGTGCGCCACACGGCCGAGGCCATCCGGCTGCAGCCTCTCTATGGCCAGCTTCAGGCCGCGCGCGCCGCAAGGCCGCTGCAGTCAGCCTGGACACTTTTCCAGCGGATAGACCATCCTGATCCAGTACGCGCCAATGCCCAGGCCCTCGAAGACCTCGAGAATGGTGCAACCGGACTGGTGCTGGTTAGCGATGACACGGCCAGCGCCCGGGGATTTGGCCTCAATACCGCGCGCCTTGCCCGCGTCCTCCAGGGGGTCCACCTGCATGCGGTGTGGCTCAGGGTTGAGGGTGGAACATCCATGGCCCTGGCGACATTGATCGCCGATCAGCCAATCGACCCTGAGCGCCTTAACATCAGTTTCGCCGCAACCGAGCCCGCCGATGCCGCCGAACTTGCCCGTCTCGGCTATACCGGGCCCTACATGGAGGCAGACGGCCGCAGCTTCCATGAGCAAGGCGCCAGCGATGCCCAGGAGCTGGGCGCAACCCTTGCCACCGCCGTCGCAACCTTGCGCCGCCTTGATACGCTGAACGACATGCATCTGGTGCGCGCAGTGGGCATGACGCTGGCAGCGCACCAGGACATGTTCGCGACGCTGGCCAAGTTCCGAGCCGCGCGGCTGCTCTGGGCCCGGGTGCTGGATGCGGCCGGCCTTCCTGATGCACCCCTCAGGCTGCATGCCGAAACATCCTGGAGGATGATGGCAAAGCTCGACCCGCACACCAACATCCTGCGTGCGACGGCGGCAGTATTCGGCGCGGGGCTTGGCGGAGCTGACTCGATCACCGTGCTGCCCTTCTCTCTTGCCCAGGGCCTGCCCAATGCCTTTGCACGGCGAGTGGCGCGGAACCTGCAAAGTGTGCTGCTGGAGGAAGCCAACCTGTGGCGGGTTGCCGACCCGGCCTCCGGGGCCGGCTATGTCGAAACCTATACCCAAAGCCTGTGCCAGGCGGCGTGGACCGTATTCCGGAATGCCGAATCCGGAAACTGGCCAGCGCCAGATCGCGCGTCCCCGCATGGCCTGCCGGTGATTGGCACCACGGCCTATCAGCTGAAGCAGGAATATGCCGCAGAGATCGAGGCGGCACCATGAGGCGGATTCCAGACTTTACCGGCATTCCCTTCGTGGCCTCACCGGTCGAGGGACTGCCCGGTCATGACTGGACGACGCCTGAGGGCATACGGGTGAAGGGGGCCTACCGGCCCGAGGACATGGCAGGCATCGACTTTCTGACCACCTGGCCCGGACTGCCACCGTTTTTGCGCGGCCCCTATCCCACCATGTACACCACCCAGCCCTGGACGATCCGGCAGTATGCAGGTTTCTCCACCGCGGAGGAGTCGAACGCCTTCTACCGGCGCAACCTCGCAGCCGGGCAGATGGGACTGTCCATCGCCTTCGATCTCGCCACTCACCGTGGCTACGACTCCGATCATCCAAGGGTGGCCGGTGACGTGGGCATGGCGGGCGTGGCAATCGACTCGATCTATGACATGCGCACGCTGTTCGAGGGCATTCCACTCGACAAGATGACGGTGTCGATGACCATGAACGGCGCAGTTCTGCCGGTGATGGCGCTCTTCATCGTGGCTGGCGAAGAGCAGGGCGTGCCGCCTGAGAAGCTTGCCGGGACCATCCAGAACGACATTCTGAAGGAGTTCATGGTCCGCAATACCTTCATCTATCCACCCAATGCATCGATGCGCATCGTGTCCGACATCTTCCGATACACATCGGCCCATATGCCGAAGTTCAATTCGATCTCGATCTCCGGCTATCACATGCAGGAAGCCGGTGCGACCGCCGACCTCGAACTCGCCTACACGCTGGCCGACGGACTTGAATATGTGCGTGCCGGTGTGGAAGCCGGACTGGCAATCGACCAGTTCGCGCCGCGACTGTCCTTCTTCTGGGCGATCGGCATGAACTTCTTCATGGAGGTCGCCAAGATGCGCGCGGCCCGGATGATCTGGGCCAAACTCATCAAGCAATTCAAACCGGCCGACGAGCGTTCGCTGTCGCTTCGTACCCATTGCCAGACGTCAGGCTGGAGTCTTGCTGCCCAGGACGTGTTCAACAACGTGACCCGCACATGCATCGAGGCCATGGCGGCCACCCAGGGCGGCACACAGTCGCTGCACACCAATTCGCTCGACGAGGCTCTCGCACTGCCCACCGATTTCTCGGCGCGCATTGCGCGCAACACTCAGCTGTTCCTGCAGCAGGAGGCCGGCACCTGCAACGTCATCGATCCCTGGGGGGGCAGCTATTTTGTAGAGCGCCTCACCGCCGATCTCGCCGCCAAGGCCTGGGCCCATATCGGGGAAATCGAGGCGATGGGCGGCATGGCCAAGGCGATCGAGGCCGGAATACCCAAGGCGCGGATCGAGGAGGCCGCGGCACGCACCCAGGCGCGCATCGATTCCGGAGAGCAGGCAGTGATCGGCGTCAACAGGTATCAGGTGGCAGGCGATGCGGTGATCGACATTCTGAAGGTAGACAATTCGGCCGTGCGCGCCCAGCAGATCGAAAAACTGAAGCGCCTCAGAGCAGAGCGCAACGAGACCGAGACACAGGCCACGCTGGCAAGGCTGACGGCCGTGGCGCAGTCCGGCGAGGGCAACCTGCTGGCCGCCGCAGTTGACGCCGCACGCGCCAAGGCCACGGTGGGCGAAATCTCTCTGGCGCTTGAGCGTGTGTTCAACCGTCATACGCCGGCAATCCGGGCCGTGAGGGGCATCTATGCCGCCACGCCTAAGGATCAGCACAAGATCGAGCGCGTGAAGCATGCCATCGCCGCCTTCCGTGAGGCCGATGGCCAGGCACCAAAGATCCTCGTCGCAAAAGTTGGACAGGACGGACACGATCGTGGCCAGAAGGTGATTGCCTCGGCTTTCACAGACATGGGCTTCGATGTCACCATCGGGCCGCTCTTTGCCACCCCCGAGGAGGTGGCACGGCAGGCCGTGGCGCAAGGCGTGCATGCAGTAGGCGTCTCGACCCTGACTGCAGGCCATCTCACGCTGGTGCCACTGCTCAAGGCTGCGCTCGATGAGGCCGGGCGGTCCGAGATCATGATCGTCGTCGGGGGCGTTATTCCTCCGGAAGACGTGCAGAGGCTTCTGGACATGGGGGCTGCCGCTGTCTTTCCCCCCGGAACAGTGATCCCTGACGCCGCCCTGGAGCTGCTCGACCGCCTGAACTTGAAGCTGGGCTACGCCCAGAAGGCGGCAGGATAGCTGAAAGGGGCGAAAGCACCGTTCTAGAGCAGGACGCCTCTTACCTCACCCACCTCTATCTTCCGCCAGTTGACGAGACCATGGTGACTGAAGCGCGCGAGCTGGGCGCGTTCCTCCGGGGTCCAGACATCCAGTCCGGCAAGGACCGAGGCGATGCCGACCTCGGCGGCGCGCGATGCGCCATCGTCGATCTTGAGGGCAAGGCCGAGGCCGGCGTGCGGAATGGCGGCGCAGTAGACCCCCTCTGCCCCGGTCTTGACGAAGACGCGCGGGACCGCCTCCATGAGGAGCGTGTCGAAGTCTCCCGAGCCGGCAACCATGAAGGGATGGGCGCGCACGGCTTCAATGATACGGCGCGCGGCAGTATTGTCCGCATCCGAGAAGCGAGCGAAACCAAGTGCCAGGTTTTGCAGCGGAATGGCCCAAGTGGGAACCGAGCAGCCGTCAATGCCCACGGGTTGCCCGTCAAGGTCAACGCTGCATATCTCTCCCATGCGGCGCGCGATCAGGCGCTGCACCGGATGCGCCGGATCGGCATAGCCATGCGGATCAGCGCCAAGGTGGCGGGCCAGCGCAAGCATGCCGGCATGCTTGCCCGAGCAGTTGTTGTGGACGGACAGAGAAGTGCCACCACCCCTGATCAACTCCAGCCGCGTAGCTTCGTGCAACGGCCAGTGGGCGCCACACTCATAGAGCGGCTCGGCATTGCCAGCCTTTGCGAGGAGCGACTGTGCCACGCGTACGTGAGAAGCTTCACCATTGTGCGAAGAACAGCAGAGCGCGATCTCCTCCTGAGTGAAGCCGAAGCGGTCGGCTGCGCCGCTCTCGATCAGGGGAAGGCACTGAAAGGCCTTCACGGCTGAACGGGGATAGATGGCGGCGGCGACATCGCCCTCGGCTGCCACGACCTGGCCTTCGCCATTGACCACGGCATAGGACCCTGTGTGACGGCTTTCCACGATGCTGCCACGCGTGACTTCGGCGATCATCGGATTGCTCATGGCGGCGCCTTCTCCCTGTGTGGTGGCGATGCCCAATACCACAGAAATGCCAGAAGCTGTGCGGCAAGACACAGGCCAAGCGCCCAGCTGTACCCCTCTGGGCTGTAACCGCGAGAGGTTGCGGGAAACAGGCCGATGATGAACCCCACCAGATATTGCGACAGAAAGGCACATAGAAACAAGGCGAAGTTGAGCGTGGCATTGGCACGGCCGGCAAGCTCTCTGCCAATGCGGGCCGCAAACCACGGGAAGGCCAGAACCGCCACCTGCCCGAAGGCTGCCACCACCAGCCACGCCGGAAACATCACCTGCTCGAGCCTCAGCACGATGACGGCCTGTGCAATGAAATAGAGCAGGTTGAAGCCCAGCATCACCTGCAGGGGGCCGATGCCGCGCCGTCCGAGCCTGTCTGCGATGACGCCCACCGAGAGAATGCCGATCATGAAGGCGACGGCCATGTAGAGCAGATGGCGCGCCACCTCCTCGCGCGAAAAGCCCGTCACGTCGCGCAGCCAGGGGCCTGCCCACAACGTCTGGATGCCGATCTGCACGCCCGAGGTCAGGCCCAGCAACGGCGCGATACGCCAGAACAGCGGCGTCTTCAGGATCGCCAGCATCTGGAGAACTTGCAGCCGCAGTGGCGCTGGCGCGGTGTTGGTGTCACGCCGCGGCGCCGCTGCAAGGATCAGCAGCGCGGCCAGCAGGATCACCACGCCGAAGACCAGAAAGGCCTGCCGCCAGCCGATGAGGGCCACGAGATATTCGGTGGGTTCCGTGGCAACGACCACACCGAGCGCACCTGCCGACATGATGGCCGTGTTGGCCAGCGAGCGGCGCTCCAGCGGCACCCACGTGGCGGAGGACTTGTAGCTCGCCATCAACCCGGCCGAGAAGCCCAATCCGATCACCGCGCGCGCCGCGAACAGCCCGAGGAAGTCCGGCGCCAGGGCAAAACCGAAGCAGCCAAGCGCCGCGATGCCGAGAAGCCCCGCCTGCACCTTTCGCGGTCCATAGCGGTCAAGCAGGACACCAAGCGGCAGTTGGAACAGCGCGAAGGCTGCGAGATAGGCCGCCGTAAGCAACCCGAGCTCGCCTGGCGACAGCCCAAAGTCGCGCACCAGGTCGGGGGCGACCACGGCATTCACCGCGCGCAGCAGATAGGACATCAAATAGCCAGCGGCGAAGGGGAGCAGCGCCGTGAAGAGGATTCGCGCCGGTGTCATGGCCACGCCACTGTGTTCGCAATTGCCTGACAAAGCAATGCGGATCAAAATCGGGTCTTGTGATTCGCGCAGAATAAAGTAAGTGCGTCGTGAATTTCACCGGGGCTCATCGATGATCAGACGCGCTCTTGCTTTCCAGCACATGGATGACGAACCTCCCGGCCTGTTTGGCCGCTTCCTCGCCGAGGCGGGGGTGGCACTCGACGTGGTCATGCTGCACAGGGGTGAAGCGATACCCTCGCTCGCCCCTTATGATTTTCTGCTGGTGATGGGCGGAGCCATGGATGTATGGGAAACCGATGCCCACCCATGGCTGGCGCATGAGGTGGCGGCGATCAGCGAGTGGACGGTGAACCGCAACCGGCCGTTCATGGGGGTTTGCCTCGGCCTGCAGCTGCTCGCCAAGGCGCTGGGCGGCGAGGTCGGGCTGGGGCGGGCGCCGGAAGTGGGTTTCGGCAAGGTCGAACTCAATGCTCTGGGCGCGAGCCACCCGATGATGCGCGGGCTTCCCACCGCCTTCAAGATGATGCAGTGGCACCACGCCGAAGTGACGAAGCTGCCGGCGGGTGCGGAAGTGCTGGCCTCGTCCCCGGTGAGCCATGTACAGATCATGTCGGTTGGCCGCGAGATCCTCGCCACCCAGTTCCATGGTGAACTGACCCCGGCGCTGATCGAGCGTTGGGCCCACATACCGCAATATATCTCCTGGCTGGAAGACGCCCTCGGTCCAGATGCCTATGAGCGCGTCCGCGCCCAGTCGAGGCCCCAGATGCCGAAGATCGAGCGCCTGAGCCGCACCATGTTCCAGAACCTGACCGCCAACCGAAGGCTGCTCAGCGCCGCGGCATGACGGCGACGAAATCGTAGTTTATGAACTTGGCTGCTGGGGCCGGCCGTCTATTGTGCGAGACGGGTCTGGTTCATGGCTCATTGCAGGACTGACGGATAATGGAAGCAGACGAGAAACGCGTCAAAACTGCCCATCGAATAACCCAGGCTGACCGAACGCTTCTTGGCCTGTTGAAGCAAGACAGCTGGCGTACAATTTCAGAACTTGCCGCCATAACAGGCATCTCTCGCACATCGGTGAAGAACCGCATTGATCTCATGCGGGACAGAGGCATCATCAAGCGGTTTACCATAGATATCGGCAGTGAAGACAAGGTTGACAGAGACTGCGGTAGCGCTTTCTTTCTCATTCGGCTGAAACGCCCAGTCTGCAGATCAGTCCACGCCTCGATTAAGGGTTGGCCGGAGCTTATCGGATGTTGGTCTATATCCGGCGACCTTGACATGATCGTGCTGGTCAGCGCTTCGTCGAACGCCGAAATCGAGCGCATACGCGAGAAGCTCTCCCGCCACCCCGCCATCAAGAGCATGCAAACTCTGGCGATCCTGCGTGACTGGGCTGGCAGCATGAGTGGGCCCGCCTAGGGACTTCGTTCTATCTTGGAGAGACTGGCCTTCTGCCGTGCATCCCATTGTTCATCAATTCGACAGCAGCAGCCGCTACCAAAAGACCTATCGGGTAAATCGTCATTTGCCCCTGGATAACAAGCAATCCGACAACAATAAGTATCACCAGGATGCCAAGCGCCCTCTCAAACCATGAGCGCGCGAGCAAAGTCAGGGCTGCCGCAGCAACAGCGTAAAGAATAAGGAAGTTCTGACCCGCAAGCGCGATCATTGTTTCAAGACCAAGTCCAACCACGCCGTCCGCGATCAGAACGACGATGAGAGCCACGACCGTACAGATCACTGCTGCCACAGGACGGCCCCCACTGGCTGCCGCGAGGACGCGCGGGAGGCCACCATCTCGTCCGAGACTAAAGATCAAACGGGACACGCCCCAGACGGCGCCCGAGAGATTGGCGAAGACCAGAAGCGCCGCGGCGGCGGCGACGGCGGCAGCACCGCCGTTTCCAAGAAAGGGTTTGACGATGGCGACGAACGGGGCTTCGTAAAGGCCAGACAAATCGGAGTTCTGCGCAACATAGGCTATGGCGAGGTAGAGCGCTGCGGCCATCACAAATGATGACACCATGGCGAGAGGATAATCTCTGCTAGGATTGCGGAATTCTTCAGCGACGCCTGCTCCAACCTCCCAGCCCGTGAACGCGAAGAAGAGCATCATGAAAGGAGAAAGCACGAACCCCACGTACGCAGCCGAAACGACCGGCACGTGGCCCATAGCATGACCTGGCTTCAAACCCGCCCATCCGGCTATGAGGAACAAAACGATCACAGCAAGTACCGACGATGCGATCCACGCCATTGCCTTTGATGCTCCTTCTCCGGGCAGCAGGTTGGGCAGCACGGCAGCCATCAATATCACCAAGGCATAGACGTGGGCATTTCCACCGAGCTGGCTTGCCAAGTAGTGGCCGCCGGTCAGTGCGATAGACGGAAGGCCAAAGACGACAGCGCCCAACAGCAGGAGCGCGGAAACGCGTGCCCCAAAGGAGCCAAATGCGCGGCGCGCATATGCCGCAATGCCGCCAGCGTCCGGATAACGGCATCCAAGAATGATAAAGACCGCCAGAAGCGGGATCGCGGCAACTGCGCAAATAGCCCAGGCTGCGAAGGCGTTTTCACCAACCATCTTGATGGCAAGGCCCGGCAATGTGAGCAGACCAGCGCCTATGACGATGTTCAAGAGCAGCGAAGCACCGCGGAAAACACCCAGAGATTTGGTCAGTGAGGATGCGGGCTGGCCAGTCATTTGCTCGTTCCTGTTATACAGCTATCTGGTCCCTTGCGGGTCCTGACCGAACCATAGACTTAGCTCTTTCCCAACGTCACGGAAGGCGATCATGTAAGTCGCACCATCGTCCAGCGCTACCGACCCGTGACGCGTACCGGCAGGCAGCGAGATCGCATCACCCGGGCCACACTCGGCAGCGCCTTCATCCCAGTAGAAGCGAAGTGATCCATGAAGGACTACGATTGTCTCATTGGTTGCGTGCTGGTGCCAGGAATGCTCTTTGCCAGGCATGTCACGCTGAATTTCGACGCACCCCTGTTCAGGCAACGACTTCAGGACAATTGATCTTATGTCGGATGGACTCAGCTTTGCACGATAGATGGCAACCATTGTCACTTGCTCCTTTCGACTCCCAGTCTATGAAATGGACAATCCACGGCCTCATTCACGTCACGGAGAAAATATTGAGCAAACTCCCGATTACCTGAGTCGCCATAACGTCCCAGTGCAGGCGATGGCGCAAGGAAGTCATACCGGCGTAACCGATCACGTACCTTGCGAAATGCGCGTTCGGCGGATACTTCATTGTCCAGGATGCTGTCGAAGACCCATCGCGGCTGAAAAGTGATCATGAAACTCGACGCCCTACGACTCTGACGGCTAACATGCGCTGGCGTATTGCAAACAACAAATATGGGTTCTCCGGCGAAACAGAATTCCCAACGCGGGTTATCCAACTCCTCTGGTATCGCAATTGGCCACGGTCGATGATCTTCCACCGCGAGATCACACAGGAGTCGCCAAAACCTTCGTTCGTAAGCTTCAAGCGGCTCGACCTGTCCCGGCCGACTGAATATGACGAGCGAGGTATTGGGGCCAAACCCCCGGCTTTCTGAGAGATATGGCCCAAGAACTGCAGCTACATTGCGTGCATTCAGCGGGTCGAGGAACGAATAGCGCAACTGATCTGCCCGAAAACCGGCCACTCCGAATATGCAAGGGAAGCTACGTGTTTCGCTGAGCAAATTGGCTTCGAACTCCCTAAAAAGAATGCGTTGCCAGTCCGTCGGATTGAAAGCACGATCAACGCCCACTCTATTCATGAAAGAGGGTGACGTTTCTTTCGCAAGACCGGCTTCAGAGTATTGGATATTCATCGTCCCTCCGCTGCTGGTTTCTTTCCCTACGTCAATTACGATTTCAAAATGTCAATTGGTTCCTGCCAAAATGAAAAATTTGGGCACAATGACGCCATTCGTTCATCCGGCGGATCACAGGCTTCAGCAGAAGATGATCACTACGACAGTGCTCTCGCTCGCTGACGGAGCATTGCGCCCCGGAGCCAAACTCAGGACGAAACAGGCCAGCTCTTCCGCTCCAATTGCACAGAGCTCTGGCCGAGTGTGCATCTTGGTGCGTACAGTCCTTCAGGAGAGTCGTTGGCTACGGCGAGAACATCGCTCACTCGGCAAGGCCTCGTAAGAAATCTGGCCCGGCCGAACCATCAAACGCCGCCAAGGCGCGACAGGCGCCGGCCCCTGGGGTTCGGTAGCAGCGCAATCACCTGAGCCCGTCCTCGCCCTTGATTTCCGAAACCTTGAGGCCGCCGACGCGTGGCAGGGGCCGCCCGCCCGTGGTCACCGCAACGGCGACCACGATCTCATTGGCGCGCGGCGCATCGGTGACGCGCACCTCCATGCCGTCGAAATGGCTCCGCACGAAGGCTGCGTCCTTGTGGCCCAGCGGAATGTCGAGCACCACGCCCAAGCCGCCGCGCTTCTTGGAGGACGGGATCAGCGCCGCGCCCTTGCCCAGCACATTGCGGAAGGGTGCGCCCAGCTTCGGGTGCAGAATGGCGGCGGCATGTTCGAGCTCGCCATTCTCGCCCACCGCGGCCGCCTTGCCGTAGCTCTCGACCTTGTCACCCGGAATGGCCAGCGCGGCGACGGCGCGTTCGGCCAGAAGGCCGCCCAGCTCCTCGCCGACCTCGATCAGCTCCGACAGGTCTTCCTGATAGGTTCCAGCAAAAGGATTGGCGATGACCGCAATCGCCGCCGCGCGGCGAACCGGCGGAGACACGTCCCGCCCCTGCTCGTTCAGCGTTTCGTCAACCACCGTCATGAGTTTGCGGATCTTCGCCTTCATCTCAGTCCGTCCTCTCCCTTGATGTCCCTGGCGGCGAGCCCGCCAGCGCGGGCATGCACCCTGGCACCCGTCGTCATCACCAGCGCTACCACAATTTCATTCGCCTTCGGCGCATCAGGGATGCCCACCTCGATGGCGTCAAAATGGCTGCGCACATAGGAAGCGTTGACATGGGTCACCGGAATATCGAGCCGTGTACCGGGTCCGCCCACCTTCTTGGTTGACGGCACGATGGCCTTGGCGCCGCCCAGCACGTCGCGCATCGCATAGCCGCCCGGCGCATGCCAGAGTGCGGCATGCTCAAGCTCCCCTGCTTCGCCGACAATCGCGCCCTTGCCATAGCCTTCGATGGCCGTCGGGTCGCCGCCCAGAGCCGCCAGCAGCTTCTGCGCCATCAGGAGGCCCAGCGGCTTTAGATCATCCATGAACGGCTGGATGTCCGCATGATAGGCGCCCGCATAGGGGTTTTCGATCACCGCCAGCACCGCGCCCCGGCGCGGCGGCGCCGCCGAAACAGGCCCGCCCTCATGATGGATTTCCTCCACCGATACGAGAAACTTCCTCACCTTGACGTCCGGCATCACCCCTCCCCAGACCCTGACCGACCATGCGCGTCTCTCCCGCCAGATGCAGCGCCGCGGCAACGATGTGGCCCTCGGCCATCAGCCTCTCCGCGAAGGCTACACCAGCGGCGAGGGCGGCGGCAATTTCATTCGGCTGCAAGGATCCGACGCCGCGGGTAACCGGCCTCGCCCCAAGGTCGTTGTCCGGCTGAATGTCACGCGCCGCAACCCTGGTGACCGCCGGATGACCCGGCAGATCGACTGCATTGGCGATCAGCGTCGCCGCCGCATCGGCCAGGCTGGCCCGCGCCGCCAGCACGGTGACGGCATCGGCGATGCCGAGCGAAAACGACCGCCCCCGCCAGCCGCTGGTGGCGATACCGCGCACCGGGTCTTCGGCAAGCAGCTGGGCCGTTGCGAACAGCGCCGGCTGATCCGGACGGCTGACAAGGCCGATGTCATAGGTCATGCCAGAGGCCAGATGGATGGCGATATCGCCGCCATTGTTGACGAAGGCACGGTCAAGAGGCGCTGCCGCACACATGGCCGCCAAAACCTCCTCGGCCACCGAGCCGGCCACCGCCGCCATTGGGGTGATGAACACCTCCGCCGCGAAAGGCAGTGTCGCCGCCCACATGCGCCGCGCGACTATGCCCGAGGGCTCCCTATCGCTTTCACGCCTAAGCAGCGGAAGCTCACCACATAATTCATCGAGCACCGTCGCGAAGCGCCGCTCCGCAGCATCGTAAGCGCGCGCCACGGCTTCGGCTTCGCCATCGGCCCCGATGATCAGATCGATCGGGCCATCATGAAGGTGCAGCCTGCGCCCATCGGGAAGCAGTCCGGCCTGCATGCGGCTCATGCCAGAGCAACCCGCTGTGAACTGAACGCGCCCGCTCTTGTCCTCTCCCGCGAAGCGGGAGAGGAAGGGGCCCCAACGAAGTTGAGGGAGGTGAGGGCACGGACAGGCGTAAGGAATAGTTTCCCCTCATCTCCCCGTTGCGTTCCGCAACGGGTCCCTTCTTCTCCCGCGAGCGGGAGAAGACATAAGGGCCATGACGGACAGAACAGCAAGTTCACTTCATTGCCCGAGGCTCCGGTCGCGCGGCCCGGATGGCGGCCAGCACGCGTTCGGGCGTGGCAGGCGTGCGGGTGAGCCTTGCGCCGGTGGCGTGATGGATGGCGTTGAGGATGGCGGGCGCGGTGGGAATGAGCGCCTGCTCGCCGATGCCCTTGGCCCCGAACGGCCCCACCGATGACGCGCGCTCCACCAGAATGGACTGGATCGGCGGCACATCGCCGATGGTGGGGATCAGATAGTCATGCAGGTTCTCGCCGCGGCCCGGCGTGAACTCCTCCATCAGCGCCATACCGATTCCCTGGGCAACACCGCCCTCGATCTGGCCTTCGACCAGAACCGGGTTGATGGCGCGGCCCACATCATGCGCCGCGACGATGCCCAGCACCTTCACCAGGCCGAGGCGTGTATCGACCTCGACATGCGCGAGGTGCGCGCCATAGCCATAGACCGCATAGGGGATGCCCTGGCCATTCGCATCGAGCGGCGCGGTGGGCGGATCAAAGGTTTCCTCCGCACACAGAACATAATCATGAGGCCCCGGCGGCAATGCGGCGAGATCGACGGCGCGGACAACCCCACCGTCATCAACACGAAGCATTCCGCCCGAAAGCTCAAGCCGCGCGCCCTCCCCGGCATTGGCGAGGCGCAGCAGCTGGCGGCGCAGCGCTTGTCCCGCACGCTCGGCCGCCTTGCCGGTGACGAACGTCTGGCGCGAGGCGGAGGTCTTGCCGCAATCGGGCGTGAGATCGGTATCCGGCGATATGAGATCGATCAGCGTCAGCGGCAGGCCCACGGCATCGGCGGCGATCTGCGCGATCACCGTGTTGGAGCCCTGGCCGATGTCGACCGCCCCCTGATGCAGTGCCAGCCGGCCATCCGGCTTGACGCCCAAACGGATGGTCGAGGGGTTGGGAAGCGAGGTATTGCCGCAGCCATAGAACATGCCGGCAACGCCGACCCCGCGTCTCAGTCTGCTGGAGGTGGCATTGAAGGCTTCGGCGGCCTTGCGCAAGGCCTGCCACTGCGGCCGAAGAGCTTCAAGGCAGTCGCGGATGCCAACGCCATCGCCCATCACCTGGCCGGTGACGGTGGGCGTGGTATCGGTGAGCGCATTGCGGATGCGGAATTCCAGCGCGTCGAAGCCCAGCTTTTCCGCCAGCATGTCGAGCATCTGTTCCTGCGCGATCACCGTCTGCGGCACGCCGAAACCGCGGAAGGCACCCGCTGGCACGCAATGGGTGAGAACGGCGCGGGTTCGGGCGCGATAGTTCTGCACCACATAAGGACCGGACGCATGAACCGGCACACGGTTGGCCACCGTTGGACCCCAGGAGGCGTAGGCGCCGGTATTGAAGTCAGACTCGAAATCCATGGCCAGCAGATCGCCCTCCGCCGTCGCTGCCATGCGCGAGCGCATGATCGCCGGGTGGCGCTTGGTGGTCGACTGAATCGATTCAGGCCGCGAGTAGACCATGGCGGCTGGCCGCCCGATGAGCCAGGCGGCGAGCGCCACATAGGGCTGCACCGAGAGATCGAGCTTGGAGCCGAAGCCGCCGCCGCAGGCAGACGGAATGATGCGGATGCTCTCCGGCGGCAGTCCCATGATGGCCGCCGTGTCATCGCGGTCCATGTAGGGCGATTGCGTCGAAGCGGTGATCTCGATGCGATCACCAACCCGCCGCGCCCAGCCTGCTTCAGGTTCGATATAGGCGTGTTCGACGAAGGAGGTTTCAAAGGCCCCTTCCACCATCACGGCGGCGGCGGCGAAACCCTGCTCCACATCGCCGCGCGACACCCGGCCCTTGACGAGGATATTTCCGGGCCGGTTGCCGTGCAGTTGCGGCGCACTACCATCCAGCGCTGCGGCAATGGTGAGCACATGCGGATGTTCCTCCCAGGCAACAGGAAAAGCCGCAAGGTCGAGCGCTTCGACGGCGGCGCGTTCGCCC
>NZ_JBIIDX010000168.1:0-7389 GCF_044238155.1 Aestuariivirga sp. | reverse complement strand
CGAGATCGCCCCGGGCACTGTGGTTCTGTTTCCAGCCGGCTGGACCGGCACCTGCACCGTTCACCAGACCATGCGCAACGTTTATATGCTGAGTTAGATCATGAGCCTCACCCTGCAATCCTCCGCTCCGCACCTCACAGGCCCGGAAAGCTTCGCCGGCCCCTTCAAGGACTGGGGCATCATTCCGACCATGATCGAAGGCGCCTCGCACACCAGCGGCATCGTGCTGCACAAGGGCCCCAACGGCGAGAGCGAAACCGGCATCTGGATCTGTACGCCGGGCTACTGGAACTGCCACGTGACGCGCGACGAGTTCTGCCATTTCCTGCTCGGCCGCTGCACCTACACACACGAGTCGGGCGAAGTGATCGAGATCGTACCCGGCACTGTGGCGTTCTTCCCACAGGACTGGAAAGGCACCTGCCGGGTGCATGAGACCATCCGCAAGGTCTATATGATCCGCTGAACGGCGGGGGATAGCCCGGTTTGGAACAGCAACAACGGAAATCCGGGTGATGCCTGGGTCCGGTTTGCTTGACCTCGGCGCTGATTCATTGGCACATACGGTGCAGTTGCCATGGCGAGACCCCGATGTCCAAAGACCCCCTTCTCCAGCCCTTCCATCTCAAGCACCTGAGGCTGCGCAACCGGATCATGACGACGAGTCATGAGCCTGCCTACCCGGAAGACGGCATGCCCAAGGACCGCTACCGTCTCTATCACCTTGAGCGCGCCAAGGCAGGCGTAGCCCTCACCATGACGGCTGGCTCCGCCGCTGTTTCAAAGGACAGTCCCCCGGTGTTCAACAACATCCTCGCCTACAAGGACGAGGTGGTGGGCTGGATGAAGAAGCTCGCCGATGACTGCCACGAGGCGGGCGCTGCAGTGATGATCCAGCTCACGCATCTGGGCCGCCGGACGCGCTGGGACAAGGGCGACTGGCTACCAGTGGTGGGCGCCAGCGCCGCGCGTGAACCCGCCCACCGCGCCTTCCCGAAAATCATCGAGGACTGGGACATCGCCCGCATCATCGAAGACTATGCCGATGCCGCAGAGCGCATGCAGGCGGCGGGGCTCGATGGCGTTGAGTTCGAGTGCTATGGCCACCTCATGGATCAATTCGTGAGCCCGCTCACCAACACGCTGGCCCATCCCTATGGCGGCAGCTTCGACAACCGCTTGCGGTTCGCAATGGACGTGCTGGCGGCGTGCCGGAAGCGGGTGGGCACTCAATTTCTGCTCGGCGTTCGCTACACCGCAGACGAAGAAGAAGAGGGTGGCATCAGCATCGCCGATGGCCTCGAACTGGCGCGCCGCTTCAAGGCCTCGGGGCTCGTCGATTTCCTGAATATCATCCGCGGCCGCATCCATACCGATGCAGCCCTTACCGGTGTCATTCCGGTACAGGGCATGCGGTCTGCGCCCAATGTCGATTTTGCCGGCATGATCCGCAAGGAGGTGGGCATGCCCACCTTCCACGCCGCCCGCATCCCGGATGTAGCCACCGCGCGCTATGCCGTTTCATCGGGCCAGCTCGACATGGTGGGCATGACGCGCGCCCACATGGCAGACCCGCACATCGTGCGCAAGATCATGGAGGGCCGCGAACACGACATCCGGCCCTGTGTCGGCGCCACCTATTGCCTCGATCGCATCTACCAGGGCGCCATGGCGCTCTGCCTGCACAATCCCGCGACCGGGCGGGAAGAGACCATGCCGCATGACATCTCCCGCGCCGGCACGCGCAAGCGTGTCGTTGTCGTGGGCGCCGGGCCCGCGGGTCTCGAGGCTGCACGCGTGGCAGCCGAACGCGGACACCACGTCACGGTGTTCGAGGCGGCGGACCGGCCGGGTGGCCAGGTGCGCCTCACGGCGATGAGCAAGCGCCGCTCGGAGATGATCGGCATCATCGACTGGCGCATGGCGCAATGTGCAGCGCGCGACGTCGAGTTCCGCTTCAACACCCTCGCCGAAGCCAGCACCGTGCTGGCCGAGAAACCCGATGTGGTGGTGGTCGCCACTGGCGGCCTGCCCGACAAGGACGTGCTGGAGCGCGGCAATGACCTGACGGTCTCAGCCTGGGACATTCTCTCGGGTGATGTGAAACCCGGCAGCAACGTGCTGCTCTATGATGATGCGGGCGACCATACGGCGATGCAGGCCGCGCAGTTCCTGGCCGAGTCCGGATCAACCGTCGAGATCATGACGCCCGACCGCAGCTTTGCGCCCGAAGTGATGGGCATGAACCTCGTGCCCTACATGCGCGCGCTGCAGGACAAGGCCGTGACCTTCACCGTGACCTATCGCCTACTGGGCGCAGAGCGTGATGGCAACCGGTTGAAGGCGGTCGTGGGTTCGGATTATCTGCGCAACCTACGCCAGGCGCGCCATGTGGACCAGATCGTGGTGAACCACGGCACCCAGCCGCTGGCCGATCTTTACTTCGAACTTAAGCCGCAGTCGGAGAATCTGGGCGCTGTGGATTATGAGGCTCTGATTGCCGGAAAGCCGCAAGCAATGAATGGGGGGCCGCCAGGGTTCCGGCTCTATCGCATCGGCGATGCGGTGGCGGCGCGGAATACCCACGCCGCCATCTACGATGCGTTGCGCCTGATGAAGGATACGTGATTCAGGCGGCGGCGATCTGTGCCGCCTTGTCGACAAGCACCTGCGCCTGGCGGATCGAGGCGTAGTCGATCAGTCGGCCGTCGAGCGAGACAGCACCCTTGCCCTGCGCCTCAGCCTCTTTCATGGCCACCAGAATACGCTTGGCGCGGGTGACTTCCGCTTCCGAGGGGCTCATCACCTCATTGGCAAGCGCGATCTGCGAGGGGTGGATTGCCCACTTGCCCTCACAGCCCAGCACCGCCGCACGGCGCGCAGCGGCGCGGAAGGCATCGGGGTCGGAGAAGTTGCCGAACGGGCCGTCAACGGGCCGCAGGCCGTTGGCGCGCGCCGCAACCACCATGCGGGCAATGGCATAATGCCACATGTCGCCCCAGTGCGTCTGGCGCGAGCCATCCTCGAGTGGTTCGGTCAGAATCGCATAGTCGGCATTGGCGCCACCGATCGATGTGGTGCGGGCACGCGTCGAGGCGGCATAATCGGCAACGCCGAAATGCAGCGATTCATTGCGCTTCGAGGCCGCCGCGATTTCCGAGACATTCTGCATGCCAAGCGCCGTCTCGATGATCATTTCGAAGCCGATACGCTTCTTACGGTTCCGGGCGGTTTCGATCTGGGTGACCAGCATGTCGATGGCATAGACGTCCGATGCCGTTCCCACCTTCGGGATCATGATCAGGTCGAGGCGGTCGCTGGCCTGCTCCAGCACATCCACCACGTCGCGGTACATGTAGTGCGTGTCGAGACCGTTGATGCGCACCGAGAGTGACTTGTTGCCCCAGTCGATGTCGCCAATGGCCTGGATGATGTTCTTGCGTGCCTGCGCCTTGTCATCAGGAGCGACAGCATCCTCGAGATCGAGGAAGACCACGTCAGCAGCCGATTTTGCTGCCTTCTCGAACATCTGCGGCTGGCTGCCAGGCACCGCAAGCTCGCTGCGGTTCAGGCGGGCGGGCGCCTGTTCGACGGTGAAGAAACTCATGTCAGGATCCTTGTGAAGGTGGTGGGGAACTGCGGCGGCGCAACAGTTGAGACTGCGCCGCCTCCGGATCGAACAGTCCATTCTCGAACACATAGCGCACGAGCTGATGACGGCGGAAGAGCCCCATGTCGCGGATCGCCCGCGACATGTGGGCTTTCACCGTGGCGCTGCTGACGCCCAGCAGAAAGGCGATCTCCTTGTCGGCAAGTCCGCAGCAGACGAGCTGGACGACGAGCGTCTGCATCGGCGACAGGCGTACCGGCCGGGGCTCGTAGCGATAGCTGCGCAGATCGGGCACGATCGTTGCCGCGCCTCCTGCCGCTTGCCGCCGCCCCGGCTGGAGCGGGGCTTCCAGGGGATGGATCATGTCGCCCTCACGCCGCCTTGAGAACCTTTTGCGCCGTGGTGCCGATTTCGGCCGGCGTTGGCGAGATCGCCACGCCCACATCCCGCAGCAGTTCGACCTTTTCAGAGGCACCCTCGCCGAAGGCCGAGATGATGGCGCCGGCATGGCCCATCTTGCGGCCCTTTGGCGCCGACAGACCGGCCACATAGGCAATCACCGGCTTCTTCATATGGTCACGGATGAATTCCGCAGCCTCCGCCTCCTGCGGGCCACCGATTTCACCGATCATCACCACCGCATGGGTTTCGGGATCAGCCTCGAACAGTTCCAGAATGTCCCGGAACGACGAGCCGTTGATCGGATCGCCACCAATGCCCACACTGGTCGAGACGCCGATGCCGAGGTCCTTCATCTGCGCCGCGGCTTCATAGCCCAGCGTACCCGAACGGCCGACGATGCCGACATGGCCCGGCAGATAGATGTTGCCGGGCATGATGCCAAGCAACGCCTTGCCGGGCGAGATCACGCCAGCGCAATTGGGGCCGACGAGACGCATGCGGTTTTCCGCCTTGTAGCGGCGCATGTAGCGCTTCACCCGGATCATGTCCTGGGCGGGAATGCCATCGGTGATGGACACGCAAAGGCGCACGCCGGCATCTGCCGCTTCCATGATCGAGTCGGCCGCGAAGGGAGGCGGCACGAAGACGATGGATGCCGTCGCGCCAGTCTTCTCGACTGCTTCCTTCATTGTGTCGAACACCGGCACGCCGTGCTCGCTGCTGCCACCCTTGCCAGGCGTGACGCCGCCAACGATGTTGGTGCCGTAGTCCATCATCTCCTTGGTGTGGAAGGAGCCAATCTTGCCGGTGATGCCCTGCACCAGAACCGGTGTTGTATGATCAAGAAGAATGCTCATGCGTTCACCACCTTGAGACCAATCGTGTTGGGGTTGTTCTTCCAGGCCGCGACCGCGCGTTCGGCGGCCTCGGCAAGCGTATTGGCGCGGATGATCGGCAGGCCCGAGCGCGCCAGGATGCGGCGGCCCTCCTCGACATGCGTGCCTGCCAGGCGGACGATCACCGGCACGTTCACCGGGCTCTTTTCCAGTGCCTGCACCACGCCCTCAGCAACCCAGTCGCAGCGGTTGATGCCAGCGAAGATGTTGACGAGGATCGCTTCGACGTTCTTGTCCATGGTCACGAGCTTGAAGGCCTTAGCGACCCGCTCAGGAGTGGCGCCGCCGCCGATGTCGAGGAAGTTGGCAGGCTCGCCGCCCGCCAGCTTGATCATGTCCATCGTGGCCATCGCAAGCCCCGCACCGTTCACGATGCAGCCAATCTTGCCGGTGAGGCCGACATAGGACAGGCCACGATCATTCGCGTGCGTCTCGCGCGGGTCTTCCTGGCTCTTGTCACGCAATTCGGCAACTGCCGGATGGCGGAACAGCGCATTGTCGTCGAAGGTCATCTTGGCATCGAGCGCCATGACATGATCATCTTCTGTCACGATCAGCGGGTTGATCTCCACCATCGTGGCATCGAGTTCCTCGAAGGCACGGTAGCAGCCCATGATGGCATTGACGGCAGACTGGATCTGCGAGGGCTTGAGGCCCAGCGCAAACGCCACTTCGCGCGCCTGGAAGGCCTGCATTCCGACGGCGGGCTCAACGCTCACCTTGACGATCGACTCCGGTTTCTGTGCGGCGATCTCCTCGATCTCCATGCCGCCTTCCGAAGAGGCAACCACCATCACGCGTTCCGACTTTCGGTCAAGCACGAAGCCCAGATACAGCTCCTTGGCAATGGCCACGCCGCCTTCGACGTAGAGACGATAGACGATCTTGCCTTGCGGGCCCGACTGATGCGTCACAAGCTTCTTGCCCAGAAGGTCGTCGGCAGCCTCCATCACCTCGTCCTCGCTGCGGCACAGCTTCACGCCACCCGCCTTGCCGCGCCCGCCGGTGTGCACCTGGGCCTTCACGACCCAGAGCTTGCCGCCAATTTCGCGCGAACGGTAGGCAGCCTGTTCGGGGCTGTAGGCCAGCGCGCCTTTCGGAACCGGCACGCCGAAGCGGCTGAGGATTTCCTTGGCTTGATACTCGTGAATGTCCATGGTTCGTTGCTCCTCAGGCCGCGTTCTTCATGGCAGCGGCTGCGCCAGTCGTGCGGTAGTATTCAATGGCGGCAGCAACCCCGGAGCCCGCCTCGACCGGCACGCCCAGATCGCGCATCGCCATTTCCGATCCCGCCAGTGCGGTGAGACACATGATCTCGTTCAGGTCACCCAGGTGACCGATGCGGAAGACCTTGCCTGCTACCTTGTTGAGACCCATGCCGAGCGACATGTTGTAGCGGGTGTAGGCATGACGCACGAGCGCCGCGCTGTCATAGCCATCTGGCAGCAGGATCGCGCTGACCGTATCCGAGTTCCACTTCGGGTCCCGCGCACAGAGCTTGAGACCCCAGCCGGTGACGGCGCGGCGAACACCCTCGGCGAGCCGGTAGTGACGCGCAAACACGTTCTCGAGCCCTTCTTCGAGCAGGAGGTCGGTCGCGGCCCGCAGCGCGCGCAGCATGTGCAGTGGCGGCGTGTAGGGGAAGAAGCCGTCTTTATTGGTGCGCATCATGTCTTCGAAGTCGAAGTAGCAGCGCCGGGCCGCCGCCTGCTTGCGCGCCGCCAGCGCCTTCTCCGACACGCACAGGATGGCGAGGCCGGCCGGCATCATGAAGCCCTTCTGCGAACCGGACACGCAGATGTCGACGCCCCACTCGTCCATGCGGAAGTCGATGGAGGCCAGCGAGCTCACGGCATCGACGAACAGCATGGCCGGATGATTGGCATGATCCATGGCGCGGCGCACGGCGGCTACGTCGCTGGTGACGCCGGTGGCGGTTTCGTTGTGAGTGACCAGCACCGCCTTGTAGGTATGGCCGGTGTCGGCCTTGAGCTTGTCGGCGAAGATCTCAACCGGCACGCCCTCGCCCCACGGCACGTCGACCACGTCGACCTCGAGGCCCATGCGCTGGCACATGTCGGCCCAGAGCAACGAGAACTGGCCGAAGCGGGAGATCAGAACCCTGTCGCCCGGCGAGAGCGTGTTGGTCATGGCCGCTTCCCAGCCGCCCGTGCCCGATGCCGGGAACAGGAACACCTGCCCGGCGCGCGACTTGAACACCTTCTTCACGTCTTCAAACAGAGGCAGCGTGAAGGCCGGCAAGTCCGGCGCGCGCTGATCCTCCATGGCGATATCCATGGCGACCCGCACCGCCTGCGGCACGTTGGTTGGACCTGGAATGAATAAACCCCGAATACCCGGCATGCGCATTCTCCCGTTTTTGTCGTGTCCGGACCCTTCCGGACCGCATGGTCCAGTTATGACCGGGTGGGGAAGACTTGAAAACACTCGAAAAACCAGCCTATTGGCGTCTATACGGGT
>NZ_JBIIDX010000167.1:0-7445 GCF_044238155.1 Aestuariivirga sp. | reverse complement strand
GGCAAGGAGATGCTCTACCACTGAGCTACATCCGCAAACACCAGCAGCACTGGCGCTTCCGTCGGCTTTCCCGCCGACCCCACCATCATGCACCATCGGGGGGGGGGCTTGGCAAGTGCCACAGGCTGAGCCGAAGCATCAGCCCGCCCCACACCGCCACCAGGTGCGCACAACGGCTCCCAATCCTCGCAAACGCGGGCAGGACCAGGAGACAGCCGCTGGCGCCGCCGCTGATGGGAGGGCCCTGAGCGCACCGCGACCGCGCCGTGAGTACACCGAGTCTGCCCAAGACCCGCCACGCCAGCGAGTGCGGCCCTCCGCTGGACGGTGTGTGAACGCGCCAACCGCGCGCGACGCCGGTGGGAGGGGAGCCTGGCTGGGTGAATGCACTGGGGTGACGCTGGCCCGAGGCGCAACAGGTCAGGTCGAGGCGGAATGGCGCATGGCCTAAAATGCCGCCCATGATCCTGAAATTTCCCAGCACGCTCTGGCGTCACCGGGAGCTGTGGTGGCGACTGACTGAGCGGGAGGTGCTGGGACGGTACCGAGGCTCCTTCCTGGGAGTTGCCTGGTCATTTCTCAATCCGCTCGCCATGCTGGCGGTGTATACGTTCATCTTCTCCAATGTCTTTCAAGCACGCTGGGGCAGCCTAAAAGAAGCAGGCCCAATTGGATTCGCCATCAACCTGTTCGCAGGGCTGATTTGCTTCAACTTGATGGCCGAATGCGTCAATACAGCCCCAAGAACAATCCTCAACTACCCGAACTACGTCAAGAAGGTCATTTTCCCGCTGGAAGTTCTTGGCGCCGTCACCGTGGGCAGCGCAGTGTTTCATGCCCTGACAAGCCTTGTGATCCTCTGCCTGTTCGAACTGATTGGCCTGAGAAGAATCCCTTGGGAATCACTTTGGCTGCCCTTGGTCTGGCTGCCACTGCTTCTTGGCTGCCTGGGCATGAGCTGGCTTCTGGGTGCCTTGGGGGTTTTCTTGCGCGATCTGAGCCAGGTCGTTGCCGTAGCCGTGAACATGTTGATGTTTCTCAGCCCGATTTTCTTCCCTATTTCTGCACTACCAAGTCGCTGGCAACCACTGCTTGCGCTCAACCCATTAGCAGGAATCATTGAACAGACTCGCACTGTCATGGTTGAAGGCCAGCTGCCAGATTTTGGCTATCTAGCAATTGCCACACTGCTCACGCTTATATTTTGCGAAGCAAGCTTTCGGGGCTTCGGCAAAGCGAAGCGAGGCTTTGCAGACGTGCTATGAGCGAATCCATGAGCCAGGCATGCGTCAGCGATGTTGCCATAAGCATCGACAATCTAGGCAAGTGTTACCGAATCTACAGTCGGCCTAAGGATCGGCTTCTGCAAACCCTCTATCGGGGACGCAAACAGCTATACCGAGAGTTTTGGGCGCTACGCAACATCACGCTTGAGGTTCATCGCGGCCAAACGCTCGGGATCATTGGACGCAATGGCAGCGGTAAAAGCACATTGCTGCAGATGATTTGTGGAACGTTGACACCAACAGAGGGCAGCGTCCAAAGCTTCGGGCGGATCGCAGCACTGTTGGAACTGGGCAGCGGCTTCAACCCCGAATTTACAGGGCTTGAAAACGTCTACCTCAATGGGTCCTTGTTGGGCTTGAGCATTTCCGAGATCAACGAACGGAAAGATGACATTCTGGCTTTCGCAGATATTGGTTCGTTCATTGAACAGCCGGTCAAGACCTACTCCAGTGGCATGGCCCTAAGGCTTGCCTTCGCCGTGCTCGCCCACTCGGATCCAGAGATCCTTGTGGTTGACGAGGCACTCTCGGTAGGAGATGCTGCGTTCAACCAGAAATGCATGCGCTTCATCCAGGCTGTCAAAGAAAGCAAAGTCTTGCTCTATGTCAGCCACGACCCAACCAGCATCGCGTCCCTCTGCGATCAAGTTCTATGGCTGGAACACGGGAAAGAAAGAGGCAGGGGCGACGTACGCAAAGTGCTCGACCTCTACAGCAAGGATTGCTATGCCTCCAGCCAAGAAACAGAATTAAAGGTTCAGGCCAAGCCCACGGCGATGGTTGCTGAGCAACGGGAGACTCCCGCCATCGATGTGACTGATCAACTCGGCACTGCAGCCCAGGAAACCCAGAAGACTCACTCTGGCACCGAAGCACATCATGCGCCAAGACTGGCTTTTAAGCACACAATCAGGGATATAGAGTACGCGGCAAGCGGCTTCGGTGACGGGTCAATCCTGATTCGCGAAGTTGCCTTGACGAACACTGAGCGCCCAGACGAGTTGGTGACAACACTCAAGGGTGGCGAACGACTACAAATTATTGTCTTGGCAGAGTGCATCAAGAGCAGTGATGCGCCCTCAATCTGTGGCTTTATCGTAAGGAACAAACTCGGCCTCACCATCTTTGGTGAAAACACCTTCATACGAGAGAAGCCGAACCATGGGCCGACTCCAACCCAGGGTGAATGGCTAAAGGCGCAATTCAAGTTCACAATGCCTGCGATGCAATCAGGTTCTTACATGATCAGCTTTGGCTGGGCAAGCGGCAGCCAAGCCTCACACATTCAGAACTGCTACATCAATGACTTGATAGAAATACAGTCAGATGCCAACATGTACCGCCCAATTCACGGGCTGATCGGCTGCGAGCTAGAGGGTCATTCAGTGGACTTGTGCTAAACTCATCACATTATTCAGTCCCCGGCAATGTGGCAAGACTTTCTCACCAATCAAGGGTTGCCGATCCACAAATGGACGCACTATTTCCCGGTCTACGAGGAAATATTTAGGAAGTATCGAAATCGTTCGTGTACAATTCTTGAAATTGGCTGCGACAAAGGTGGCAGCCTACACCTCTGGAAGCGATACCTCGGGCCCTATGCTCAAATTGTGGGCCTGGACATCAATCCAGAGTGCAAAACTGCAGAAGAAGAACAGATTCATATTGAGATAGGCTCTCAGTCCGACCCGGAAACACTTGGAAAGATCATTAGTGATTTCGCACCATTTGATATCATCATTGACGACGGTAGCCACCAAATGGAAGATATCGAGGCTTCATTCCGGATGCTATTTAAGCATGTAACGCTGGATGGCTTTTATATCGTCGAAGACTTGCACGCTGCCTACTGGAAAAGCTTCGGAGGTGGCCTTGGCTGCTCCAAGAGCTTCATAGAATTCAGCAAACGAGTGATTGATGCCATGCACTTTAGCTATATCCAGCAAGAAGAGAATTGGGATCCCTTCTTGATCGAAGTAGCCAAGCACACGCGCTCGCTTCGGGTGGTCGACAGCATGATAATCTATGAAAAGGGAAGGTCTATTCGCAAACACGCACCCATTCGCGGCAATATAGCTCCCACTACCAACGAGCTTGGTGAACTCAATTTCAACTCGAATGCAACCCCCTGACCATGCAGGCACTACCTCAACTCAACCCCTCATACATTGCTCCCTCGGCATGGTGGGAACATGTGCCTATTGCCCATTGGCTGGTCGCGAATCTGAAACCCCAGACCATTGTTGAACTGGGCACCCACTATGGAGTCTCCTTTTTTGCATTTTGCCAGGCGGCGAAAGAGTACTCGCAACAAAGCTTTGTTTATGCAGTCGATACCTGGGCTGGCGATGAACATGCCGGTACATATGAAAATAACGTCTACGAGCAGGTCCTCGCACATCAACGTGGCAACTATAGCCAGATAAGCTCTCTGCTACGCCAGACTTTTGATGAAGCGGCAGCATATTTTGCCGACAACTCAGTCGAGATGCTTCATATAGATGGCCTGCATACTTATGAGGCGGTCAAGCATGACTATGAGACTTGGTTGCCGAAGCTCAAAGATGGCGGAACCATACTGTTCCATGATATTAATGTTCGCGAGCGAGAGTTCGGAGTATGGGAGCTCTGGCGAGAGCTCTGCAACGATCCGAGCGTGCGTTGCTTGGAGGTGCGCAATGGATCAGGCCTTGGTATTGCTACCTTTGCGGCTGATGAACCTGCCTGGCATGGGGAATTCAGACAGAGTATCCAGCAACTGCGCAGTATGGGTGCACTGTACTTGGAGCTTGCTGGCAAACAGTTATCCCTGGAGCAGGCCTGTACGGAGAATGCATCGCTAGCAGCTCAGCTACACGAATCCCGGCAGCTGGCTGCGGAACTGGAACTCGCACTGGCAACAGCTCAGCATGATAAAGAAGTGCAAGAATCAAGCGCAGAGGATGTTGCCCCTACAGCTGACGAAACCGTCGCCCTTGCTGATGATCAAGAGACTCCGGTGATCGAGGTCATCACTGACCCAGGCCCATCACAAGACTCTCGCTATGTTCGCAAACTTCGGGCTGGAAAAGCAAAAGCTCGCCAGATCTTAGATTTGCAGAAATACAGGCTGAAGCGCTTGCTGCGTAAAGCAGGCTATCAGCATGACAGCAGTATCGAGCATGCTAGAGACAAGAAGACTGGGTTATCTGTCGTCTTCATCAGTGGCGAATCACACACTCCTGGGCACCGCTACAGGGTGATTCGCATTGCCGAAGCCTACCAAGCGATCGGCGCCAGTGTGACAATTCTTGGGCCTACTGAGATTAGGGCTCAACTCCCAGTCATTGCAGGTTGCACGATCTTGAGCCTGTGGCGGGTTGCATGGTCTGAAGAGCTCGACATGGCAATCTCCGCATGCAAAGAGAAGGGAGGAAAGGTGGTCTTCGATGTGGACGATTTAATGATACGCCCCGAACTCGCAAATGCGAAGGTTATCGATGCCATTCGCAGCAACGGGTTCGACGAAGCGAAGACGGGAGAACTGTTTCTGCGGATGCAGCAAACTATGCTGTTGGCAGATTTGTGCACAACAACTACCCATGAATTAGCCACTCAGATTCGCCTGTTTGCCAAGCCTGTCTTGGTCATTCCGAATGGCTATGACGAGCAAACATTCACAACATCGCGCTTAGCCTACCGTCAGCGCAACGAAGCCAAATCAAGCAATGTCATTCGGATTGGCTACGCGAGCGGATCCCTGACACACCAGAAAGACTTCCAATATTGCTACGAAGCGGTAGCCAGAATCCTGAAGAGAAATCCCCAGTGCAGATTGGTGCTGTTTCATGACGCAAGCAAGACGCCCTGCCTGGACGTCAGGGAGTTCCCTGCCCTGGAAGCGGTCAGAGACCAGATCGAATGGCGCTTGCTGGTGCCGGTCGAAGAACTTCCAAAGGAACTGGCACGCTTCGATATCAATATCATCCCCCTTGAAACGGGCAATATCTTCACCGAGTCGAAGAGTGAACTAAAGTATTACGAGGCGGCGCTTGTTGGCACCTGCTCGATTGCATCTCCAACGGGTCCATTCCGTCGTATTATTCGCAACGCTGAAACTGGATACCTTGCGAACTCCCTTCAGGATTGGGAAAACTATCTTCAAGCGCTGGTTTCCAACCCTGAGTTGCGAGCCCGGTTATCAAAAGCCGCTCTTGGTGACATCCTTCTTCCCTACGGTCCGGTTCGGCGCGTGCAGCAGATCAGCCGACTAGCGGCTTATCTCATCCATCCAAACCTAAGGCCCACTGTTTTCCAGGCCATCCTGAATGAAGAACTCAATAAAAACGAGATACCAGGCGTAGAGCTGCCTGAGCACGACATTGTCTATCAACACGACAGGCTTGAGCCTGGCACCGTAACCGTCGTCATACCGCTGTACAACTATAGTCAGTTCATCGAAGAAGCACTGGACTCTGTCAAGCAGCAGAGCCTGACGCCAGTTGATTTGGTTGTTGTCAATGATTGCTCAACTGATGACAGCTTGGCTGTCGCCCAGCAGTGGCTTGAGGGCAACCACCAGCACTTCAACCGTGTGGTCCTTGCCAGCAACCGCAGCAATTCCAAACTTGGGCCATCACGGAATGTCGGCTTCCACTTGGCGGAAACCGATTATGTCTTTGCTCTGGATGCTGATAATCGCCTCGGCTCCCAATGCCTGGAAAGCTGCCTGAATGCAGCTCGGCAGAGCAAAGCGGCTTTTATCTATCCGACTCTGCAAGAGTTCGGGGCGACAAACGGCAAGATTGGCGACCTTGAGTACACGCCAATGCGACTTGTCTCTGGCAACTACATCGACGCAATGGCGTTGGTCTCCAAGGCAGCATGGCGGCATGTAGGCGGCTACCGAAACATCCGTTTTGGCTGGGAAGACTATGACTTCTGGTGCAGGATTGTAGAAGCCGGTCTGGATGCGCGACACCTACCGGGCAAGCCACAGGCATTTTATAGGGTTCATGGGAACTCCATGCTCCGGACAACAACTGACGAGACATATAACAAGAAAGAGCTCATTCAGCACCTGGAGGATCTTCATCCCTGGCTGCACATCAGCACCCCACCTGCCGATCCAACCGTTGACGAATCCGAATCAAAGAGTGATGACGTCAGCACGCCAGATTTACGATTTGAAGACCATGATCCGCGGCACGAAGGTCGACTGTCAGCCTTGCTGCCTGTGTTGCGCTGCCCGACAAGCACAAGCACGTTGACACTCACCGGTGACTGTCTCGTTGCAGAGGGAGATCATGATATCAAGTGGCCGCTGGTGAAAGGTACACCCAACCTATTTGCAGGGCTGACAGACCCCGTCATCAAGGACGGGCAGCATATCAGCCATCCATTGCCAGAACATGTGATGGAGAAGATACGAACTACGCCAGGCAGGGTGCTGAATCTTTCAGCCGGTGGATCAGCCGAGAAGATTCCGAACGTGGTGGAGGTTGAATTCGCCCTGTTCCGCCATACCGATGTGATCGCGGACGCACATGCACTGCCATTCATCGATGAATGCTTTGACGGCATTGTGTCGATGAATGCGTTTGAGCACTACTACAACCCCGACCAAGTTGTTGATGAACTGCTGAGAGTGCTCAAGCCAGGCGGATGGCTTGTGGTGCAAACCGCTTTCCTGCAGCCCGAACATGAATATCCCTGGCACTTCTACAACACAACAACCGAAGGATTGAAGCAATGGTTTAAGCGCTTCAACATTGACGATATCCGTATCTCGGAAAACTTCAATCCCATCTACGCACTAAGCTGGCTCGCATCCGAATGCGAATCTGCATTGCGTGCTGATGTCTCCCCAACTGCAGCTGATCAATTGCGTTCATCCAATCTCCAAACACTCATTGATGGCTGGAGACACGGTAAGATTGCGGAGATTGATCTTTGGAAAGAGTTCAGTCGTCTTTCCCAAGCAAGCCAACGGCCGATCGCGGCTGGGTTTGAATTGATTGCGACCAAGCCATAGACCTGCAGGAATCTTCTTCACCTTCCCACTCCCTTCCACCCAGTCATGACGACCGATCGACGTTCAGCTCTGCTTGCGGATCTTGACATCGCTAACTCTCGTGGACTTGAGATCGGGCCACTGACTGCAGCAGTGGTCAGCAAGAA
>NZ_JBIIDX010000166.1:0-7470 GCF_044238155.1 Aestuariivirga sp. | reverse complement strand
GAGAGCCAGTTTGATAGCGGCGGAAACACCCGCGCCTGGGCATGGCAGAGCAGCCAGACGACGCCTTTTTCGATCGCGCGCTACGGCGACTATCGGGTGACCGATCTCGCGGTGCTGGACAACGGCAGCATTCTCACCCTTGAGCGCCGCTTTGAGCCCACCTCGCTACCCGGCATGGCGGTGCGCCGCTTTTCCGCGTCGGCCATCACGCATGGCACGATCATCAAGCCAGAACTGCTGCTCGAGGCGACGGCGCCGCTCTATGTGATCGACAACATGGAAGGCATCGCCGCCTGCCAACGACATGGAACGGCCCGCATAACGCTGATCTCGGACGACAACTTCAACGCCGCGGTGCAGAGCACTATTCTTCTGCAGTTCGACTACAAGCCCTGACCGGCTTCGTATTTCGCGAGGAAATCCTCAACGGACAGGCGGCGCATGTCGTCCACTGCCTGGCCCAGCTGCTCATGCTCCCAATCCCACCAGCCAAGCCTGATAATGCGCGCGCCGACATCGGGGGAAAAGCGCCACTTCAGGAAACGGGCAGGCACACCGGCAACGATGGCGTAGGATGGAACATCCTCGGTGACAACGGCGCCAGCCGCCAGCACTGCCCCATGCCCTATACTGACGCCGGGCAGGATGATGACGCCATGTCCAATCCAGACATCATGCCCGATGCTTACCTTTGCGGCGATGCGCTGCTCGCGGAAGGCCTTGTCGAGCCGGGCCGAGGCAAAATACTCATTCGGCCGGTAGGTGATCTTGTGCTGGCTGATGCGCGACGTCGGGTGGTTCAGCGCATTGATGCGGCAGGCTGCTGCGATGGCGCAGAATTTGCCAATCTCCGCGTAGATGGCCTCGCTGTCGTGTTCGAGATAGGAGTAGTCCCCCAGCGTCGAGTCATGAAACTGCACGCGCGCCCTGAGTTCGGTGAAGCGCCCCAGCACTGCATTGCGCAGACTGACTGATCCGTGCAGGCGCGGCGCACCATCACGCGGGGGCGCTGCTGGCGAGGGCCGATTGGCACTGTCCTTGGTCATGCGCACAGGCATAAAGCAAAAGCCGCCCCGTTTGGAGCGGCTTTCAGACCTTTGCCGAGAGCCTTGGTCAGGCCGCGGTTTTCGCCGCTTCAAGCCTGCTGGCCACGGCGCGCTTCAGGCGCAGCGCCTTGTCAGACAATTGGGCATTGTCCGCCTTCATCAGAAAATTGTCCAGGCCGCCCACGTGCTCCACCGACTTCAGCGCGATCGCCGAAATGCGCAGGCGGTAGGTGAGGCCCATGGCGTCACTGATAAGGCTGACGTCGCACAGGTTTGGCATGAAGCGGGTCTTGGTCTTGTTGTTCGCGTGGCTGACCTTGTTGCCAACCAGAGCATGTTTTCCCGTCAACTCACAACGGCGGGCCATTGGCAGATCTCCAAAAAACAGAACTGGGAACCGGACGGCAATAACCTCCGGATCGGATGCGCGGTCTATAGTGGCACCTGCCGGACGGGTCAAGCCGCTCAGAGAAAACTATCGATGATTGGCGGCTGCAGATAGCTGTTCCGCTCTGGAACAGAAACGTTAACTGACCGAGACCGCCGACCCGCCGCCAGCTGCCACGCCAAGAGTGCGGTTGTGGATACAACAGCGTGACCACACAATATGTTGCGTGAACAAAAGGTGAAAACAGGCGCTTGAGCGATTCGGGCCCGCTCCGTTCCGCAGATGGTCCACTTCGTTAAGCCAGCGGGTCCGGACAGACCTGAACTGGCAAGACTTCGTCAACCATGCCCTGCCAGACCTTAACGGCAAGCGGGGGAAACGCCGACCTTGAGGCAGACGGCAACTGCCGGATTGGTGAGGTCTGATGGGCAAAATCCAGCAAAGACCCGGGGAACAAAAACCGAAGCCGCGGCAAGGCCCGATTCGGGCCAGCTTCGTTCCGGCTTCGCCCCAAAGCTTGCGCAATCGGTTCAGAATGGTGCAAATGTCCTTGACCGCGCCGCGCCTGCGCCCCAACTGGACATGCACCAGTTTTTGAACCCGCGCTTCATGCCATCCTCAAGAACCGTCACAGCCGTGTTAGGGCCCACCAACACGGGCAAGACCCACCTCGCGGTGGAGCGCATGCTCGGCCATGGCAGCGGCATGATCGGCCTGCCGCTGCGCCTGCTTGCACGCGAGATCTACGAACGGGTGCGCCAGCGTGCCGGCGATGCCGCGGTGGCGCTGGTCACCGGCGAGGAAAAAATCATCCCCGCCCTGGCGCGCTACTGGATTTGCACTGTCGAAGCCATGCCCAGCGATGTGGATGTGCCCTTCCTGGCCATCGACGAGGTGCAACTCTGCGCCGACTTCGAGCGTGGCCACATCTTTACCGACCGGGTGCTGCACCGGCGTGGCCGTGATGAAACCATGCTGCTGGGCGCGGCCACCATGCGGCCCATTCTGGAGCGGTTGCTGCCTGGCACCACATTCGTTTCGCGGCCCCGCTTCTCTCAACTGCTCTATGCCGGGCAAAAGAAGATCACCCGTCTGCCGCGGCGCTCTGCCATCGTGGCCTTCTCGGCCGAGATGGTCTATGCCACTGCCGAGCTGATCCGCCGCCAGCGCGGCGGGGCGGCAGTGGTGCTGGGCGCCCTCTCGCCACGCACCCGTAACGCGCAGGTGGCTCTCTACCAGTCCGGCGATGTCGACTACATCGTGGCGACCGACGCGATCGGCATGGGCCTCAACATGGATGTCGATCATGTGGCCTTCGCCTCGACCCGCAAATTCGATGGCTTTCAGTACCGCCAGCTGAACCCCTCGGAACTGGGCCAGGTGGCAGGACGCGCCGGCCGCTACATGAATGACGGCACCTTCGGCGTCACCGGCGAGGCGGACCCCTTCGAGCCAGAGATGGTGGAGCGCCTGGAAGGCCATAACTTCGAGGCGGTGCGCATGCTGCAATGGCGCAACCGCGAGCTTGACTTCACATCGCTGGACAGGCTTCGGCAGAGCCTCAATCTGACGCCTCATCTTCAGGGTCTGACGCGGGCCCAGCCCAATGCCGACCTGCTGGCGCTGGAGGCGCTCGCCCGCGATGCCGCCACGCACGACCTCGCCCAGTCTCGGCGCGACGTGGAACGGCTGTGGGAGGTCTGCCAGATCCCGGACTACCGCAACATCTCAAACTCGGAACATGCCGCCATCGTCTCGCGCATCTTCCAGTTCCTGCAGACGGGCAGCGGCTTCATCGATGAGGACTGGTTCGTCCGGCAGCTGCGCTTCTGCGAGAACACCCATGGCGACCTTGATACGCTGTCCAACCGCATCAGCCACATCCGCACCTGGACCTTCGTGGCAAACCGGCCGGACTGGCTCAAGGCGCCTCTCTATTGGCAATCCCGCGCCAGGGAGATAGAGGACAAGCTGTCGGACGCCTTGCATGAGCGCCTGACTCAGCGTTTTATCGACCGGCGCACCAGCGTGCTGATGAGGCGGCTGGCCCAGAAGGAAGAATTGATGTCGACTGTCGAGGAAGATGGCGCAATCCGCGTGGAAGGCGAGTATGTTGGCCGGATCAACGGCTTTCTGTTTGTGCCCGACGGGGCGGCCGAAGGCGCTGGCGCCCGCGCCCTGAAGACCGCCGCGCTTTCAGCGGTGGCTGCCGAGATCTCGGCCCGGGCCAAGGCCGTTGCGGCCTCTGCTGACACCGACCTCAAGCTCACCCGCGACGGGCAGATCATCTGGAACCACGCCCCGGTGGGCCGGCTTGAGCCTGGCAGCACGCTGCTCAAGCCCCGAGCCAGCGTGATTGCGGGCGAGCAGCTCTCCGGATCGGACCGCGAGGAGGTTCAGCAGCGACTGCAGAAATTCGTCGACCGCCATATTGCAACTGTGCTGGAACCGCTGGTCAAGCTCGAGGAGGGCGAAGGCCTGGAGGGCATTTCGCGCGGCATCGCCTACCGGCTGGTCGAGACACTGGGCGTTCTGCCCCGAGACCAGGTGGCCGAGGAAGTGAAGTCGCTGAGCCAGGATGACCGCGGCAAGTTGCGCGCCCTGGGGGCGCGGTTTGGCGCCTTCAACATCTATGTGCCGGTCCTGCTCAAGCCCGCCCCGACCGAACTTCGCCTGCTGCTCTGGGCGCTTGGCCTGCAGCGTGAGGGCAAACTCGATCTCGCAGCACTTCCTCAACCGCCCGGACAGGGCCTGACATCAGCCGCCTTTGACCGATCCACACCCAGGGGCTTCTACGGTGTGTGCGGCTATCGCATCTGTGGCAGCCGCGTGGTGCGGATCGACATGCTCGAGCGGCTCGCTGACCTGATCCGCGAACGCGTCTTCTGGCGGCCGCGCATCGCAGAGGAGCAGCGACCAGCGGGGTCAGTCGAAGGCGGTGGCTTTACCGTGGTGCCCGACATGATGTCGCTCGTCGGATGTTCCGGAGATGATTTCCTCGGCATCCTGAGAAGCCTCGACTACCGCGCCCAGAAGCGAAAGGTCAAACGGCCGGCAGCAGCGCCACCGTCTCAGCCTGACATAGCAGATAACCCAGTGGCGGCCGCCGATGCACCGCCGCCCGCAACAGCCACCGCGGAGATCGAACAGATAGCCCCGCCCACCGGCGGCGATATCTCCGCTCCCGGGTCCGAGGCTTCAACCGATGCCGCAGCGCCGATCGATGCGGCGGCAGCACCCGTCGTCGACGAGATCGAAATCGAGGTCTGGTGGCCGAAGGACACCGGCCCGTTCCGCGCCCGTGCGGAACGCCAGATGCGCCATGCCGGGCACAGGCGCGCTGCCCCCATGCCATCGGACGGCACTTCCGGACCACCGTCCGAGGCCGCCCCCGGGGACCCAGGCAGGCCTCCGCGCCAGGGCAAGGGTCCGCGCCGTGGCAACCGCACGCGTGACGAGGATGGCCCGGCCGACCGCAAGCCGCGCCGCGAGGGCGGCAAGCCCCCGGCCGCGGAGCGCAAGCCAGCGCCGGAGAAGCCCATTGATCCCGATTCGCCCTTTGCCGTTCTGGGGGCGCTGAAGGCCAAGCTTGCCGGTTCATGACCAGGCTCCGGCACGCCAGCGCCTTGACAAATGGCTATGGTGCGCCCGCCTGACGAAAACGCGGGACACGGCAGCGGCAATGGCGGAACGGGGCCGTGTGCGGATCAATGGCCAGAAAACCACCAAGCCCGGTCATGGCGTGAAAATCGGGGACGTTCTTACCGTGGTGCTGACCCGGCAGGTTCTGGTTCTGAGGATCGAGGCGCTGACCAACCGGCGCGGACCAGCGACCGCTGCGCGGCTCCTCTACGAAGCTGTCAATCCAGCACAAAAATCAGGTGCAAGCCCGGACGGAAGTTGCTATTGAACGTTCGGTAAAAAGAACGGTTGTTAGCTCATGACCTATATCGTCACTGAAAATTGCATAAAGTGCAAGTACATGGACTGCGTCGAGGTGTGCCCGGTGGATTGCTTCTACGAGGGCGAGAACATGCTCGTCATTCACCCAGACGAGTGCATTGACTGCGGGGTCTGTGAGCCCGAATGCCCAGCCGAGGCGATCAAGCCAGACACCGAGCCCGGACTGGAATCGTGGCTTAAGCTGAATACCGATTACGCCAGCCAGTGGCCAAACATCACCAGCAAGAAGGACGCCCCCGCAGACGCGAAGGAGTTCGATGGTGTCGACGGCAAGCTGGAGAAATTTTTCTCCCCCAATCCTGGCACAGGCGACTGAGGCCACCGGCCATGTGCCTTGCGCGGACCGACCATGCGCATTGGGCTGGCCCGTTAACCTTCTTTTGTGGATTGCTCCGTGCACGGGCCCGGATTTGACAGTACACGGACAGACCGGGCTTTAAAATTGCCTAAACTTGTGATATTTACGCCTCAATGAGTTAGTAAACGGAGTTGGCTGTCGAGAACCAGGCCGGGTGGCCGGGTCTCTTGCGCGGTGGCCGGTCACCCGAGTGCAGTGAACGGGGCCTGAGGGCGCCCTTCCATCGGGTTCGGAACCGGCTTCGGATACGGACACAGGCGAGACGGCAGACCGCGGGCCTCAGGGCCGGTGGCGGCGGTTCGACCGTACCGCGGCCGACAGACATATTCCATAATATTTGGCACAGGGCGAAGGACAGATATGACAAAAGCAAAGACCAAGACCCCCGCCGCGAAGAAGCCCGCGGCCCGGGCCAAGACCAAGTCGGTTCCGAAAAAGGCGTCGAAGCCGCTGGCCGCCGTCAAGACGAAAGCCGCCACTGCCAAATCCGCACCAGTCAAGGCCAGGCCGGCCAAGCCATTGGCTGTCCGGCCGCAGCCGAAGGCCGCGACCAAACCGGTTGCGAAGCCTGTCGCCAAGATTGCGGCCGTCAAGGCCGCAGCGGTCAAGGCAACCGTGGTCAAGGCAACTGCGGCCAAGGCCACAGCGATCAAACCCGCCAAGGGCAAGCAGGCCCCCGCAAAACCGGTGGCTAAGCCTGCGGTTGAAGCCAAGAAATCGGTTGCAAAGCCAGTACCCGCAGCAGCCGCGACCGCCAAAGCCGCTGCGCCACAGCCAGCCTCGGCGCCCAAGGCCGCAGTTGCAGCCGTGACCGCACCGCCCCCGGCGCCTCGCAAGCTGATGTTCAAGATCAACGAGCTGGTGGTGTATCCCGCGCATGGCGTGGGCAAAGTGAGCCAGATCGAGGAGCAGGAAATCGCCGGCGCCAAGCTGGAGCTCTACATCGTCGATTTCGAGAAGGAGAAGCTGCGCCTCAAGGTGCCGACCAGCCGGGCCGAGCAGAAGGGCATGCGCCGCCTCTCTGACAAGACCCAGATCGAGGCTGCACTCAAGGTTCTGCGCGGACGAGCCCGCATCAAGCGCACCATGTGGTCGCGCCGTGCCCAGGAATATGATGCGAAGATAAATTCCGGGGACATCATGGCAGTTGCCGAGGTGGTGCGCGACCTGTTCCGGTCGGAGCGCCAGCCGGAGCAGTCTTATTCCGAGCGCCAGCTGTTCGAACAGGCACTGGACCGCATGGCCCGCGAAATCGCTGCGGTCAAGAAGATCGACGACGATCAGGCCGTGAAGGAACTGGAGGAGTTCCTCGCCCGCAACGCCAAGCGCACCCCTGCCGCCGAAAAGGCCGAGGGTGACGATCTGGCGGCCGAAGAAGCCGCCTGACATATCCGCCATCGATCGAAGGGCCCGGCCCCGCGCCGGGCCTTTTCACTGACCTGATCCTGCTCTTCCCAAGACGCAGCGAGAAGACTAGAACACCGCTAGGCGCTGGTCCCGTAGCTCAGCTGGATAGAGCATCAGTTTCCTAAACTGAGGGTCACAGGTTCGAATCCTGTCGGGGCCGCCATTTGCGAACAAAACCACGAACTTTTCCGGCAGCGGTCTGCTGGCCTGCGACGACGGCTGCAAGATTGGCCTTGTCGCCGATGATCTGGATCCTGTCATCATCGACGCGGATCTCCGAGATCACGGCCCGGAGATAGGCCTTGCGG
>NZ_JBIIDX010000165.1:0-7492 GCF_044238155.1 Aestuariivirga sp. | reverse complement strand
CCTGCAACGGAGGCGATGGCGAGGCCTGCAAGCAGGGCCCGTTGGAAAAATGGTTCGGCGAGAATGTCAGGCATTGTGATCAATGGCGACTATGGTCGTGGTTGCAATCATGGCCATGGCTTTCGTGATCATGGTCATGGTGGTGAGTGTATGCCGCGATCATGCGCGCTGCGGAAGGACCAAAGAGCCGGGCAAACTCCGGATCTTGCTGAACCTTTGAGGGACCACCTTCACAACATACATGGCCATTGAGACAGATCACATGATCACTCTCGGCCATTACCATATGGAGATCATGGCTCACCATCAGAATGCCACAGGCGTGGCGCTTTCTGATCTCTGATATCAATTCGTACAATCGAGCCTCGCCCATGAAATCAACGGCCTGCACCGGCTCATCAAGTACCAAGAGCTGCGGTTTGCGCAGCAAAGCACGGGCGAGCAGCGCACGCTGCAATTCGCCGCCTGATAACCTACTGACGGATGCGTGTTTCAGATGTGCAATTCCAGTCTCGGCCAAGGCGGCCTCAATCTCGGTTTCATTAGGCTTGAGCGTAAGCGACAAGAGCCGCCTGACATCCAGCGGGACGTTCGGCGTCTGAGGAAAGCGCTGGGGCACATAGCCGACCCGGAGATTCGTCGCCCTGATGATCTGGCCTGATGTGACAGGCTGAAGGCCGAGAAGGCAGCGCACCAAGGTAGATTTTCCTGCTCCATTTGGCCCAATCACCGTCACGATCTCGTTTGAGCGGATGTCGATCGTCACATGGTCAAGAATATTGCGGCCACCAATCGTAAGACTGACGTCACGGGCCCTGAGCAATGCGTCTGACACCTTCAGCATTACATACCTCGACCGCAGGTTCCGCAAATCCCGGACAGTTCAATCACGCTGCGCCGCACGCGGAAGCCCCGTGCCCGCGCAGCTGTTTCGAGGGCAGCGAAGGCTGAGGGCTCATCAAGTTCAGCAACGAGGCCACAATTCTCACAAACCAGAAGGGCGGCTGGCATACCCTGGTGCGGTCGCGAGCAGGCGACAAAGGCGTTGCGACTTTCAACTTTGTGGACAAGGCCATGCGCTTCGAGAAAATCAAGCGCCCGGTAGACGGTGATCGGCGCTGGCCGGGGACCGTGATCCGCCATTCGCTCAATGATGTCATAAGCTCCCACCGCGGCGTGACTTTGCGCAACGCAGCTCAGCACCTCCCGACGCTGTTCCGTCAGCCGGGCACCACGGCTGGCGCATGTCTGCTCAGCGCGCGACAGGATATCCGCCGTGCACTGGGCGTGGTCGTGGTGGTCCAAAGACAACGTCATCTTGTAATAATATTACATTCATCGCCCGTTTTCCAGAACCAATCTGGTTCCGTGGCCAGCTCGACGGAGCTATAAGGTTTCCATGAAAATCCTTGTTTTGAATGCCGGATCCTCATCACTCAAGTTTGCTGTTTTCAACCGCGAGCTGGACCTGCTGATCCGGGGGCAGGTCGCTGGCATAGGCTCCACTCCGCGGCTTGAGGTGGAAGGACAACGAAGCCGGGAGGTCCCACATGTGACCACCCCCAGCGAGGGCCTGTTGGAGGCGGCGGAATGGCTGTCCGACAACGGATATGAGCCAGCCCTTTTCAACGGTATTGGGCATCGTATCGTCCATGGCGGAACGAGATACGTAACCCCGATTGCAGTCAATGATGATATCCAGCATGAGCTGGAGGATTTGCGAGCGCTGGCGCCACTTCACCTGCCCTTCGGGCTTGGAGTGTTGCGTGAGATGCGGCGGGTTGCGCCGGAGGTGCCCAATATTGCCTGTTTCGATACGGCGTTTCACGCCACTCAACCGGAACTTGCCACGCGGCTCCCGCTCCCGCGGGAGTATTTCAACAAGGGCTACCGCCGCTATGGTTTCCACGGGCTCAACTACGAGCATGTGGTCAGAGACATGCCGCGCCTGACAGGAAAGCCCCTGCCCCGCCGCCTGCTGGCAGCCCACCTCGGTTCCGGCGCTTCAATGTGTGCAATTTTCGACGGCAAGAGCGTCGCTACCACAATGGGCTTTTCAACTGCCGATGGACTTGTCATGGGAACACGCACAGGCTCCATCGATCCTGGCGTTCTCGTTGCCCTGATGCGGGACGAACATCTGAGCCTCGATCAACTTGAAGATCTCCTCTATCGGAAAAGCGGTTTGCTTGGACTTTCGGGCATCTCACCCGACATGCGCGTTCTGCTCGCAAGCGACCGCACCGAGGCCATAGAGGCCGTCGACTACTACTGCTATTCTGCCGCGCGACACGCTGCCTCTCTCGTACCGGCTCTCGGCGGCGCCGATGCGATCATCTTCACGGGTGGAGTAGGCGAGAACGCCGGGCCAGTGCGCGCTCGCATTCTCTCGCACCTCAAGTGGCTTGGCGTTCAACAGGAAAATGTTCATGTTGTTCCAGCAAATGAGGAGTTGACTATCGCGCGCCACGTCCGCGAGTTGGTCTAGGCTGATTGACTCATCGCCAGCAGCAGGCAACCGGTTGCAACGATGTCGTCGACGCTGGCGCCACGCGAAAGATCAGAGACAGGCTGGCAAAAGCCCTGCAAAACAGGCCCAATTGCCTGTGCTCCGCTCAAATACTGCGTCAACTTGTAGGCTATATTGCCGGCGTCAAGATCCGGGAACACCAAGACATTAGCTCTGCCAGCAACCTCGCCAAGTTCAGTCATCTTGCGAGCGGCAACTGAAGCTGACAGGGCTGCGTCGCCCTGAATTTCGCCGTCTATCTTGAGGTGTGGCGCCCGATGCTGCGCCAAACTGACCGCCTCGGCTACTTTTGCTGCGTCGGGATGATTGCCGCTTCCTTTTGTCGAGAACGACAGAAGTGCAATTCGTGGCTCCTCACCCAGAAGTAGCTGCGCGCTGAGTGCGGAAGCAACCGCGATATCGGCCAGTTCGGATGCCTTTGGCTGAATGTTCACTGCACAATCGGCAAAAATCAACCGCCGATCCGGCCACTGCATGAGAAAGAAACTAGAGGGAGTGGAAATGCCGTTTGCAAGGCCCACCGTCATCAAGGCTGCCTCAATGACGCGCGCAGTCGGGTTCGCCGCCCCTGCGAGCATTGCATCAGCTTCTCCAACGGCAACTGCAGCACCCGCCCGGTAAAGCGGCTTCGCCAGCAACCGTACCGCCATCGAGTCCGACATCTTTTCGCGCTGGCCGCGAACAATGGCTACGTGGCGCTCTGACACTGGCGGCATACTGGCAGCTTCAAAGACCATAGGCTCAGCGAGGCCTTCCTCTGCAAATCGCTGGGCAGCAGCCCTGATTCGTTCGTCATCCCCCTCTGGCATCACCAGTTTCAGGCGTCTGCCCTTGATTTTGGCCTTGGCTTCGTCAATCACACCCATATAGGACATCTCCGGATCATGCGCATGTCAGCAGAAGACAAGATCGAAATCCACCGTGGTCTCAAGGGCGTCTATTTCGAGCGTTCTGGCACCACTTTCATTGATGGCAAGGCTGGCGACCTCCGCTACCGCGGCTATTCGATCCATGAGCTTGCTGTAGCCTCAAGTTTCGAAGAAACCGCCTATCTTCTCCTCCATGGTGAGCTGCCGCAACAAGACCAGCTGCTGGCCTTTGACGCCAGGCTCAAGGCCACCCGGACCCTGCCAGCAGAAATCCTGTCGATCATAGAGACGCTGAAGCATGCCCACCCGATGGACGTCTTGCGGTCAGCAGTGTCTGCACTTTCAGCTTTTATCCCCCATGAAAGTGACAATTCCATAGATGCCACCCGCGAAAAGGGCATCTGGCTGGCATCACAGGTACCAATGATCGTGGCTGCTCATGAGGCACTCCGCAATGGCCGAAGGCCACCTGAGCCAGACCCCACTCTAAATCATGCCGCAAACTTCCTGTGGATGATAACCGGTCGCAAGCCATCACCGGAGGCAGCGCAATTGATGGACCGCGATTTCATCCTGCACGCCGAGCACGGCAGCAATGCCTCATCCTTTACAGCCCGCGTCGTCATCGGTACGGAGGCGACACTGCATGCAGCGATAACGGCCGCAATTGCAGCACTTTCAGGACCGGCACATGGTGGCGCCGCAGAAGACGTGATGCGAATGGCCCAGGAAATCGGTGAGCCGTCCAATGCTGCAGCATACGTCAAGGCCAAGCGTGAGACAGGTGAGGCCGTGACGGGCTTCGGACACCGCGTCTACAGGACTGAAGACCCGAGAGCCCGCCACATGCGTGATGGCGTCGAACAACTTTCGCGGCAGATGGGAGAGCCAAAATGGTTTGCCATCCTTCAGGCAGTCGTCGAGGCCATGAAGCCCTATGCCCGTTTCGGAGTGAACGTGAATGTCGACTTCTACTCAGGCGTCATCTACTATCTCAACGGTATTCCACCTGACATGTTCGTGCCGATCTTCGCAGTTGGCCGTGTGCCGGGCTGGACAGTGCAGTGCCTGGAGCAACTGCAGAACAACATATTGATCCGCCCGCTCACACTCTACGACGGACCAGCGCCTCGCGCATATGTCCCGATCACACAGCGCTGACCTGCTCAGACATTGAGCAGGAGATATTCGCGTTCCCAGGAGCTTATCACGCGGCGATAGTTCTGCATCTCCTGGAATTTCACGTCATTGTAGGCTTCACAGAATTTTTCTCCAAGCACCTGCTTCAAAGCTTTGGTGTAATTGAGCTTATCTAGGCTCTCATCCAAGCTGATCGGCAGCGTGTGGGCATAGCGATAGGCTGATCCTTCAACCGGATCGGACGGCTTGATTCGCTCCACCATGCCGAGATAGCCGCAGGCCAGAGAGGCCGCAAAGGCAAGATAGGGATTTGCATCCGCCCCAGGCACACGGTTTTCGACACGGGTATTGCTCGCATCAGCAGATGGCACCCGCAGCGAGACCGTCCGGTTGTCAATGGCCCAGTGAACATTGGTTGGCGCATCGGACTCGGGCACCAATCGACGATACGAGTTCACATTCGGCGCACATAACGACAAAGCTGCCGCCAGATAGCGCTGCAAACCTCCGATGTGGTTGAGGAACAGCTTCGCATAGGCGCCGTCCTTTCCCGCAAAAATATTGCGGCCTGTCTTCAGGTCCAGGACAGACTGGTGGATATGCATGGATGAACCAGGTTCGTTTTCATGGGGCTTGGCCATGAATGTTGCATACATGTCATGCTTCAGTGCGGCCTGGCGGACCGTGCGCTTGAAGAGGAATACCTGGTCCGCAAGCTCCAGTGGATCTCCGTGATTGAAATTGATTTCAAGTTGCGCAGGGCCACTCTCATGGCTCAGCGTATCCACATCTAGTTCCTGAGCCTCACAGAAATCGTAGATGTCTTCGACAATCGGGTCGAAGTCATTGGCTGCGTCAATACCATATGCCTGACCACCTGGCTCCTTGCGTCCAGAACGTCCAACAGCGGCATCGAGGGGATAGTCCGGATCAATGTTTTTCTTGACCAGGTAGAATTCGAGTTCAGGCGCCACGACCGGCTTCCAGCCCTTCGCCCGATAGGCTTCAATCACTCTTTTCAACACATACCGTGGAGAAATTTCTACCGGAGAATCATCGAGATGAAATGCATCGCAGATGACTTGCGCCGTGGGTTCGGAATACCACGGAACAACCCGGATGGTATCTGCATCGGGTTTCATGTAGATATCGATCGCACTGTCGCTCACGGCGCGCGTATCCTGGACGTAGCGACCATTGATGGTGAGCGTGAAGACCTCTTCCGGAATGCGTAGACCGCGCGACCGGTTGCCCGAGAGGAATTTCTTTGGCGGCAAGATCTTGCCACGCGCGGTGCCATTCATGTCGGCAACAAGACACTCAACCTCACTGATCTTGTGCTGCTGCAAATACTCATCAAAACGGGACTGGGTCATGTTACTCCAAGACATTCCTGATCGGTCTTTACTCTAACCCGGAAGCTTGACCAAGCAAAAGGGGTGCGGCTAAACCCTTCACAACATGCGAAATTCCATCATTGCGCGAAGCTACTATCAGGCCACAGCCCAGGCTGGTCCCATGTGTCCCCCGTTCGCGGGAGACGTGACAACAGATGTCTGTATCATTGGCGCCGGCTATACGGGGTTGTCAGCCGCCCTGACCTTGGCTGAGGCGGGTTACAAAGTCGTCGTACTCGAAGCAAATACGATAGGATTTGGGGCGTCGGGCCGGAATGGCGGTCAGATATGCACTGGATTTTCTTCTGGCCAGGCCAAGATTGAAGCACAGATTGGCAAGGACGATGCCCGCAGGTGTTTTGAGCTCGCACAAGAAGCTAAGCAACTCCTCACAAACCGCATAAATCAGTATCAAATCGATTGCGATCTCCGATGGGGCTATATGCACGCCGTTCCGAAGGCTAGCCGCTTTGACGAACTCAGGGCCTGGAAGGATGAATGGGACGCATTGGGCTATACCGACACCGAAATACTGAGCAAGCAAGAACTAGAGAACAGGCTTGGCACACATGTTTATCATGGCGCGCTTCGAGAGGGGGGCGCAGGTCATTTCCATCCGCTGAACTATTGTCTAGGCCTCGCGCGCGCAGCCATCAATGCGGGAGCCGCGCTTCACGAGCAATCGAAGGCGCTTGAGGTTGAAACAGGCACACAACCTTGCGTTCGCACGTCACAGGGAAGCGTGAGAGCGAAGTTCTTGATCATAGCCTGCAATGCCTATCTTGGCCGACTGGTGCCCAAGCTTTACGGCAAGATCATGCCGGTGACGAGCTACATCATAGCAACGGAACCTCTTGGGTCCGAGCGCGCGAGGGCTTTGATCAGTGGCGGCGAGGCCGTTGCCGACACAAATTTCATTGTCGACTATTTCCGTTTGACACCAGATACACGCCTGCTGTTTGGAGGCCGCGCGAGTTATACCACTCTTGAGCCCCCAAATCTAGGTGCCTACATGAAACCCAGGATGGAGCGCATATTTCCGCAATTGCGCGATGTGAAAATTGAACATGCCTGGGGTGGCTATATCGCCATCACCAACAACCGCATACCGGACTGCGGCCAGCTCAGTTCAACAACCTACTATGCGCATGGCTACTCGGGGCAAGGCGTGGCGCTGGCGGGACTATATGGTGCGTTGATGGCGGAAGCCATCCGCGGCACGGCAGAGCGCTTTGATCTTCTCGCCAGCCTTCGCCATCTTCCGTTCCCCGGCGGCCCCGTGCGAGTACCTCTTCTGGCGGCTGCCATGCTGTTTTATCGACTGAAGGATGCACTGAGTTGATGAGCAAACTCTTTTCACCGGCAACCTTCCGTGGACTGACCCTCAAGAATCGCATCTTTGTCGCTCCCATGTGTCAATATTCGGCACGGCGCGGTTATGCCAATGACTGGCACCTCGTCCACCTTGGCCGCTTTGCTTTGGGCGGGTTTGGTCTGGTCATGATCGAGGCAACAGCCGTTTCGCCGGAAGGGCGCATCACCTATGGCGACCTTGG
>NZ_JBIIDX010000164.1:0-7529 GCF_044238155.1 Aestuariivirga sp. | reverse complement strand
TTTGTTCAAGCCTGCTGCTCTGCTCAGCCTTTTCAGTGCAGCGGCGTACGCTCTATCGATGATCCTCGCACGGCAATTCGGTTCGCGGGACTCAACCACGGTCATGGCCTTCTACGTTAACGCTGTGTACATGATCGTAGCCGCCTTAATGGCCCTCGCCTTCCACCTGACTGGCTTTAAAACCGTCGATAACCCGACACTCGATTTTCTAATTCGACCCTGGACCATGCCAGAAAGTCGTGATCTGTTCCTGCTCGGCTTATGCGGCGTGATCGCGGCGAGCGGCATGGCGCTCCTAACCCATGCCTATCGCCTCGCGAATGCCAATGTTGTAACGGTGTTTGAGTATAGCGGCATGTTGTGGGTGCCACTCTGGGGTTACCTCCTCTTCAGCGAGGTCCCAAAGGTTTCAACACTACTTGGCACCGCGATCATCATCTCAGCGGGCATAATCGCAGTTAAGACATCAAGCGAGAGCCGCTCCTAGCCGTCGCCTCGACTGCAACAGAAACAATCCCGCGAACGTTCAGCTTGACCGTGACGCAGCCTTGAGAATGCCTCTGCCAGCGTAAACTGCCTGGCTCCCCAGTTCTTCCTCGATGCGTAACAGCTGATTATACTTGGCCAAACGGTCTGAGCGCGCCAGGGAACCAGTCTTGATCTGCCCGCAATTGGTCGCCACCGCCAGGTCAGCGATGGTTGAATCCTCGGTTTCACCAGATCGGTGAGACATCACGGCGGAATAGGCGGCTTTATGCGCAGTTTCCACAGCATCCAACGTCTCGGTCAGCGAACCGATTTGGTTCACCTTGACCAGGATTGCGTTTGCTACGTCCATTGCGATACCCTCGCGCAGTCGACTGGTATTTGTAACGAAAAGATCGTCACCAACCAACTGATGCGTTTTACCAATCAGACGAGTGACTTGCTTCCAGCCATCCCAATCATCCTCGGACATACCATCTTCGATGGAGAAGATCGGGTAGGCCTTTGCCAGATCAGCGAGGTATTGTGCCTGTTCGGACACCGAACGCTTCCTGCCTTCGCCTGTATAGTCGTAGACATTCGACTTGAAGAACTCGGTTGCTGCACAGTCCAAAGCTAGGACGACATCATGACCTGGCTTATACCCAGCCTGCTCCACTGCCTTCATCACGAAATCCAATGCTGCCTCCGCGGACGGCAGGTTTGGTGCAAAGCCTCCCTCGTCGCCGACATTCGTGTTGTGGCCAGCTTTCTTCAGAGCACTCTTGAGAGTGTGAAAAACTTCAGCACCCATCCGCAGGCCTTCACGGAAGCTTTCCGCGCCAACCGGCATGATCATGAATTCCTGAAAGTCGATTGGGTTGTCGGCATGAGCGCCGCCGTTGATGATGTTCATCATTGGCACAGGCAGCACATGCGCGGCGGCACCGCCCACATAACGATAAAGCGGCAGTCCGGAAGACTCTGCCGCGGCCTTCGCGCATGCCAGAGAAACTCCAAGAATAGCGTTTGCGCCAAGCCGGGCTTTGTTTGGCGTACCATCAAGCTCAATCATGGTCCGGTCGAGCGCGATCTGGTCCTCGGCCTCCATCCCTGCCAGCGCGTCGAAGATCTCGCCATTGACCGAGGCAACAGCTTTCGTTACGCCTTTACCGAGATAGCGCGCCTTGTCTCCATCGCGCAGCTCTACAGCTTCATGCGCTCCCGTTGATGCTCCCGAAGGTACAGCAGCCCGGCCCATCGATCCATCCTCGAGAACCACATCAACCTCAACCGTTGGGTTGCCCCGGCTGTCTAGAATCTCCCGTCCGGTAATATCAATTATTGCGGTCATGGCCAGCTTTCCTGAGAACGAATATCCGATGCGCTTATGCGGGCAGTCCGAAACTTTTGCAAGAGTCGCAGCAAAAGGCGGAATTCAATGGGTTTTTACTACTTTATCAAGCGCCAGCAGTGTTTCAAGAAGCCGCTCCAATTCAGCAAGGGGAACCATGTTTGGTCCATCCGATGGAGCCTTATCAGGATCTTCATGAGTTTCGATGAATACTCCCGCAACCCCAACAGCTACCGCCGCCCTCGCAAGCACTGCCACCATTCGCCGGTCCCCGCCAGACGACGTGCCCTGCCCTCCTGGTTGCTGTACGGAGTGGGTTGCGTCAAAAACCACGGGAGCGCCAGTCTCCGCCATGATTGGTAGCGCACGCATATCAGACACAAGCGTGTTGTATCCGAAAGACGCGCCACGCTCCGTCAGAAGAACGTTCGGATTGCCACTCTCCACAATCTTGGCAAGTACATTCTTCATGTCCCACGGTGCTAGAAACTGTCCTTTTTTGACATTGATTATGCGTCCTGTTTGGGCTGCCGCCACGAGCAGATCAGTCTGCCGGCAAAGAAACGCCGGGATTTGCAGAACGTCAACGACGTCTGCAACTTCCGCGCACTGGCCAATCTCGTGAACGTCAGTCAGTACCGGCAAGCCCAATTCAGCGCGCAGATCGGAAAAAACGGCAAGCGATTTTTCAAGCCCCATTCCTCTTTTCCCGCTGAGACTGGTTCTGTTCGCCTTATCGAAACTAGATTTGTAGATGAGTCCGACGCCCAAACGACTGCAGATTTCTTTCAACCGCCCGGCCATCATGAAGGCGTGCTCCCGGCTCTCCATCTGACAGGGTCCGGCAATCAACACCAAGGGCAACATATTGCCGAGCCTCACCGAACCAACGCTAACGACTGGCTGTGTCTTCATTTTGGATACACCATGAATGTGCCCGAACCATGAGCGTAAAGCTGACCCTGACCGCCGACAACTTTCGCATCAGCAGTGAACATCGACCGGCCAGAGTGAATCACATGCGCGATGCACTCCAGCCGTCCAGTATTACCATCTATTTTTCGGACGTAGTTCACCTTCAATTCGATGGTTCCATAGCCTGCGTCTGCCGGTAGCTTTGTCTGAACCGCGCACCCCATGGCGGAGTCAATAAGGGTCGCGGCATAGCCGCCGTGAACCCGCATCTGGGGATTATAGTGGCGCTCTGTTGGATTTGCCTCAAACTTCGCAGAGCCGTCTTCGACCATGATCAGGCGCATGTTCATCGTTTCTGCCATGGCAGATCCCCTGCCCTCTGCGATCACGGTTTTCAGATAATCAAGACCACTCTTTCTTTGCTCTGACACTTGCCTTAACGCCTTTTATCGCTTCAGCTCTTAGCTGGTGATTTTCCGGACGAAGAAGGCGTCATGGAGACGCCCTTCTCACGGAACAAGGTGAACAGTTCAAAACGCAGATCGCTGGCGATCTGACCACCATTAAGAATATCGGCCACGAAACCGCGAAGCTCAAACTCTAATCCGTTTGCACCAAATCGCGACATGGTTACACTTGGCTCCGGATAGGTCAGAATCTTCGGATGCCGTTTAGCGCAATCTATCAGCAAGGCCCGTATGAGCTCCGCGTCATTATCATAATCAACCGTCACGGCAACGAGGATACGTCCACGATTGTCGACATGTGTCCAATTCTGCAGCGGCTCTGATACCAACAGCGAGTTGGGCAGTATGATCGAACAGCCATCAAATGACTCGATCTCTGTCGACCGCACGTTGATGCGCCGGACGATACCTTCTCCGGCGGACAAGGCAACCCAGTCACCAACCCGGACAGGCCTTTCGGCTAATATAATGAGTCCCGACACGAAGTTGTTGACGATTGACTGCAGTCCGAAACCGATGCCTACGCCCAGGGCCCCAGCGACAATGGCGATGTTCGAAAAATTGATACCTGCGGCGGTTAATGCAAACCCGATCGCCAGCACATAACCCGCGTAAGTCGCCCCCTTGAGAATCGAATCCTGAACACCCTTGTTGATGCGCGTATCCGACAGAATACGCCTGTTCAACCAACGACTGAAGAGCTTTGTCGCTATTATACCACCGACCAATGTTCCCAGAACAACAAGAAACATTGCTGGCGATACGGTTACGTCGCCGATCTGGAAACCTATCCTCAGCGTGTTGATGAAGCCGCTGAAATCAACCCAAGTCAGCGTCCAGAGCAAGAGAAGAACTGGTACTCCCGCAATGATGAGAAACACATCAACGCTCGTCCTGAGTATGAGCCCCAAACGCTCTATGCTGCGCTCCCTTAATCCAGTTACCCTGCGCAGAAATGTTCCGAAACTGCTGTGTGGATCAAAACTTGCTCCTATTGCAGCGTCAAACAAGTAGTAGAACAAGAAGACTACAGCCACCAGCATGGCTGTACGTATGATCTGATGCGCCAAATAATTTGCCAGCGACAGATAGCCCAATAGAAGCGCGCCAAAACCGATTATGATGATAAGCCAGACAAGAGGGGCCAGCCGCGTCGCCCAGGTAAAATAGAGGTTTCTGCTCTTGGCATCAGCAAGTCCGGTTTGTTTCTGCAGAGTCAGCATCGCCGCCGAAATCAGAAGCAGCAACACAAGAGCAGAGATGGCAGAATGCCCAACTGTATAGCTCACACCGAGATATAGGCCGTCAGCGACCCGGATGAGCTGCGTGTTCAAAGTCCCGACAAAGCCTGTGAACCCTGCCAGAATGGTAAAGCGAGTAGCAGCCTGATCATCCAAATCTATGATCCGCCGGGCTGGTTCGCCAGGAGCCGACATGCCGCGTGCGACCCTGTAGTACAACAAGGCAAATACCATCGTGAGCAGTATCCCCATCCAGACCATTAACATCCGGGGGGTCACGTAACCGCTCACCTCAAGCGCAAGATGAATGGGTCCTATCAGAACCAATAGGGACACCAGCGTCCCCAGTAATGATCGGACAATAATCCACAAGCGGGTAATGTCATCCAGCTGTTCGCCCGACCGCGTGAAACGGTCCATCCAGGCGCCTAGCTTCTGATAAAGAACCTGGTACCCGGTGAAAAAGGCAAGGATGACGATGCCGACGGCGATCAAGCCCCATGGGCTGGCGTTCGGACCAACATCCTGCCACCACACAGCAAAGAAGGCGTACATCGCAACCCAGAACGCACCAACTCCAGTCCACATGTCGATCCAGAGACTGGGATTTACTATGGAACGGTTGCGATCAAATATGCGCTCGACGAACTGATCACGCTGGAGAACAGACACTTGTCCTGCATTCTGTTCGGCATTAAGAGCCAACACGTCATACTGCGACTTGAGGGCAATCAGTTTATTGCGCGTATCAGTCAGGTCGGAACGCGCTTTTGCAACTTCGGGATCTTCCGCTGCGCCGGCTGTGGGGGCTGGTCCGAGAGAGTCGAGTTGCTGAGTGAGGTCTGAGATCGGTGACTGAAGCTCGATGGAAAGCTGGGCGCTATTCGACCTGATGTCTTCAAACGACGCGCGAAGATTCGCAAGTTCCTTGTCTGTGAGTGCTGGCTTGCGGAGCTGCTGCAGCGACTGATCCATCTCAGCGCGGAACAACGCCAGAGTTCGCTCAGATCGATCGATCAGGTTCGGATCAACAGCGAAGGCTTGGGAGGTGAGGAGCAGACCAAAAAAGACTGATAGGATGATCCCGATGGCCGACCGCATGACCTACACCAGCCGACTTTGCTCGATAGCAGCTGCTATGAAAGAACGAAACAGCGGGTGCGGATCAAAGGGCTTCGACTTCAGTTCCGGATGATACTGAACGCCGATGAACCATGGATGATCGGGATACTCGATGGTTTCGGGCAGCAACCCATCTGGCGACATCCCAGAAAACCTCAAACCAGCGGCCTCAAGCTGCTCACGATACCGGGTATTCACTTCGTAACGGTGACGGTGTCTCTCCCAAATGCGAGTTTGACCGTAGATTTCAGCAACCTTGCTGCCTTCCTTCAGATCGGCCTCATACGCGCCAAGCCGCATGGTGCCGCCAAGATCGCCCCCGGACTTGCGTATTTCAAGTTCGTTTCCCTTCATCCACTCAGTCATTGTGCCTACAACAGGCTCTGGGGTCTCTCCGAATTCAGTCGAGCTTGCTGAACTTATGGCACACAACGACCTGGCTGCCTCGATACATGCCATCTGCATGCCAAAGCAGATGCCAAAATACGGAACGTTACGGGTGCGCGCGAAAGTAGCCGCGCGGATCTTACCCTCTGATCCCCGCTCACCAAAGCCTCCTGGTACGAGAATTCCGTGAACGCCTTCCAGATAGGGAGCTGGGTCCTCCTTCTCGAAAATTTCTGACTCGATCCACTCAACGTTTACGCGCACTCTGTTTGCGATGCCACCATGGACAAGGGCCTCTTGCAGAGATTTGTAGGCATCGAGCAGACCAGTGTACTTACCGACAACCGCGATGTTCACCTCACCTTCCGGCTGGTTGATCCGCTGCATCACATCGTGCCATCGGCTGAGATCTGGTTCGCGAACCTCCTTGAAACCGAACAGATCCAGAACTTCTCGGTCAAGCCCTTCGTCATGATAGGCTCTAGGGACGTCATATATCGATTTCACGTCTAGAGCCTGGATGACGGCAGATGGTCTCACGTTGCAGAAGAGCGCTATCTTTCGCCGTTCATTGACGGGAATTTCACGGTCAGCTCTGCACAAAAGGATGTCAGGCTGGATGCCAATCGAGCGGAGTTCCTTAACCGAGTGCTGGGTTGGCTTCGTTTTCAATTCACCGGCCGTCGGAATGAACGGCAGCAATGTCAGGTGGATATACAGGCAATCACCCCGCGGCTGTTCCTGTCCAAATTGGCGGATGGCTTCGAAAAATGGCAGGCCTTCAATGTCACCTACCGTACCTCCGATTTCGACCAGCACGAAATCATAGCCGTCGTTGCCGGATCGGATGAAGTCCTTGATCGCATCCGTGACATGCGGAATGACCTGAACCGTCCCGCCCAGGAAGTCGCCATGCCTCTCCTTGGCTATGATCTCCTGATAGATGCGGCCGGTGGTTATGTTATCCTGTTTGTTGGCGTGTCTGCCGGTGAAGCGTTCGTAATGGCCAAGGTCAAGGTCCGTCTCAGCGCCGTCATCCGTGACGAACACCTCGCCATGCTGATAGGGACTCATTGTCCCGGGATCGACGTTTAGATAGGGATCAAGCTTTCGCAGCCTCACGGTGAAACCACGGGCCTGCAGGAGTGCTCCCAATGCCGCAGATGCCAACCCCTTGCCGAGGGAAGAAACCACGCCGCCGGTAATAAAAATATAACGCGCCATGGGCTTTCACCCTAACTGGTTCAACGCACGATTCGAAGCCCCGCCGCGGTCCCAAAGCGGGATGATTGCGGAAAACTGCGAGCAACCGTCAGGGGCTGACGGGCACCTGCGGTTGAGCCGGCTTCGAGGGGGCCAGATTAGGCAGAACTGAGCCGCCGCCAGCTCCCTCTGGAGGAGTTTGGGTTTCAGCCGGGGGTGGAACTGTATCGACCGCGTCAATAACCGACCCCCCGCCGCGTTGCGTTGCAATGACAGTCAACGCAATCGAGGTACAGAAAAACGCCACGGCCAGATAGGCTGTCGTCCGGGTAAGGGCGTTTCCTACTCCCCGCGTCGAAAAGATATTTCCGCCGC
>NZ_JBIIDX010000027.1:0-24934 GCF_044238155.1 Aestuariivirga sp. | reverse complement strand
ATGCCTCCGTATCACTCCACGCCCGGGGCCTCAATCCCGCGCTTTGCGAACTCGGCGCGGATCGCCTCCGTATGCTCGCCAAGCTGCGGCGGGCGGCGCGCTTGCAAACTCGCGCGTCCGGGGGGGCGCGGCATCTGCACCGCCGTATCACCGGCAACTGGCACCTCCATTGCGCGCAACGCCTTGTGACGGGCCAGACCCTGGACATCGGATACGCGGCCCCAGGCAATGGCATGCGCGTCGAGCAGCGCAGCTGCATCCGCACAGGTCATTGACGAAAACAGCGCCGCAATGATCGCGGCGAGTTCAGCACGATGCGTCAACCGGTCCGGATTGGTGGCGAAGCGCTTGTCCTCCGCCAACTCCGACTGCCCCAGCACGCCTGAGCAGAAGCGCCGCCATTCAGCTGGCTGCTGGATCGCCACAATCACCTCACCATCGCGGCAGCGAAAGGGCGCATAGGGATAGATCGCCGCATGCGACATGCCATGCCGCGCCGTATCGCGGCCCGCACTGGTCCAGTGCAGCAGCGGCACGCTCATCCAGTCGGCAATTGAATCGAACATGGCGACCTCAATCGCCTGGCCCACGCCCGAACGCCCGCGCGCAATCAGGGCCTCGAGGATCAGCGCATGGGCATTCATACCAGTCGCGATGTCCGCCGCGGACACGCCCACTTTGGCGGGCGCATCTGGCAAGCCCGTCACACTGCACAGCCCGGCCTCTGCCTGTACCAGCAAGTCGTAGGCGCGCATGTCACGGTATGCCGTGTCCTGGCCGTAGCCTGCGATGTCGACTGCAACGAGGCGGGGAAACTCCCGCACCAGCGATTGCGCATCAAGGCCCATGCGCGCTGCCGCTCCGGGTGCAAGGTTCTGTACGAAGACGTCGGCCCCGGCCAGCATGCGCCTCACGAGCCCAAGATCGGCTTCATCCTTCAGGTCCAGAACCGTGCTTTCCTTGCCACGGTTGAGCCAGGCGAAATAGGCCGACACACCGTGCACGGTCTTGTCATAGTGACGGGCCGTATCCCCCTCCGTCCGCTCGATCTTGATCACTCGGGCGCCGCCATCAGCGAGCCTCAGGGTGCACATGGGTGCTGCCACCGCCTGCTCGATGGCGATGACGAGCATGCCGTCGAGCGCGCCTGCCATGCTAATAGGACCTCGGCAGGCCAAGCACATGCTCAGCGAGATAAGAGAGGATCAGATTGGTGGAGATCGGCGCTACCTGGTAAAGCCGCGTTTCGCGGAACTTGCGCTCGATGTCGAAGTCCTCTGCGAATCCGTAACCGCCATGTGTCTGGATCGCGGCATTGGCCGCCTCGAAGGAGGCATCGGCTGCCAGCATCTTGGCCATGTTGGCCTCTGCCCCGCAGTCTTCCGACGCTTCGTACTTCCGCAGCGCTTCATTTACCATCAACTCTGCCGCACGCATGTTGGCATAGGCCTTGGCAATGGGGAACTGGATACCCTGGTTCTGGCCAATGGGCCGGCCGAAGACATGCCGATCCTTCGCATAGGCACTGGCCCTGGCAATGAACCACTTGGCATCGCCCACGCACTCTGCCGCGATCAGGATGCGCTCGGCATTCATCCCGGAGAGTATGTAACGGAAGCCCTTGCCTTCCTCGCCGACGAGATTTCTGGCCGGCACTTCCATGTTGTCGAAGAACAGCGCCGTCGTGGAATGGTTCATCATCGTGCGGATGGGAGAGATGGCGAGCCCCTTGCCTCGCGCCTCGCGCATGTCAACGATGAAGACGGACAGCCCGTCGGTTCGTTTCTGTACATCCTCACGCGGCGTCGTGCGTGCGAGCAGCACCATCAGGTCGGAATACTCCGCACGGCTCGTCCAAACCTTCTGGCCGTTGATGATGTAGCGGTCGCCGTCCCGGCGCGCGAAGGTACGGATCGAGGTCGTGTCTGTGCCACTCGTCGGCTCCGTTACGCCAAAGGCCTGCAACCGCAGTTCGCCGCTGGCAACACGTGGCAGATAGGTCCGCTTCTGTTCCTCCGAACCATGCCGCAACACGGTACCCATCACATACATCTGCGCATGGCAGCTCGCGCCATTGCAGCCCGAGGCCTGGATCTCCTCGAGAATGGCCGCTGCCGCCGATAGCGGCAGGCCGGACCCCCCGTACTCGATCGGAATCAATGCAGCGAGGAAGCCAGACTGCGTCAGGGCATCGACGAAAGCCTTGGGATAGGCCATCTCCCTGTCGAGTTTGCGCCAATATTCGCCGGGAAAATCACTGCACAGCTTGCGAACGGAATCACGAATGTCTTCATGCAACATATGTTGATCCTAGCGCTGCCCGCCGGCCTGCATCAACTGCTTAGAGCAAGAACCTGCCTGATCGAAAAAGCGCCGTTCAGTCGCAGCGATGCGGACCGGCAGGAGCGGACCGAAAAAGGACTGGATATCCTCGTGAGGGATGCTGCAGCAGCGCGTTTCAATCAGGTCGGTTCTCGAACTAGCGCTTCCCCGCAGTAATGACGTAGGAGCCACTCTGGTCAAGCCTGGCCGTCCAGCCAGGCTCGATGACGATGGTGGTCGTCACCTCCTCGATGATGGCAGGGCCTGCAACGCGCGATCCGACGCCAAGCTTCGAACCGTCGTAGATTGGGGTGCGTGTCGCCTTGCCGGACGCATCGAACACTGCCTTGCGGTGAGCCTTCAGCGCCTTCGCAGCAGTCGCACCCTTGGCCAGCTTTGGCGCCTTGGGCTTGTCAATGCGCCCGTAGAGAGTCGATTCGATGTTGACCACCTCAACTGCATTGTGGCGCTCAGAGTAGGTGTAGAGCTCCTCATGGCGGCGGTGGAAGGCCTCCTTCACCTTCTCGATCGTCTTCGCATTGACCGGGAAAGTGCCGATATCCACCGTACACTCATGCACCTGGCCAACATAGCGCATGTCGAGGCTGCGCTTCACCTCGATCTGTCCGGTCTTGAAGCCATCTCTCTTCAGATGCGCGACACCCTGGGTCTCGATATCGTTGAACAGCGTGTCGATGCGCCGGTAGGCGGCCGCGTTATCGAGGCGCACCGGGGCTGTGGCCATGTAATTGTACTTTACGTCCGAAATTATCTGACCAAAGGCGCAGAGGCCCGAGGCAAGCTTGGGCAGAATGATGGTGTCGATCCCCATCTCGCGCGCCAGAGCCGTGATGTGCGCGGCGGTAGCACCACCCGCGCCCACCAGCACGAAGTCGCGCGGATCATAGCCACGCTCGACCGAGACGCGGCGGATGCCGTTCACCATGTTGTTGTTGACGATGGTGTACATGCCGTAAGCCGCACGCTCAATCGAGATGCCAAGCGGATCCGCAAGCCTGGTCTTGATCGCCTTTCGTGCCTTTTCAAGATCGAGCGGCAGCTTCCCGCCCAACAGGCCATCGGGGTTGAGATAGCCCAGCACGAGATTGGCGTCCGATGTCGTCGGCTCGACGCCGCCCTGGCCATAGCAAGCGGGGCCCGGCTCCGAGCCCGCAGACTGCGGGCCCACCTGAATCAGCCCCAGCGAATCGATCCAGCCGATCGATCCGCCACCTGCACCAAGCGTCTCCACCTGGATCATCGGTACGCCGATCCGATAGCGCAGGAAGTCGATGTTCTTGTTGAGGTTGGTCTGTCCATCCTTGGTGAGCGTGATGTCGAAGGACGTACCCCCCATGTCCACCGTGATCACGTTCTTCTTCTTGAACGGCGCGCAGACGAAGAGACCCGCCTGAGGCGCAGATGCAGGGCCGGAATTGATGGCATAGACGGAGCGGTCAGTCATCACCTGGCCAATGGCGAGGCCGCCATTGGACTGGAAGTAGCGCACTGGCTGCTTTGCTCCGAGCGAACGGAAATACTCGTCCACCGCCTTCACGTAGCGCCGCATCACAGGGGCGAGATAGGCATTGACCACCGCGGTCGAGGTCCGGGTGTACTCCCGCACCTGCGGATAAAGCTCGGAGCCCACGGTGAGGATCGTATCCGGCATCATCTCGCGCACGATGGCCGCGGCACGCCGCTCATGCGAGGGGTTCAGCACCGACCAGACGAAGGAGATGGCCACCGTCTCGACGCCTTCCTTGGCGAAGAGTTCACAGGCCGCGCGCACATCGGACTCCTGCATCGGTGTGCGAACCGAGCCGTCGGAGATCACGCGCTCACGCACGCCTCTTCTCAGATAGCGCGGCACCAGCATGGTGGCGGCCGGATATTCCGGGTCATATCGAAAGCCGTCTTCCTTGTGGCCATTGCGGATTTCGATAGAATCCTCGTGCCCGGCAGTGCAGATCAGACCAGCCTTGCCGCCACGATGCGTGATCAGCGCATTGAGGCCCACAGTCGTGCCATTTATGCAAAGATCGCAATCCGACACGAGTTCCGCCGCACTCATACCGAAATCTTCCGAGATGAGCTTTAGTCCATTCTCGATAGCCTTCGTGGGTGACGACGGGGTGGAGAGCGCCTTGAACAGCTTCACCTCCCCGGTCGTGCGGTTCGCCACAACGAAATCGGTGAAGGTGCCGCCCGCATCGATGCCGAGACGAAAGTTGGTACGCATGCTTCAGCCTCTCCTCACGCTGCCGAACGGAGCCGTCTGGTGGCCGCCGTGTCGACTTCGAGTGTCTCGGCGTCAGCGATCACCACGCCATAATCTTCCTTCGCGCCCCGGATGGAGACCAAGCCGTTCTTGACATCCCAGACCACTTTCTCGACTGGCCGTTCGTAAGGATTGCCATAACCGCCGCCGCCTGGATTCATGTTCGTGACGGTCTCGCCCGGCTTGATCGACTCCATGATGTTGGTGCGCTTGATCTCCGCCTTGCCGCCGCGGGTGAGCATCACCCGGCCCACCTTGGAATCGATGTCTTTCGACTTCGCACCCGCTGCGCCCATTGCAGGGATCCGGCGGCCTTCGCCGAAGCCGATGCAGAGCATCTCCTTGTCCAGTGGTTCGACCTGCCAGGCCGTGCCGGACCCACCGCGGAACTTGCCGGCGCCGCCTGAGTCCGTCATCAGGGAGTATTTATGGATGATGATCGGATAGGAATACTCCAGCAGTTCCACGTCACCGGAAGTCAGCGCGCCGAAGCAGCATTCGGGGCCGACGGCGTGCCAGCCATCCTGCTGTGGCGTGGCGCCACCACCCGAGATGATGGTGGCCAGCACCATGGTCACGAATTCCTCATTGGTGCGCGAGTCCCAGCCAGCGATGTTGAGGCCGTTGGCGTGACCCCAGCTGGCCGCAACCTTGGACGGCATGGCCTTTTCGAAGGCAAGGCGCACGGCATCCGTCAGTGTTTCCATTGGCGTCGTCGTGCAGTTCATGTGGGGAGCTGGTTCCTGGGCGTTGCAGATCGTGCCCTTGGGCCCGAAATCGACCGAGACACATCGGTAAAGGCCCTCATTGTAGGGCGGTGGAAGGGCTGCAAACATCATCAGGCCCAGATAGACGCCGGAATGTGAATTGCCCTCGTAGGAATTGATGAAATAGGGGATCTGCGGCGGGGACGAGATGGCGATGTGGCACTTGTCGCCCTTGATCGTCACCTTTGCTTTGATCTCGAAATCGCCGAAGCCGTGGCCGGCATCCTCGAGAATGGCGACGCCCTCATAGGTGCCGTCCGGCACGGTCTTGATAAGGGCGCGCATGTGCCGGTCGGCCATGTCGAGGAGTTCGTTGATACAGGCATCCACCGTCTTCTCGCCATACTTCGCCAGCATGGCGAGAAGGTTGCGCTCACCCACCTGGCAAGCGCCGATGAGCGCGTTGAAATCACCCTCCTGGTCGCGCCGCGCCCGCATGTTGGTGAGGATCATGTTGATCACGTCATGGCGGGGCTTGCCGCGATCCCAGATCTTCACCGGCGGAATGCGCAGACATTCGGCGTAGATTTCCTTGGCGTTGGGATTGTAACCTGCGGGCACAGGACCGCCGATATCGGTCAGATGGCCCTTGCACACCGTCCAGTAGACCAGCTTGCCCTTGTGGAAGACAGGCTTGTACATGCAGGTATCGATGGCATGGCTACCGCCGAAGGCCGGATCATTGTGGAGGATGAGGTCGCCCTCATGGATGTCGCCTTCGAAGAACTTGGCGACGGACTTCATGGCGGGAATCAGGGAGCCAAGGTGGATGGGAATGTCCTGACCCTGCAGGATCATCTCCGGTTTCGCGTTGAATAGCGCGGTCGAATAGTCATGCGCCAGATTAAAGACGGAGGATCGCGCCGTCTTTTCCAGCGACAAGGTCATCTCGCGCTGCGTCGTTTCGAGTACGCCCCGCACCACCGAGAGGGTGATGGGGTCCACCTTGGGCTTCTGCCCCGCCTTGCGCTTCATGTGCCTTACCGTTTCGCCTGTTTCCACGCCGCCGTGAGCACCGCCGTGCCGAGCGCCAGCTTGAGCACCTCAGCAGGGATGAATGGCATGAGACCAACGGCGACTGCCTTCTCGAAGCCGATCAGTGACCCAAGCCAGCCAAGCCCCAGCGCATAAATCGCGGCCAAGCCTGCGAGCAGCATGAGAACGGCCGAGCCAATGCCGCGGCCAAGACCCCGGTCAGCGAGGTAACCAACCAACAAGGAGGCGGCAAGGAAGCCCGCGAGATAGCCTCCCGTCGGCCCTGCCATATAGGCCAGACCTGCGCCGGTGGCGAAGACCGGAACGCCCACCGCACCCAGCGCCAGCCACGCCAGCACCGTGGCGCCGCCGAGGCGCGCTCCAGCCGTTGCGCCGATCATCAGCACAGCCAGCACCTGCAGGGTCATGGGAACCGGCCAGAAGGGCACCTGCACCTTGGACGCGAGCGTCAGCAGTAGCACGCCGAGACCGAGGATGACGGCCTTGTGCAGCACCTGCGCGCGTGGCCAGAGGGTTGAGAGAAGATTGCCGTGCATGTCATTTTCCCCTTAAAGCGATGACTTGATTTTTTCGTAAAGCTTTGTCTGGTCCTTGCGGGCCCTCAGCGCCTCGGCCATGGTCACTTCGACGAAGCGCGCTGGCGTGTGGGGCTGCAACTGCCCGATCAGGTCCATATCGGCGGAAATCACCGTTCCCACCATGAAATAACCGCCACCGGATACTGCGTCGCGATGGAGCACGATCGGTTCCGTGCCGCCTGGCACTTGTACGGAACCGTAGGGATAGCAGGCATCGACGATGTTCGAGGGGTCGGAGCCAGCCCCGAAGGGCTGCTCACGCGGCACGAATTCGAGCGCCTTGCCGCCGCGGAAGCGATAGCCGATGCGGTCCGCCTCCGGCGCAACTTTCCAGACATCCTCGAAAAAGCGCTTGCCTGCCCCCGCGGTGATGCGGTGCCAGTAGAGCCCGGGGAGCATGCGCAGTTCGGCGGGCGAGCCCGGCGCCCTGCGCAGCTTCTCCGGAATGCTGCGGCCCTCGCGGGCGCCACGGCCCTTGCCGGTTGGGAGTTTGTCGCCGGCTTCCAGCTTGCGGCCCTTGAAGCCGCCAAGCGCCCCGAGTGTGTATGTCGAGCGCGAGCCCAGCACCACCGGAACGTCGATGCCGCCTGAAATGGCGATATAAGCGCGCGCGCCCTTCTTGAGAAAATCGAAGGACAGGGTCTGCCCCTTCTTGACCTTGAAGGCGGTCCAGGTTTCGCGCGGCTGGCCGTTGACGCTAGGCGGCAGTTCAGCCCCGGTCACCGCCACCGTTGCATCCTCCGTGAACTGCAGTTCGGGGCCCATGAACACGGCCTCCAGCACGGCAGCGCCTTCCTTGTTGCCAACGAGCAGGTTGGCCAGCTTAAGCGCCAGCCGGTCCATGCCGCCGGAGAGGGGGATGCCGATGTGGTAGTAGCCGGGCCTGCCCAGATCCTGCACCGTGGTCGAAAGGCCAGGCTTTATGACTTTAACGGCCATTGAGCGCCCCCATCAGCTTGGCATTGTAACCATCCATGTCCTTCTTGAACTCTGCGAGATCGAAGGTGACGTCCTTCATGCGAAGATTGAACTTGCCCTTATCCACCGCGCTGACGGTGGCATCATATTCCTCGCGGTCGATAGGCTTCCACTTGACAATATCGCCGGGACGGAACAGGCACATGAAGTCTTTCAGGTGCTTGATCTTCTGGTTGGGGTCGTAGATCGGCACCGGCGTGATGCCGAACATCTGGTAGCCGCCGGCGCCTCTCACCGAATAGATGCAGCCGAAGCAGCCGCCATGGCCTACCGTGAGCTTTGGCGTATCCGTCCGTGGACGGAGATATTTTGGCGACTGGATCTGCCGCTTCCGATCTACCATCTGGTAGAGGAAAGGAAGACCGGCGACGAAGCCCACCATGGAGACAAACCAGGGCGCGCCCGAATGCGCCTTGATGAACCCATCGACACCGTCGAGATTGTTTATGCGTGCCGTATACTCGATGTCGGTCGAGTTCGGGTCCTGATGGCGCTCGCGGAAGCGCATCAACGTCTCATGCGTCCAAGGGTCGTTGTAGAGCACCGGGATCTCGATGATGCGCGACTTGATCACAGGCTTGGCCTTGGCGGCCGCCTTCACGATCGCCTTGATTTCCTTCAGCATGTCGGAGGGCTTGATCACGTCGGGATCGAATTTTACCTGCATCGAGGCATTGGCCGGGCAGATCTCGGTCACACCCTTGATCTTCGCCTTCTTGATCGCCGTCGCCGTGGACAGTGATCTGAAGAAGGCGTCGAGAGACATCTCCTCGTCACATTCGACGAAAATATGCTCGTCGCCTCCATAGGAATACCGCGTCTTCATATCAGCGCCGCCCTCCGCTATGTTTTCAGCCTGTGTGCATTGGCTTCGAGCCATGGCTCAAGCCAGCGCGTGTGGAAATCTGCCCTGCCGACACTTTCATCTGCCACCAGCAACTGGTGCAAAGGCTTTGTCGTCGACAACCCGTGAACCTCAAGTTCCGCAAGCGCCCGCGCCATGCGTGCGATAGCCGCTGCGCGCGTCTCGTCCCAGACGATCAGCTTGCCAAGCAGCGAGTCGTAGAAAGGAGGCACCTGGTAACCGTCATACAGCATCGTGTCGAAGCGCGTGCCGGGACCACCTGGAATGCGCAGCCCGGCGACCGTGCCGGGGGAAGGCATGAAGTTCTTTCCAGGATCCTCGGCATTGATGCGGACCTCGATGGCATGGCCCTGCATCTTCACGTCTTCCTGGCGGATCGACAGCTGCTCCCCACCTGCGATACGGATCATTTCGCGCACCAGGTCGATCCCGGTGATCATCTCGGTCACCGGGTGTTCCACCTGAATGCGCGTGTTCATCTCGATGAAGTAGAAGTGACGCGTCGCATCGTCGTAAAGATATTCGAGCGTTCCGGCGCCACGGTAGCTGACCGCCTCGGCCAATGCCACGGCCGAGGTGCAGAGCTTTTCGCGCACGGACTGTGGCAGCAGGGCGGAAGGCGCTTCTTCCCACACCTTCTGGCGCCGCCTCTGCAGCGAGCATTCGCGCTCGAAGCAATGGATGGCCCGCTTGCCGTCTCCCAATATCTGCACCTCGATGTGGCGAGCCCGCTCGATCACCTTCTCGATGTAGAGCCCGCCATCGCCGAAGGCAGCCTTCGCCTCGGCCGAGGCCTGCGGCATCAGCGTTTCGAACTCCGTCATGTCATGTGCAATGCGGATGCCGCGACCGCCGCCACCTGCTGCTGCCTTGATCATGACAGGGAAGCCCACGGCGAGCGCAATGGCCTTGGCCTGTTCGGGGTCATCGACCCGGCCGTTGGAGCCCGGCACCACGGGGACGCCCGCAGCCTCGGCCGCCACACGAGCAGCCACCTTGTCGCCCATCACCCGGATGGCATCACCCTTTGGGCCCACAAAGACAAGGCCTGCTGATTCAACCGCATCGGCAAAGCCAGCATTCTCCGCGAGAAAGCCATAGCCCGGGTGCACCGCGTCTGCGCCCGTGCTCTGCGCAGCCTTGAGAATGTTCTCTATGCTGAGGTAGGATCTGGCGGCATGCGGCGGGCCGATGTTCACGGCCTCGTCCGCCATCTTTACGGCCAGCATCTCGGCGTCTGCCGCTGAATGCACTTGCACGGTTCTGATGCCAAGCTCCCGCGCCGCGCGAATGATGCGCACCGCAATCTCGCCGCGATTGGCGATGAGGAGCTTACGAATTGCCATCCTCAGCCGATCTCCGCCAGCGGTTGTCCAGCCATGACCGGTTCCTCGTTCTCAGCGATGAAGGTGATCTTGCCCGCGGCATCGGCTTTCACCTCGGTGAAGGACTTCATGACCTCGATCAGTCCGACCACGTCGCCTTTTGCGACCTTGTCGCCGTCATTCTTGTAGGCAGGCTTGTCGGGGGCCGGCTTGCGGTAGAAGGTTCCGGGAAGGGGTGAGAGAAGCTGGGCCATTGGTTGTCCTTGTTTGCTTGAGTATATCAGGCAGCGTCGATGTAGGGCTTCACTAAGTCGCGCACGGCTTTGGCAATTGCCACGGCATTGGGCGTGTCTGAGTGAACGCAGATCGCATCAGCGCGCACCACAACATCAGCCCCACCCGTGCCCTTGACCTTGCCTTCGCGTATGGCGCGCAAACAGAGAGCCGCGGCATGGTCCGGGTCCTTTGCCTCGTGCTCGCGCGTGATGATCAGAGAGCCATCGTCGCGGTAATCGAGATCGGCATAGAATTCGGCGATGAACTTGTGGCCGCGCGCAGTGTAGACCTTCTCATGGAAGGTGTTGATCATTCCCATCAGCGGCACCCTGAAGACGTCCGCCGCGTCTGCCACCGCATGCGCCACCTCTTCCATCCGAGCCGCCATGCCATAGAGCGAGCCGTGCGGCTTGATGTGGTTGAGCGTCATGCCCTCGGCTTCGAGAAAGCCCTTCAGTGCTCCCACCTGGTAGATGATGCAATTGGTGAGTTCATCGCGCCCTATCTTCATTTCGCGACGGCCAAAGCCCTGCAGATCGGGAAGCGAGGGGTGCGCGCCCACCTTCACCCCATGGCGCTTGGCAAGTTGTACAGTGGCGCGCATGTGGTTGAAGTCTGACGCATGGAACCCGCAGGCCACGTTAGCCACGTCGATCAACGGCATCAGGCCGGCGTCATCGCCCATCTTGTAAAGGCCGAACGACTCGCCCATGTCACAGTTGAGAACTGTCATCCTGCAACTTCCCCCCGAAACGCGACGCTTGAGCGCCGTTCTGACCGCGACGTGCGGAAGGCTAGAATTATTGGAAATCTGGAAAAATGCAATGCGGTATCGCAAAATCCGGTATGGCGGTCCTGCATAGGCGGGTCCGCCGTTCCATTGCCGCCGCGAATGACGGCGGGTTGGCCAGGAAGGCATTCTGCGCTCCTCCACCGCGACCAACGATCCGGCAGGCATCAGGCTTACTGAGGCAGCGGCCCTCCCGAACAGCATGAACAGCCCACCACAAGCAGTTGGCGTCACAATCTGGATGCTGAGCATTTGCATGGCCCCACTCGTCAGGGGCGTGGCATTGATGGTGGCGGAATGCCCTTGCTGAAAAAAGGCTGTGAGCGTCACCGTTGCGATTTGCGCCTGCGCCGTGTCGCTTTACGGGATTTCGCCTGTCCTGCTCGAGACTGTGTGCTGACAGCGACGTCAATCTCTTCAGGGTTCAGTCTGTTCGTCATTCGTCGGAACAATTTGCGCTCCGGCCATGCTACTGGGCCTGACCGAATTCAGCCGGGTTAAATCCAGGTTCAACCACGCGCCAGGCTTCGGCAGCGGGCACTCCACTCTTCAGCACGAAGATATCATGGGTGACCATCAAGCCCGGGCCACTATTGAAATTAGCCATATGCGCACCGGGTGGCATCACGAAGCATTCATCCTTGACATGTCTGACAGGTGATTTTCCTTCAACACGAATTGTAGTCTCTCCTTCGATGACGCAGGTAACACCACCATGATCATGGAAATGTATGGGAGCTCTGGTTCCAGGAAGGCGGGTTGTTCTGAAGACCAACAGGTCTTGCCCGTCTCCCAGCGGGCTTCGGGTGAGAAGTTCAATCTTGTATGCAGATGTGGGCTGTCCTGGTGGAATGGCTCCGTTGATGTGTCCGTAATGACTCTGGTCAGCCGACAGCTGGACACTTCCCGTCGTCACCATTGCCACAAGAGCGAGCATGAATATCGAATTTTGTCTCAGACGCTCAGTCATCATCCACCTCCATCATCGAATACCTTTATGCGTGCAGATCTTTCATTCTATACTCAAGACGTGCTTAATCCAACTAAGGCTTTGACATCCACATGAACCAAGCACGGACTTCAAGTGGAACATTGTTCACTTATTTACGTGTCCTTTCTCGACCGTCCCTGAGAGGAAACGCAAGACATTCCTTGCTGTTCAAGGCAGTTCACACGGACCGAGGAATGAACCGCGAATTTGAACTGTCCAGGATCCCAAGAAAGGACACTGGTGTGTTCGGCAATAAGAACGGGCATCCGGCCATAAGCACTCTCACACCCAAAGAGGCTGTATTGTTCTTGGGGTTCTTCGGGATAAGCTTCTTCTGAACGAGGCCTGCCTCACCATGCCTCTCAAGGGTGGCCTTCCAGCGGTAGAAACTGGTCCGGCCAATGCCAAAATACCTGCAGGTCTGCCCAACATGCCCGGCCTCTTCGGCATGCGTCTGTATCCTCAACCTGCGCTGACTCTCGCGATCGTTCTGGGTCATCGGAGACACCCTCACGGCCCAACAGGGCTATGAAACAGGATGTCTCGCAACATCATGGTTATCTGCGCCAACCTGCCGATCCCCGACTCAACCCCCGTCACGATCAAGATCTTCATCTCGCAAGTCCCCGTCTGACGCGTGATGCGCATGATATGGTTCCCGGACTTGATTGCCTGCCCCGCAATCACGATCCCCACTCAGCGCACCCAAGATCAGCCTCATGCCGGTGACTCCGATCAAATTGCTTCAAATCATTCAGCTTCGGTGGGTTGGCAAATCAACAATTGAACAGCATCACCAAGTCACTGTGTTCCCAGGCTGTTGAGGCTGCTAGGATGAACAGGATCAACAGGCCATGGTCATGTTCGACTTCCATTCTTTCCCAGGCGGAGAAATTCAAGATGGCAACTTCAAGCAAGATATCCCTGGTTACCGGCGCAAGTCGTGGAATAGGCGCTGCGATTGCCCGTGCACTCGGCCGCCAAGGCGGGTTGGTTGCAGTACACTACGGCAAACACCGGGACGAGGCAGAGTCAGTTTGCGATGACATCTTCAAGGCAGGCGGCAAGGCAATTGCCGTAGCTGCAGACATGGGCAGCGAAAGCGAGATCGTGGCAATGTTCCAGAAAGTAGATGAGGAATTCGGAACACTTGATTCGCTTGTAAACAATGCCGGTGGGATCATTGCAGTAAAATCGATAGCGGACATTGATGTCGCAACAGTAGAAAGGGTCCTTGCCGTCAATCTTGCAGGCCCTATCTACTGTTGCCGTGAAGCAGTAAAGCGGATGTCAGCGGCCCGCGGTGGCCGTGGTGGCTCCATTGTCAACATCTCATCCATGGCGGCAGTGCTGGGAGGCCTTCCTCACGAGGTACACTATGCCGCAAGCAAGGGCGGCATCGACTCTCTCACGATCGGCCTTGCGCGTGAAGTTGCAACCGAAGGTGTCCGGGTGAATGCTATACGCCCAGGAGTCATCGACACCCCGATACATGACTCGTTTCATGGTGCGTCATTTGCCCGGGACTTCTCGATCAACCTGCCCATGAAGCGGGCCGGAACCGCTGAGGAGGTTGCGGAGGCCGCCATCTGGTTGCTTTCCCAGTCTGCCTCCTACATCACCGGAGCAATACTAAACGTTTCAGGAGGACGATAGCGGGCCAACATGTCCCGCTGTCGAAAGTGAATCTTTCGATGCACAGCCACTGCGAGCATTGACTTCATTCAGGCAGGACCTAAACTTCGTTCGACGAGCGGAGGCCTGACTTCATGCAGAAGCGACAAACGGTGTCAGTTGGAATGGTCGGGTGCGGCTTCTATGCCCAGAACCACCTGAATGCCTGGTCAGATCTGCAGCCAGAGGGCGCCCTTCTGGCTGCCGTCTGTGACATGGACCAGGAAAAGGCCAAGACGGCCGGAGACAAGTTTGGCGTTCCATACTTCACACGCCTCGACGCCATGCTTGAGGCAATCCCCATCGACCTTGTTGACATAGCCACGCGCATGGACACCCACCGCGAGTTGGCGGCATTGGCCGCCAGGCGCGGCATTGCAGCCGTTGTACAAAAGCCTTTCGCCCCCACCTGGGAAGACTGCATCGCCATCGTCGAGACAGCGCAGAGACACAGGGCATGGCTGGCCGTCCACGAGAATTTTCGCTTCTCGACGTCCATGAGAGCCGTCAAACGGGTTCTAGACCAGGGTGCGATCGGCACGCCCCGTTGGGCAAGATTGTCCTGGAGGACAGGCTTCGACGTCTACCGTGGTCAGCCATATCTGGCTGAAGAGCCCAAGCTTGTAATTCAGGATGTCGGAATTCATGTTCTTGACCTCGCTCGCTACTTCCTTGGCGAGGTGGAGCGCCTATCTTGCGAAACACAAAAGCGCAACCCCAAGATCCGCGCCGAAGATACCGCAACGATCATGATGCGACACGCGTCTGGTGCAGTATCCGTCGTAGAGGCAACTTATGCCGCAAAGCGGGGAGACGATCCATTCCCCGAGACACTTCTTGAGATTGAAGGTGACGACGGTTCTCTTGTTCTGTCCAAGGGTGAAAAGTTGAAAGTGACGACCCAAGGTCTCACCTTCGAAGACCATGTGGGTGGGCCACTGCTCACCTGGACCAGCCGTCCATGGCATGTGTCACAAGAAGCAGTTCTTCATACCAATCGGCACATGCTCAATCGCCTGCAGCTTGGTCTTCCAGCCGATACCTCTGGTGAGGACAATCTCAAGACTTATGCCCTTGTCGAAGCTGCTTATGAGGCAGCCGCCACTCACACGTCAGTCAGGCCCAAATCACACATCACGTGATGACACGCCCTGCGTAAGCCTTTAGTTTTCGGAGAAAGCCGGCCTGCGTCATAACTGATTTGTTCAGCAGACCCGGCGGCTGACTCCCGCTCCGGATGGCGAGAACTGAAGCTACATCAGCCGCGCCAATTCCGGCAAAGCACTGATCCGTCCAGCACAGTGCGTGTGGTGTAACGATCACGTTTTCGAGATTGAACAGGGGATGACTTGCGTCAAGCGGTTCTCCCTCAAAGACGTCGAGGCCTGCCCCCGCGATCTTGCCACGCTTAATGGCCAGAACCAGCGCTTCCTGGTCAATGATCGGGCCGCGCGCGGTATTGATGATGAAAGACGTGGACTTCATCAGCGACAGGTGATGTGCATTCACAAGATGATGGGTCTCTGCGGTCAGAGGACAGTTGACGGTGAGAATGTCCGATTGTCTGAACAGGGTTTCCTGGTCGACTAGCGCTACGCCCAACTCTTCCGCCGTGGCTGCTGTTGTAAACGGATCATAAGCAATGAACCTCATTCCAAGAGGCTTGGCGAGACGGAACATCTCCGCCCCGATATTGCCCACTCCCAAAGAGCCGAGGGTTAACCCCATCAGACCCACACCCATATGGTGATTTCTTGCCTGAGCAAAACCATCCGGTCCAAGCCGGGTCAGACGATCCTTGATCGGAAGCTTGCCGGTCAGCGCAAGCATCATCGTAAGGATTGCAACAGCCACCGGCCGTCTCACACCATCAGGCGTAATGCAGACCGCAATATCCCTGGCAGTACAAGCCTCAACATCGACTGAATCGTAACCAACGCCAAATCGAGCAACAATGCTAAGGCGCCCAGACTTGGGTATGCTGTCCCTGGTGAAGCGCACACCCAGAAGAATCAGTGCATCGACATTTTCCACTTGATCGGAACGTATGGGGTCCGACTCTTCAAGAAAATCCACCGTGAGTCCCGGAGTTCCACGCAAAGGCGCGAGGTCGAAGTCAGGATACTTCAGAGAACCATCCTTGTTCCGAAAATCGCCTGACAGGACGACACGAAAATTCTCATTTTCCATCGAAAGCACTCCGAAGTTCCGCAATGCCCGCCTTGAGTGCGCGCTGATAGAGCGACGTATCGGTTGCAAAACAACAGAAATCAAACCCTCGTCTCACGTCGGCTATCCCTTCGGCCGCGGTCGATACAAGGCGCCCAAGCGACAGATTGTGTTTCTTTGCCGCTGCAACGATTTTGCCAAATGCAGCAACATAATCCGGATGATCGAACTTGCCAGGAATGCCAAGAGAGGCACTGAGATCAAAGTGGCCAACCCAGAGGCAGTCAACTCCTGGTGTTGCAGCAATCTCATCGGCGTTCTCGGCACCCTCACGGGTCTCAATCAGCGCAAAGAACGTAGTGCGGTCATTCGACTTCTGCAGCCGTTCTGCAACCGATAAGTCACCCGAATAGTAATCATCATGCGCAATCCCAAGCGCCACGCCACGTTTCCCCACCGGTGGGTATTTGAGATGACGCACAACCATGCTGGCTTCTGCGCCATCCTTGACCATTGGCGCCATGATTCCTTCGGCTCCAGCATCAGCAATTCTTGCGATCATGTCATAGTCCTTCGACGGTGATCGGACGATGACCGCCACCCCACCAGCCTCAAAGTAGCGGACTGCACTCTTGAGGGTTTCGAGACTCAGGCCCGAATGCTCCATATCGAAGAACACGAAATCACACCGCGCAGATGCCAGAATATGGCCAATTCCCGGGGTGCAAAACTCTCCAACGTAATGACCAAACTTTGGCGTACGGGTCTCAGTCATTTTCTTCAGGGTGAAACGATCCATCACAATTTTCCTAAGCTGATGTTCCAATTGCTGAGGCCTCACAGACCAGCGTGCCCCTCCGGATGACCCTGCTGGCCAGAAGCATCTCAGAGGCGGCATGAAAGGCGAGAAAATGCTCTGCCTTTAGATGTGCAGAGAACGCGTCCTCATCTTCATAGAGCTCATAGAGAATGATCTGCGTTCCATTGTCGTGCGGAAGAACCACGTCAAACCGCCAGCAACCTGGCTCATTCTTTACGGAAAGCCTGGCATTTTCCTCAATAAGCGATCGGAATGCCGGCATCAGTTCGGCAGACTTGACGTTCATTTCAACAAGAACCACGAAGGCCATGTTCAATCCTGTCTTTTCTTGCCCATCTCAAACTGCTGGGCAACCTGCCGCAGATGCTTATCCATTGCCCGCCAGGCCGCTTCAGGATTTCTGGATGCAACAGCTTCATAGACTTCCTCGTGACTTCGGTAGGCGCTTACTGCAACACCTGGAACCCGCAGCGAGATATGACGCTGCAGGGCAAGCCATTCGGCGATAGCTGCATGAAGAGCGGAAAAAACCGGATTTCCGCCGATCTCTGCCAATGCCAGATGAAATGCGACATCCGACCGTTCAAAGGCCTCGAGGTCTGGAAGAGCGTCACGGTTCTTCACGAGGAAGTTGCCAAGCCGTTCTATGTCTTCCGTGGTAGCCACCTCAGCGGCATTTCTGGCAATTGCCGACTCGAATATCCGGCGGGCATCCTGGAAGGCCAATTCTCCACCGGCTGATGAAAGAAGATATCGCGCAGATCCGGATAACTGCTCAAGAAGGCTTGCTGCCGTTGGCCGGGTCACGACCGTTCGCCCACCATTTGATATTCTGATAAATCCACTGCGCTGCAACAAAAGCAACGCCTCGCGTATGGCAGGACGGCCAACGTTGAAGGCTTCCATGAGATTGCGTTCAGACGGCAGGCTTGATCCCTCCGGCAAGATGCCTGAAAGAATCTGGTTTTCTATCTGCTCGGCAACATCCTCATGGACCTTGCGCCTCTTTATGCGTGTAAAAAGCATATTTCCCTCAGCAGAATTGACAGATCGCCCCTGGCTTTTGGGAACCGTAAGCTGAACCAATCTGAGCCTTTCTACCCAATGGGCTTTGCCTTACCTTCAGCAGAGTCTTGATTGACTTTTTCAAATGTGCGGAAACGTACACGCTGAGCATCGATGAACATTGCAAGCATAATGATCAGGCCCTGAATGACTTTGACCCAGAATACGTTGACGTTCATCAGATTGAGACCGCGATCGATGGTCGACAGCAAAAGGACTCCTCCCAGAGCACCAAGCATCGTGCCACGCCCGCCCTGCAGACTGATGCCTCCGATGACTGCCGCCGCCATGACGGTGAAGATATAGCCCTCGCCCAGATTGGCCTGAATCGATCCCACTCGACCCGCAAGCATCCAGCCAGCAAGGGCAGCAAGAAGACCAGAGAGGACATAGACCTGACGAATGCGCGCGTCTGCATCGATGCCAGAAGCGATGGCGGCCTGCCGGTTGCCGCCGATCGCATAAAGTTCACGGCCAAATCGACGATGATTCAGTATGATGTGCCCGATGACGAAAACAAGCGCGGTTGCGACAACGGCAACGGGGATCTTGATGACCCCGGGGATTTCGAAGAGAGCCTTATGGCCGAGCCAGAAATATGTTTCAGCAGGTTCGAACCCGAGGCCACTGATTGGCGTTCCCTTGGTGAAAGCCATGATCAGTCCGCGCAAAATCAACAACATCGCAAGAGTGACAATGAAATTATTCATCTTGCCGATTGTGATGAGCGCACCAACTACATAGCCGATTACTGCTCCCATCCCCAGAAGAACGACAATTGACAAGTAGGGGTTCAGCATCAGGCCGCCACCCCAGTAAGGCGCCGTGGCTGGGACGATGAGAAACATGCCGACCAATCCGGCAAGACCTAGCGTCGACTCGGTTGAAAGATCGAAATTCCCGGTAATGAGAACAAAAGTCTGTCCAACCACGAGAATTCCAAGAATTGCCGCCGCTGACAAGATATTGGTTATATTTGTCGGCGAAAGAAAAACCGGTGACTGAGTCATGAAGAATATGAACACGGCAATGAGGATTACCCAGATAAGGTGATCCAGTAGTGCCGGAATATGCCTAGACAGTCGCATCAGCGTTTTCCCCCATCTCACCTTCTATTGCAGCCAGCAATCGCGTTGTGGTCATCTCGTCCCTGCCCTTGCGGAATTCACGGATGATCCTACCCCTATAAAAAACGGCAATTCTGTCGCAAATGTCGATCAGTTCATTCAGTTCATCGGAAACAACCGCTATCGCAACGCCACGTTGGCTTAGTTGATCGACAATGCGCAACAAGTCGACTTTCGCCTGAACATCCACACCCTGGGTCGGTTCATCAAGAACCAGAACCTTTGGTTCAGTTGCCGCCAGCTTGGCGACCACAACTTTTTGCTGGTTACCGCCGCTCAGATTTTCAACCGCAGTATTCATGGAGGGCGTCTTTATTCCAAGCGCATCAATGTAGTCCGATGCGAGTTTGCGCTCCTTGCCTCCATCAATGAGACCAAGCAGTTTCTGAAGCCGCTTCAGGACTGAGAGCGAAATATTGTCACGGACACTGCCTATTCCGATAATTCCAAGGCCATGGCGGTCACGAGGAAGATACGCGAGCCCCTGTGCAAGAGCCTGAATGGGTGTTGCCGCATCATAGGGCTTGCCTCTGAGATTGACCTGGCCAGTCCCGAGTGGCTCGAGGCCAAAAAGACCACGGGCAAGCTCCCCCGGGCCGCTTCCTTCCAGTCCGGTAAAGCCTACGACCTCACCTGCATGAAGGGTGATCCCGATATTGGAATAGGCGCCAGCCCTCGACAGCTGGCTGATTTCCAGAACCGGTTCCGCAACCTTGCCGATCGACCTTCGATAGCGCTCAACATTGGCGCCACTGATAAGCCGGATCAGTTCTGGCTGGGTGATGTCTTTCACGGCTGACGCGCCAGTGACCGTACCATTGCGCATTACCGTCACATGATCGGCAACTTCGAAGACCTCTTCAAGGTAATGGGAAATGTAGATGAAGGAGGCGCCTCGTTCGCGCTGACGACGAACGAACTCAAATAGCTTTGTTACATCATGCTTTGGAAGAGGCGCAGTAGGCTCATCGAGGATGATGACGCTTGCGTCTGCAAAAAGTGCGCGGGCAATTTCGATCATTTGCCGTTCGGCGACTGTAGTATCCTCCATCAGGCGTGTAACGTCGAGGTCTAGGCCGAAGCGGGCAAGTTTCTCATGGGCATCGCTGTTCATCTTCCGCCAATTGACGAAGCCGCCCACTTTTAACGGCAACATGCCACAGTAGACGTTTTCTGCGATGCTAAGTCCTGGAACATATTTCGCGTGTTGCGATACGAGGGCTATGCCAGCTTGCTTGGCGCGCGCCGTATTCAGATTTTCGTGGCTCGCACCCCGGATGCGAATGAGCCCAGAATCTGGCTGATAAAGACCGGTCAGGACATGCATCAGGGTGGACTTGCCCGCCCCGTTCTTTCCCAGCAGGGCATGGATCTGCCCTTGTGTAACCGCGAAAGAAACCTTGTCCAGCGCGCGGACGCCAGGGAAAACCTTGACGATGTCTATCATTTCAACGACAGGCGTCTCAGTTGCGCTGTCCATCATCGCTCTCCGGTCAGATCATGAGGAGTCTCGAAGAGGCAAGGCGCGGCAGAGTCTTGTGCCGCGCCCGCCATTAAACAACGTGCTGCAAACGGTTCAGCCGCCGTTCTTCTTCTCGATGTTGCCCCACAGGCGCTCGTCATTCATGTTTGATGAGTTGACAGGCGTCGTGGACAAGAAGAGCTGCATACCAACGTCAGCTTTTTCAACGCGGGCTGGCGACCAAAGCGCGCCGTCCTGCTTGACTTCGCCGGGAGCAATCTCTTCACCCTTCAGCTTTTTCTCGATGTAATCGGCAGCGAGGACGCCGAAATCCGGAATTGGCTGGTTTGATGCGTGATCGAACTTGTTTTCGCGCATGAGTTCAAGTGCTGCAAGGCACGCATCAACGCTGGCGAGGAAGATGTGGCCGTCTTTGCCCGACTCCGCATCCTTGCCAAGTTCCTTGAGGGTCTGGACGGTACCAGTCGAATAGACGCAGTCGGAGTGCATATAGATGCCGTCGAGATCGGCCTGCGCAGAGACGACGTCGCGAACGATGTCCACACCCTTGGAAGCATCCCAGTCACCCACTTTCGAGATGACCTCGACTTCGGGGTATTGCTTCATGACATCGTTGAAGCCGCTACCACGCAACTGAGCGACATTCTGGGCGAGATTTCCGGTGATCTCGAGCACCTTGCCCTTGACCGAGCCGTGCCGGGCCTTCAGGAAGGCTGCCATGGCTTCACCGGCCTGCTTGCCGGCGAGATAGTTGTCGGAGAGCACGACCATGTCGACTTGGCATCCCGAAGGCGCGCGGTCGATGGTGTAGAAGGGGATATTTGCTTCCTTCGCGGCTGCAACAGCCTGGCAGATGCCTGCACTGTCATCCGGAACCGCGACGATTGCCGCCACTTTCTGGGCGATGAGGTCGTTGATGTCGTTGAGTTGCTTCTGGGCATCACCGCCAGACGTGAGCGTGACCACTTCCCAACCCTTGGCTGCCGCTCCGTTGAGGAGACCAGCCTGAATCTGACCCTGGCCGCCAAGCAGAGCCGGCGCAGAGTAGCCAATTACCACCTTGTCAGCCGCCAGCGCCGAGGTGGAGGCTGCTGCGGCTACAAATGCCGCCAGTAGCAGCTTGCTTCTAATTAACTTCATGTATTTCCTCCCATTTTCTGAACATTGAGCTGTCTTGTTCAAGCAAACCAACTCGTCCAAAACGCTAACAAGCATCCCAAGGACTGTCAATCAGTTCGTCATACCATGTAACCTGTCATACCAGCGGGACTGCTCCGAATGCCGCCTGCCCCTCAACAGACGTGGAGGTTTTCCTGGAACACCAGCCATGGCTGCTCAAGGAACCAGCGTGGGACCACGTCGCCCCGGGGTCAGAAGGCCCGCTTTCGAGGCGATGCATTCTGCCGAAATGCCAAAGTGCCGATACAAGTCAGCGATCGTACCCGTCTGCCCAAAGTGCTCGACACCCAGCGCGATCGTCCGGTGTCCATAGACGGCACCCAGCCAGGCAAGCGTGGCCGGGTGGCCATCTAGGACGGTGATCAGGCAACAGTCACGCGGGAGCTCCGCCAGCAGTCTCTCCACCGTCGAAAGCCCGCCCTCATGACCTCGCGCACGCGCACTTTGGGCGGCTGTCCAACCTGCATTGAGACGGTCTGCAGATGTAACGGCAAGAACGCCCACGTCACGCCTGGTTTCCGCCAGCAATCCTGCTGCGCCGATAGCCTCAGGTGCGATAACCCCCTGATAGGCAATCACCAGCTCACAATTCGGGCCGGGCTCACGGAGCCAATATCCACCATCGATTACGTTGCGCCGGAACTCTGCTCCGTTGCGAGCCAAGGGCTGAGCAATCGGATTGGTGCTCAGGCGCAAATAGACAGAGCCGCCCGTTTCATCGCGGAGCCATGAGCGTTGATCAGGACCAGCCTCACCCGTTCGCTGCATATAGTCGAAGGCCCAGTTAATGATGACCGACAGCTCGTCAGCAAAGGCCGGCTCAAAAGCTGCAAGGCCATCCTGCGCCATGCCGATCAACGGTGTGGCGATGGACTGGTGGGCGCCACCTTCGGGAGCAAGCGTTATACCCGACGGAGTTCCCACGATCATGAAGCGTGACTCTTGATAGCAGGCATAATTCAACGCATCGAGGCCGCGCGCCACAAAGGGATCATAAACGGTGCCGATTGGAATCAGCCGCCGGCCAAAAAGGCTGTGCGCAAGCCCTGCGGCACCAAGCAGTAGAAAAAGATTCATCTCGGCAATACCAAGTTCGATGTGTTGCCCTTCAGGCGTAAACTCCCACTTCGCCGTCGAAGGTATGTTTTCGAGCTTGAACGTGTCAGCCCTCGGAGTGCGCGCAAATAGCTTGCGGCGATTAACCCAGGGACCAAGATTTGTCGTGCCGGTCACGTCTGGTGACATGGTGATGATCCGTCCTGCGAGGCTGCTGTCACCCTTGCCCAGACCATCAAGGATCTTGCCGAATGCTGTCTGGGTTGAAACCTCGCGATCGGATAGGGCGATAATGTCAGGGCTATCGAAATGCTTGTCTGCAAAGCGTCTCGATCCGGATCTGAAGAAAGCGACCTTGCTGAGAAAATCCTGCAAGGAACCAGGATCTTCAACGCCCGCAAACCTCTCCCATTCCTCCCCTGAAGGAACACCCATGCTGACCTGCCAGGTTGCCATCTGGGCTGGCGTCATCAACCCGCCATGATTGTCCTTGTGTCCGGCGATTGGCGTCCCCCAGCCCTTGATTGTGTAGGCGAGAAAGCAGACCGGCCGCTCGTGCTCTATGCTTGAGAAGGCCTCGGCCATTGTCTCGACGCAATTGCCACCGAGATTTTCCATCAGTTCAGCCAGGGCAGCATCGCTGCGCCGTCCCACAAGTGCGGAGACTGGTCCCTGATCGCCCAGATCATTGAGCAAGCGCTCCCTCCAGACTGCGCCGCCCATATAGGTCAAGGCGGAGTAGAGCTGATTGGGGCATCGGTCGATCCATTCCTTCAGGATGCCACCACCGGGTTCAGAAAACGCTTCGCGCTGCAACCGCCCGTATTTGACCGAGACCACGTCCCAGCCAAAAGCTTCAAAAATGAGTTTGATCCTGTTCCACAATCCTTCATGAACAATGCCATCCAGTGACTGCCGGTTATAATCGATGACCCACCAGCAATTGCGAAGTCCGTTCTTCCAGCCTTCCTGCAATGCCTCATAGACATTGCCCTCATCCAGCTCTGCATCGCCTGCCAGCGCCACCATCCGGCCTGGTGTCACTCCCGCACCCCAGCTTTTCGCCATGATGTAGTCCTGGACAAGAGAAGCAAACGACGTGATTGCAACTCCGAGACCAACTGAGCCCGTTGAGAAGTCAACCTCGACAACGTCCTTGGTCCGGCTCGGATAGCTCTGAGCACCACCAAAGCCTCTGAAGTTCTCCATGTTCTCCCGGGTCTGGTTCCCCATCAGATACTGAAGTGCGTGGAACACAGGTGCTGCATGCGGCTTCACGGCAACGCGGTCCTGCTGCCTCAGGGTAAAGAAATACAAGGCTGTCATGATCGACACCATCGACGCCGATGACGCCTGATGCCCGCCAATCTTGATGCCATCCTGCTTGGTGCGAATGTGATTGGCATGGTGGATCATCCAATGTGACAGCCAGAGCAGCCGGCGTTCGATGGTCTTCAGGTGACCAAGTTGCTGACGATCGATCATCATGACTCCTCTCGCGGGAACTCCGAGGTTCGATCAGATCACTTCGCATTTTTCACTTTTATTTCGATTAAGTGACGCTAAAATGCTGTTAATCACTAATATTTTTGGTAATCATGATGACTTTCACCGACATAGACAAGATCAGCATGTCAATCCTTCGAACGCTCCAGAAAGACGGGCGCACGACGGTAAATGATCTCAGCGAAAGAGTTGGGCTCTCAGCCTCTGCTGTGGCACGCAGGGTGCGCCTTTTGGAGGAGGCCGGCGTAATCAGCGGTTACGCCGCACTCATTGACGAAGCACAACTGGGTTTTGGATTTTCTGTATTTGTCTCTGTCAAGCTCGAAAGGCAGGTTGACAGCGCTCTCGCCAAATTCGAAGCGGCAATCAACACCTTTCCCGAAGTTGTCGAATGCTGGCTGATGACAGGCAACAGAGACTATCTCCTGCGAATTTCAACACGGGGCCTTGATGATTTCGAGAGGTTTCTCGTTGGAAAATTCACCAAGATACCTGGCGTTGCCTCGATTGAGAGTTCAATTCCTCTTCGGCGTGTGAAGGCCGGTATGGCCAGATTGCTCTGAACCCATGCCTGCCGTTTTGGTGGAAGGAACGCAGTTGACATGAGCATCATCCCCGCGCTGATCTGAATATCGCCAAGACAAAATGTGACACGACCCTGAGGAGATGCGAATGGCAAGAACAGC
>NZ_JBIIDX010000001.1:0-70906 GCF_044238155.1 Aestuariivirga sp. | reverse complement strand
GAAACCTCACCGCCGGGCGAGACCACGCGCAGATCGCCCCGGCGCTCGGTGACCAGCATCGCCCCACCCGGCAGGAAGGCGAGCGACCAAGGACGGTCAAATCCCTGAGCCACGGTTTCAAGCCGCAGCGGGCCGATGGATGAATCATAGACATCGCCGGACACAGCCGGGCGCGACAACGCCACGAGGACAAGCATGGCGATACCGACGATGCGGCAGTTCATGCGGACGACCTTTCTTGCAACATTCGGGGAGAGAATACGCAATCCGCCGGCTTATGGATGCCTTGCAGTCATGGCGAGGAGGCCCTCGCGCAGGTGCGACAGTTCATCCGCGTTGATGCCATGGGACGAGCCTGGATAGATACGCTCGGTGACGCTGGCGCCCATTCGGGTGAAGGTCCCGGTGGTTTCCCTGACCCGGGCGAGCGGAATGTGCGGATCATGATCGGAACAACCAAGAAACACCCGAGCACCGCCGAGGGAACCCGGATAATCACGCGGGGTTCCCAGAGGGCCGATGGCGCCACCACTCAGAATGCCTATGAAGCCATAGGCCCGCGGGTTGCGCAGTACTGTTTCGCTGGCAAGACAGGCGCCCTGGCTGAAGCCCACGACGCCCAGCCCGGCGGGCGTGACGCCACTGGCGAGGAGATCTGTGATGATCGTCGAAAGCCGGGTGAGCGCGTTGCCGAGGAAAGGCTCATTGGCGGCGGTGGGCGCCATGAAGCTTTGCGGATACCAGCTGTTGCCATCAGCTTGCGGAGCGAGATAGCAAAGGCCCGGAAGGGCCAGAGCATCAGCCAGCGGCAGCATGCTGGCGGCGGTTGCGCCACGGCCATGCACGAGCAGCACGAGCGCTGCGGCGGAACCGGATGGCGCACCGGCCTCCAGAAGGCCATGCCGCTCGATTGCAGCCTGCAAGGATACCGTCATGCAAGGTGCCGTGCGATGGCGTGCAGCGCCGCCTGAGTCTGGCGCGTGAAGCGCGGGCTGAGGAAATCAGGCCAGCTCGACAGCTTGACGGCGACCATGCGGTGCTGCCAGTTCACATAGATCATCTGGCCGAACACGCCGCGCGCATAGAGGGCGCGGTCCACGGGATCCTCGATCCACCACTGGTTCCGGTAAGCGCCCTGCGGCAGGGTATCGGTGTAGGGCTCGCCGAAAATGGCGTGGTTGCCGGTGCGGGTTGCCTCCACCCAGCCGGGCGGCACGATGCCGCCACCAGCCTCGAGATAGAGCAGCCCGACCCGCGCATAGTCGCGCAGGCAGGCATTGAACCCACCATCGGCCAGGGCATGGCCCTGCTGATCGACGGTGAAGCTGGCGCTTTCCTCGGCGCCCATTGGCGCCCACAGGAATTCGGAAACGATCTCGGGCAGACGCCTGCCCATGACGCGCTCCATGCAGATAGCAAGCACCTCGGTTTCAATCGAACGGTAGGCAAAACGTTCGCCATGGCGGCGCTCGATCCTGCCAAGGCCGAGGATCTGCTCGAATACGCTGCGTGGCCAGCGAAAGCCGGGATCGCTGCCTTCGGGCACGGGCTTCCAGCCGGAAGACACATCAAGCTGGCCCATGTCGGAATAGGGGTTGGTGTAGGTCTCATCGAACAGGACGCCAGAGGTCATGTCGAGCACATGCTGGACGAGCGCGCCGCGATAGGCGGTACTGTCCAGCTCGGGCACATAACGGGTGACAGGTGCATTGACATCCAGCAGGCCGCGGCCGACCAGCACGCCCAGCGCCGCCGCCGTCACCGACTTGGCAACCGACTGGGAAAGATGCAGGCTGCGCTCGGTCATGCCATTGAAGTAGCGCTCATAGACAATGCTTCCGTGCTTGAGCACCAGGAAGCCGTCCGTATAGGTTTCATCCAGAAAACCGGCAAGCGTAGCCGCCCCGCCCTCGACTGGCGGAATGGCAAGCTGGTCCAGATCGCGTTCAGCGCGCGGCAAGGTCCGCACCGGACCAGCCCCGCGCCACACCTCGGCGGTGGGCAGGATCTGTCGGATGTTCTGAAAGCTCCAGCGGTTCCACGGCGGGCGGTCCCACTGGTCACGCGGCGGCACGAGGCCGGGCGGCGAGCCCTGCATGATCGGCGGACGCGAATCGGAGTTGCGGTAGGAGGACATCGGCGTCTCCCCGAAATGCCAGAGGCCCCGGCCGTTTCCCGCCGGGGCCTCGACGTCGTCAGTTGTTACTTGAGGACCTCGGTCCAGATCTTCGAATACATGTCGGTGACCTCCGGCGGGCAGGGCTTGAGGAATTCACCCGCCTTCTCGAGATCCGCCGGCACGATCAGCTCGGGCGCGTCCTTCATGTCGGCCGGCATGAACTGCTCCGAGCCCTTGATGCCGTTGGCGTAGCGCGCGAAGTCAGAGATCATCGCGGCATTCTCGGGATCCATGATGAAGTTCAGGAAGAGCTTGGCATTCTCGGGATTCTTGGCGTCCTTGAGAATGGCCGCGCTGTCCATGAAGTAGGGGAAGCCCTCCTTCGGAAAGCCGAACTTCACATCCGGGTTTTGGGCGCGGGCGCGCATGGCCGCACCGTTCCAGTAGAAGGATGCGCCGAAGTCGCGGCTGGCGAACTTCTCGATCACGCCATAGTCCATGGCGATCCACTTCGGCTTCGCCTCGACCAGCTTGTCACGCACCTTCTTCAGCACGTCCTTGTCGGCGGTGCACCACTCGCCGCCCATGTAGCGGATGGTGGCATAGAGCACATCGTTCATTTCCGGCGCCACGTTGATCTTGCCCGCCAGCTCTGCCGGCGGATCGAGGAAGATCGCCGAGGTGTTGATGTCGCCCTTGTAGAGCGAGGTATCGACGATGATGCCGGTCAGGCCCCACTGCCACGGCACGGAATAGTGGCGGCCCGGATCCCAGTCGACGTTCACCCAGCGCTCGTCGACATTCTTGAAGTTCTCCATCTGGTCGGGGCGCGATTCGAGCAGCAGGCCCTCGCTGATCCAGATCGGCATGAAATTGGCCGAGGGCATGACCACGTCGAAGCCGTGGCCGCCAGCGCGCACCTTGGCAAGGGCGGCGTCATTCGAGTCATAGTCGGTGATGGTCACCTTCACCTTGTACTTTTCCTCGAACTTCTTGATCATCTCGGGCGAGGTGTAGTTGCCCCAGTTGAAGATGTTGAGTTCGCCCTCGGCATGGGCTGTGGCAGCGCCCGCAAGCAGCGCAAGCCCCGCCAGGGCGGCAGTCAGAGTTCGTTTCATGGCAGTCTCCCTTTTGACATTGATTTCATATCACGACTTCTTCCGGCTGATGAAGAAAAACAACGTGACGATCAGCACCGATATCGCCAGGAATGCTGTCGATATGGCGTTCATTTCCGGCGTGATGATGCGCCGGAGCTGGCCCAGCATGTAGGTGGGCAGCGTATCCTGCCCGCCTGACTTGACGAATTCCGTGATCACCACATCATCCAGCGAAATCACGAAGGCCAGCATGTAGCCCGCCAGAATGCCCGGCCACAGAAGCGGCAGGGTGATCCGGCGGAAGGTGTGCCACGGCGTGGCGTAAAGATCGGCCGCGGCACGCTCCAGCGTCAGGTCCATGTTCTCGAGACGGGCCCTGATCGGCAGATAGGCGAAGGGAATGCAGAAGGCGGTATGCGCGATGATGAGATAGCCAAGCCCCGAGTAGCCCGTCCAGACCTTGATGCGCGAGAAGATGATGAGCAGCGCCACTGCCGTGACGATCTCGGGCACCATCAGCGGCTGGTTGATGAAGGCGTATTTGAAGGTGAGGCCGCGGTAGGGTTCGGTGCGGGTGGTGGCAAGGGCCGCCATGGTGGCGGCGGCAGTGGCAATGGTTGCCGCGGCAAGCGCGATGATCAGCGAGCGCAGGGCCGCCTCCTGCACCGCGGAATTGTGCCAGGCCGCGGCAAACCATTTGAACGAGAAGCCCTCCCACACCGCCAGCGACGATCCGGCGTTGAATGCAAAGACCACCAGGGTGACGATCGGCAGGTAGAGCAGGAAGAAACAGAACAGCGCCACCGCCGTGAAACCGGACTGCCGCCTGACGTCAAAGCTGCTAGCCATGGCGCACCCCGGACTTCGAGGCGTTGCGCACATAGACGAGCAGCGCCAGCATGACGATGGCCATCAGCGTGATCGAGATCGCCGAGCCGAGCGGCCAGTTGCGCCCCTGACCAAACTGCAGCTCGATCAGGTTGCCGAGCATCATGTTCTTGCCGCCGCCCAGCACGCGTGGCGTCACATAGGCGCCGAGCGAGGGAATGAACACGAGGATGGAGCCTGCCACGATGCCGGGCTTGACCAGCGGAATGATGATGCGCCACAGCACCCGGGCCCTGGTCGCATAAAGATCGTAGCCCGCCTCGACCAGCCTGAAATCCAGCCGTTCCATCGAGGCATAGAGCGGCAGCACCATCAGCGGAAAATACACGTAAGCCATGCCGAACAGGATGCCCATGTCGGTATACATCATCTGGATGGGCTGCGAGATCACACCGACCCACATCAGCGCTGTGTTGATGACGCCTTCGTTGCGGATCACCTCCTGCATCGCGAATGTACGGATCAGCAGATTGGTCCAGAACGGGATGGTGATGAGGAACAGCCAAACATCACGCGAGCGCTCGGACCGCGTGGCGATGAAATAGGCCGTGGGAAAGCCCAGACACAGCGTGATCAGGGTGGTGATCAGGGACAGCTTCAGCGAACGCCAGAAAATGGCCAGATGCGCGTCGTTGAAACCCAGCGTGTCGTCGAACATGTCACGCGAGAAGAACACGTTGAACCAGCCCTCAGCCGAGAACTGCCAATACTTGACGTCGCCATAGTCGCCCTTGACCATGAACGAGTAGAGCAGGACGACGAACAGCGGCCCGACGGCGGCAAAGAAGATGATCAGCAGGGCCGGCGCCGACAGAAGCCAGCGCCCGCGTATGTCGCGGCGGGCGGCGGCTGCGGCGATCTCGGCAGCACTGGCCATGGCCTAATCCCTCAGCACTTGCGCGGCATGAGGCTCAAGCACGATGCCCACCGCCTCACCATCGGCGAACTGGGCAGCCCCGGCGCGGGAATTCTGGCGGCGGACGATGAAGGAGGCGCCACCAACAAGGCGGACATGGTAATGCGTGTCAGTGCCAAAATAGACCGCGGTTTCAAGGGTTCCGGTGAGATCGGCCCTGCCGCCGGGCCGGACCAGCTGGGCATGCTCCGGCCGGACGACGACACTCACCCGGCCAGCGGGCGCAACGCCATCCGGCAGGCCGGCCACAATCTCCGCGCCATCCGCCAGCCGTATCGCGGCCTCGCGGGCGCTGACACTTACGACATTGCCCTCGAGGAAATTGGTCTCGCCAATGAAATTGGCCACGAACCGCTCCGATGGCCTGTCATAGATGTCGCGCGGGGTGCCAACCTGCAGGATGCGCCCCTTGTTCATGACCGCGATGCGGTCTGACATGGTGAGGGCTTCCTCCTGGTCATGGGTGACGAAAATGAAGGTGATGCCGGTTTCATGCTGAAGGCGTTTCAGCTCGATCTGCATGTCCTTGCGGAGCTTGTAGTCGAGAGCCGAGAGCGGCTCATCGAGGAGCAGAACCTTGGGCGCCGGCGCCAGCGCGCGTGCCAGTGCCACGCGCTGCTGCTGGCCGCCCGAAATCTGGCTGGTGCGGCGGTTGCGCAGCTCCTCCATGCGCACCAGTTTCAGCATGGCACTGACCCGCGCATCAATCTCGGTGCGCGGCTTGCCCAGCATCTCAAGGCCAAAGGAGATATTCTCGGCCACCGTCATGTGCGGGAACAGCGCATAGCTCTGGAACACGGTGTTGACCGGGCGCCTGTAGGGCGGAAGAGGCGCAATATCCTGGCCATGGAGCAGGATTTCGCCCCTGGTGGGAAAATCGAACCCCGCGATCAGCCGCAACAGCGTTGTCTTGCCGCAGCCGGAGGGACCCAGCAGCGTGAAAAACTCGTTTTCACGAATGGGAACAGAGACATCGTCCAGCGCCACGACAGTATCCTGCCCCGCGCCCTGGAACAGCTTGCTGACGCCCTTCGCCTCGATGGCGGCCTGGCCAGATGCCAAAATCGGTCTCCTCCCCTCCGCCTGTTTACCGGCGGTTTCCGGTCATCCTATGCCGGGACAGGCAGGCTTGCCAATGGGGTCAGATCGACCAGCCGCCGTCGATCACGAAGGTCTGGCCGGTGACAAAGGCCGCCTCGTCGCTGGCCAGATAGACGACCAGCATGCCAATTTCCTCGGCGCGGGCCATGCGGCCCATGGGCTGACGCGCAATAAAGGCCGACTTTGCGGCCTCGAAATCACCCGTGGCCTTGAGCCGCTCCATGAGGGAGGGGCTGTCCACCGTTCCGGGGCAGATGGCGTTCACCCGGATGCCCTTGCCGGTGTAATCCGCGGCGAGCGACTTGGTCATGCCGATGACGGCAGCCTTGGTGGCGCCATAGACGAAGCGGTTGGGCACACCCTTGATCGAGGAAGCGGCGGAGGCCATGTTGATGATGACGCCTGAGCCCCGCGCCAGCCAGCCCGGCATGAAGGCCTTCATCATGCGGAAATGCGCCTTGACGTTCAGGTCGAAGGAGAAGTCCCAGGCCTTGTCATCGGTCTCCATGATGGTGCCGGCATGGACAAAGCCCGAACAGTTGAACAGGATATCGGGCGTGCCGACGCGTTGGGCAGCAGCATCGACCTGGTCCTGTTTGAGAACATCCAGCGTGAAGGCGTCGATGCCCGCCTGCTCTCGGCTCAGGCTGTCCAGTGCATTGGCATTGATGTCGGTGGCCCAGACCCTGGCGCCCTCGCGCGCCATGCAGATGGCGGCAGCCCGGCCAATGCCCTGCCCCGCCGAAGTGACGATCGCCGTCTTGCCCTGAAGCCTGCCAGCCATGGACATATCTCCCCTGATCCTGTTCTACTGACGCTCTCCTAACGCTTAGCCATGAGGCTTGTCCATGCGCAATGAAGAGATCTGCTACCTGACCGCCACGGCAGCCCTGGAGCTGTTCCGCCGCCGCAAATTGTCACCCGTCGAAATGGTGAAGGCGCTGATCGACCGGGCTGGGCGGGTCAACCCCGCGATCAACTGCCTCGCCGACCGCTACTTCGAGGAGGCCCTCGACCAGGCACGGGAGGCAGAAGCGCGCCACATGAAACGTGGCGGCTCCACCCTGGCGCTGGATGGCATTCCGCTTGCCGTGAAAGACGCCCAGCGCGTGGCAGGCAGGCGCACCACCCACGGCTCACTGATCTTCAAGGACAGCGTGGATGATCACTCCGATCCGATGATCGAGCGCCTGCAGGCGGCAGGCGCCATCATCCTGGCGCGCACCACGACGCCGGAGTTCTGCCTCTCGGGTGTCACCTCCTCGCGCATCTGGGGCGTGACGCGCAACCCGTGGAACACGGACTGGGGGCCAGGCGGCTCCTCGGGCGGATCAGGTGCAGCGCTTGCCGCGGGCCTGGTACCCCTGGCCACCGGCACCGACATCGGCGGCTCGATCCGCATTCCGGCCGCGGCCTGTGGCGTGGTGGGCTTCAAGCCGCCGCATGGCCGAAACCCGGACGGCCCGCCCGCCAATTTCGACCGCTTCAACCACTGCGGACCGATGACGCGCAGCGTGGCGGATGCGGCGCTGATGCAGGCGGTTACCGCGGGGCCACACCCCCTCGATCATGATTCACTGCGCCAGACGGTCAGACTGCCGCTCACGGCAGGCAGCATCAAGGGCATGAAGATCGCCTATTCGGTGGACCTCGGCTATGTGCCCGTCGAGGATGAGGTGCGCGCCAACATGGTGGCGGCGATCGAGGTATTCCGCTCGCTCGGCGCACGGGTGGAGGAGGTTGACCTCGGCTGGACCGATGCGGTGGAGCAGAATGGCCTGCATTGGTACAATCTGATGCATTTCGGGCGCCAGACCATCTGGAACCTGAAGGAGAATTCCGACCTGATGACCGATTACGCCATCAGGTTTGCCAAGCTCGCCAAGACTGCCAGTGGCGCGGAAGACGTGCACAAGCCCTGGGAACAGACCCACCGCATGTACCAGACGCTGGGGCCAGTGCTGGAGACACACGACGTGTTCATCTGCCCCACCAACAATGCACCGGGCGTGCGCGCCGACCACGACCCCTTCGACCCGAACTTCACCGTAGCCGGAAGGAAGGTTGACGCCGAATATGGCTGGGTGATGACGCACCAGTTCAACATGCTGCACAATTGCCCGGTGATCTCGGTGCCCTCAGGCCATGCCGCGACGCGGGTGCCAACCGGCATTCAGATCGTTGGCCGCACGTTTGACGACGCGCGCGTGTTCAAGGCCGCACTCGCCTATGAGAAGGCGCTCGGCGGCTGGTATTCAGACAAGCGCAAGCGGCCAGCGCTGTGAGAGCTGCAAGCGGAGTTGTTCGATGCCGATGACCGGCCACTGCCTGTGTGGCGAGGTGAGACTCAAGATCGAGGCGGCGCCAATTGCCGTGACCCATTGCCATTGCAGCATGTGCCGCCGCCATTCGGGAGCGGCGGTGCTGACCTATGCCAAGTTCGATATGCGGGCGGTCACGTTTTCCGGGCCGCCGCCAGTGGTTTACCGCTCATCGCCTGGCGCGCGGCGTACGCATTGCGGAACATGCGGCAGCCCGGTGAGCTTTCTCTATGACGGCGAGCCGCAGTCGATCTATGTGGTGGCGGGCATTCTCGACCAGGCCAATGCACTCCTGCCATCAGCCCACTGGTATGAGGCGGACAGGCTGCCCTGGCTGCACATGGAGGACGGACTGCCGCGCCATGCCACGCAGCCCGACGATGAAGGAAAGGCATCGTGATTTCATCCGCCGCCGGAGCAATGCCCCGGCAGGCGTGAGTTTCAAAAGCCGGCCGATGAGTCTGTTTCCATCCTCTCGCGACATGTTCTAAAGATCACCGCGAGATGTTGAAAGGATGGTCGCATGGGTTGGTCTCTCCGCATTGGACGCATCGCCGGAACCGATATCGGCCTGCACATCACCTTTCTGCTGTTTCTGGCCTGGATTGGCCTTGCGGACTACCTGGTGGGTGGGACCGCGGCGGCGGTCGACGCGGTGGTGTTCATCATGCTGGTGTTCCTGTGCGTGACGCTGCATGAGTTCGGCCACATCGCCATGGCGCGGCGCTTCGGCATCAAGACGCCCACTGTGGTGCTGACGCCGATCGGCGGCATTGCAAGCCTGGAGCGCATGCCGGACAGGCCCGGGCAAGAACTGCTGGTGGCCATTGCCGGCCCGCTGGTGAATGTGGTGATCGCGCTGCTGCTGATGGCAGGCTTCGGACTATCATTGTCCGGCGTCCTGACGGTTGACCTGGAGCAGGCGAGCCTTGCCGAGCGGTTGCTGCTGGTGAACGTCACGCTGGTGGCATTCAACCTGATTCCGGCCTTTCCAATGGATGGCGGGCGCGTGCTGCGGGCACTGCTGGCGATGAAGCTCGGGGCACAGAGGGCAACGTCTCTCGCCGCAAAAATCGGCCAGGGCTTTGCAGCGCTGTTTGTGCTGCTGGGGCTGTTCTTCAGTCCCATCCTGGTGCTGATTGGCGTGTTCATCTATTTCGCGGCCGCGGCCGAGGCGCAGTCGGCGGCCTTCACGGGCTTTGCAGCCAAGCTGACGGTGCGCGATGCGATGGAGCCGGCGGCCATCATTCTCGATGAGAGTCAGCCGCTCTCAGCAGCGATTGACGCCCTTCTGGCTTCGCCGCAGACGGAGTTTCCCGTGCTGGGAACCAATGGCCGCGCCAGGGGACTGCTCGACCGGGATGCGATGATCCTTGCCCTGCGCGAGCACGGTGAGGCCACGCCAATCAGCAGCGCCATGCGGCCAGCCCAGCCCCTCCTCCTCGCCCAGCCGCTCGCCGAAGCCTTCAACAGCATGCGAAGCCGCGGAGCCAACGCCGAGGTGGTGGTGGACGGCAATGGCCAGGTCGTGGGCGTGCTGAGCAGCGGCAACATCGCCGAGATGATGCTGGTGAACAGCGTGCGGCCGGGATGGCGGTTCAGGAGGCGCTGACACATTACGCAAGGCGCAGTTCCCGACATTCAGGCTTCGAGAGGGGCTCACCCAACGAGATACTTGATTTCTTGACACTTGCGCCAAATAACCGCTACCGCATGACACTAGCGATTACGCGGCCATGGTTATTGTAGAGACAGGGCAGAACCTTTAATCTTTCAAAGCACCAAGTGAGTTGCTGGCAAGTTTCCAAATGAATATGATCCTTAAGATATTCTTGCAAGGTGATCGCCTACGTTCCGTTCTGGTTCTGCTGAGCCTCGTCGTTGCTGCTGCGGTTGAAGCCATCGGGGTGGGTGCCCTGCTACCGGCCGCTGCGGCACTTTATGCCCAGGACGGCAAGGCATCTCAGGGGAGCGCCTTTGTCCAAGAGATCATCGCTTGGTCTGGAATGACGCCGAGTTTCGAGACTCTCGTCTTGCTAATTGCAGCGGCCGCCATACTCAAGGCCCTGATCTCGTTTCTTGCGCTATCCTATGCAGCTGTAGTCGCAGCAGAACTTGCAGTGGACTTCCAGGACCGACTAATCAATGCGGCGATAGGCGCAAGCTGGCGCTTCTATGCTGACCAGCATGCTGGCAACTTCGCCGCTGCAGTGGCCAATGACGCCTCACGTGCCAGTCAAGCCTATCTGTTCGGTGCTCAAGCGATTGCGGCGGGACTGCAGTCGGTGCTGCTCGCAGCCGTGGCGCTCGTGTATAGCTGGAAGCTAGCACTCGTCAGTATCGTGATAGGTCTTGCCATTACCACAGCCATGAACCGGTTGGTCAAACTGAGCCGCGCGGCAGGTAGCCGTGAAGCAAACATGACAGGAGCACTCACTGTCCGCGTCGTGGACCTCATAGCCAACATGAAACCTCTGAAGGCAATGCACCGCTTCGAACCGATGCTCAGGCCGATTAGCCAGAAGCTCATTAAGCTGCGGCGGGCGCTGATCACTGTCGAGATGTCAAAACAGGCTTTGAACCTTGGTAATGACGTCGTTGTGACGTTGCTTATCACAATCACGGCTTACTTTGCTTATACGTCATGGAAGGTTTCTCTTCCTGAATTACTGGTCTTCACCGTGATCTTCTTCAAGATCAACAGTATGTTCTCTAAGGTTCAGAAGGCTGTACAGCAAGCCGTGAAGTTTGAGCGCTTCTACACCCGCATTTCTGAACTGACCACCTTGGCTCTGTCACATCAGGAGAGGAATCCGGGCAGGCTCGATGCAGCCATCACCAAGCTGTGCCGTTTTGAAAATGTGTCGTTCTCTCATGCTGAGGCCGAGATCATTCGTGGTATCGACCTTGAAATCCCCGCGGGTCAAATCACTGTTTTGAGAGGGCCATCTGGTGCGGGAAAAACAACCATCATCGACTTGCTCATCGGCCTCTACGAACCTGATCGTGGCAGCATCACTGTTGATGGCGTCTCGCTCAATGACATTGATCTTTACAAGTGGCGCAGAAAAATTGGTTATGTTCCGCAGGAGCTAAGCTTGCTCCACGCCAAAGTACGGGAGAACATCACGTTCGATGATCCACACTTCACCGATGACATGGTATGGTCGGCACTTCGGCAGGCAAAGGCAGAGGACTTTGTGAGAAATTTTCCGCAGGGGCTGGATACCGACGTGGGTGAGATGGGGGGCAAGATGTCTGGTGGTCAGCGGCAGCGTATATCTCTCGCCCGGGCACTGGTAGGATCACCTGAACTCCTGATCCTTGATGAGGTGACCAGTGCGCTTGACCCAGCCACAGAACAAGAAATCGTCAATAACATAGCATTGCTTCGTGGAAAATACACGATAGTGGCGATCACTCACCGACCAGCATGGACAACAATCGCTGATCGCCTTTACGAGATCGACGATGGGAGAGTTCTGAGTGTGGAAAGCCATCTTCAGGTCAGCAGATGATCCTGTCGCACTCACGCCGCTTCATCCTGGTAAAGACGCGAAAGACTGCTTCTACCAGTCTTGAGCGCGCCATTATTCCACACCTGGACCCTCGTGATACGTGGACGCCGATTTCTTTGCCAGCCGTCGCCGGCAGGAACTATTACAGCCTTTGGCCTGCAGACATATTGTCGGCAAAATGGTTTCGTGCACGCGAGTGGATCGGTCGCGACCATTGGCTTCATCATCGCTTCGCCTACGACCACATGCCGATCAGCCAGATTAGGCGCTGGCTGTCAGCCGACGCATTCGGGCAATACCGAAAATATGCTTTCGATCGAAACCCCTGGGACTTCATTGTAAGTTACTGGTTTTTCTATCGGCGCAAGGAGAGAGCCTCTCACTGGGATTTTGACCGTTTCCTCCACGAATACCCTATCATCAGTAATTGGGACCTGTACACCGAGAACGGGCTGGTGGCAGTAGACAAGGTATACCGCTTCGAGGAGCTGAGTAGCGCGGTCAACGAAATCGCAGCGCAAACAGGCCTTGCCCTTGGCATCTTGCCTGAAGATAAGCGGAACTATCGCGAAGCACGAGACTATCGTAGCTACTATACGGCCTCAAGCAGAGACTTGGTGGCGGCTCGCTGGGACCGGACAATCCAGCTGCTAGGTTACGACTTCTAGGACGAGCTTCCAGCGATCCTTCCGCAAGATGCGTCATTCTCTGATTTCCTGTCGAAAATCACTTCAAACCGTTCTAATGAGTTAGCGGATCAAGAGGAGGTAAACACTGCCAAGCCTATGGGTTCTGACCGGGCCAAAGGCCGGTGACAATTCGCAGATCCTGCGCGCAGCCGAGGCTTCCCGCCTGCCTTATGAGATCAAGACAATTGTCATACGGAAGGGACAGCAGGGGTTGAAACCCCGTGTCCGCCCGACGATCCGTCACCTTGACGTCGTCGCTTCGGATCCACTGGGTCCGCCTTGGCCAGACGCGGTCCTGACCATCGGCCGTGATCTCTCGCTCGTAGCGCTCTGGATCAAACAGCAATCCGGAGGTCGCACACGTGTAGCACTTTTCAATGCAGCCAAGGGAAGGGCATCTGCCTTCGACCTGATTGTTCTGCCGCCCTATTATCGGGCATCGGGGCATTCCAACGAACTGCAAATTCGCATGCCTCTGATCGGTATTGACCCAAGTCAGGTCGAAGCGGCGCATGCAGCCTTTGCGGCACAGTTCGATGTGCTTCAGCGGCCACTCAGCGTTCTTCTCCTGGGAGGCGACATGGGGTTACGGAAACTTGATCCGAACTTTGCCATTTCCGTGCTGGGCACCATGCAGCAAAGCTTTGCGTCTAGCGGCAGCATTTACGTGTCGGCTTCGCGCCGTACGCCAAACAAGGTGGCAGTTGCACTTGAAGCCCATCTCCGACCACAAGATCGGCTCTTCCGCTGGGGAACACCTGACATCGAAAACCCCTATCTCGGCCTTCTCGCCCATGGAGACAACTTCGTTGTGACGGCAGACAGCCTCTCAATGATCATTGAGGTGGCAAGACTCGGAAAACCAATGATGATAGCGGAACCATCCATTCGCACTGGTTTGACCGGCTGGTGGGACAGGCTGGCTGTGGCGTTCCGCGCACGTGACCTCAGAAGGGCAATCGTGCCGCTTTACGAAAGCGGGCACGCAGCAGTTCTCGGGAAGGTGTTCTCCCGTCCAGCAGAACCGTTGCCGGACGATACCGCTCGCGTTGCAGAACGACTCCGTCAGCTTGTTCTGGGAAAGGTTGAGTAACTGGATAAGTTTTGCTATCGCGAAGTGTATGACCTCTGGACGTCATCCGCAAGACATTTGGAAGGATTAACGCCATGAAGCCCACCATCTTCATTCACACCAATGAGAAGCAAAGCATCGGCGCGCTCGTCTCAAAATACTCATTTGAAAGATTTTCTGCTGATCCGTCTGCTTTTGACGTACGCCTGATCGAGACCACCAACTATGCCTGGATGAAGAACCGCGAAGGCCAAGCTTATCTGCGCGACGGGCTAAAGCGAGAGTGGCTGAATGAAGACCTTCAGTCCTTTACTGTGCTGCGCTTCGCGCCACCTGAGCTCATGAATTATCAGGGACGCTCACTTGTCGTTGACCCAGATGTCTTCTGTATTTCCGACGTCAACGAACTCATAGCGCGTGACATGAGGGGAGTTGCAATCATGGCACGCCACCGTGCCGGCAGCAAACAGGATGTCTGGGCATCAAGCGTTATGCTGCTCGATAACACCAAGCTTGCACACTGGAATGTGCGTACAAATTTCGAGGAAATGTTTGAATTTCGACGCGACTATATGAAGTGGATCACGCTGCAACTCGAGCCACAAGAGACGATTGGGCTGCTCGAAACGGTCTGGAACGACTTTGATCAGCTTTCCCAGCAAACACGAATGCTTCACAACACCAAGCGCCTGACCCAGCCGTGGAAGTCAGGACTGCCGGTAGACTTCCGACCACCCGAAACCAAGGGCGCATTTACACCCAAGAATGTTTATCATCGCCTGCGTCGTAAATTTTTCGGCGAATACGGTTTGATGGGAAGCTACAAACCGCATCCTGACCCTAAACAAGAGCGACTATTCTTCGGATTGCTGCGAGAGTGTTACGATAAGGGCATCGTAACCGATGGCTTGATCCGGCACGAAATGAAACTCAACCATGTTCGACACGATGCATTGGATTTGATGCTTCGGACACCAACCCTGGACGAACAGCCACTTTTTGCAGTGTAACAGCAATTCACTTAACCAACTCAAGACACAAGACGTCATCCGACCCTGATTATACGCGGCCCAAGCAGGCTGACAGGCACTTTTTCGAAACGCCGAAGCGTCTGGACAAATAGGGACTTTGCTTCAAGCACTTCACGTTGATCAAATGGCGGGAACTTCCAGGAAGTCCAGTTCTGGGGACCGAAGCCAGCCATCGACAAGAGTTTGTAAGCATCGACACGGTAGGGCATTACCCTAAGACGCGACCCTGGCTCATCAGACCAAAGATCGCCTTTCCGGAGCAACGGATTGTCGAGCGCATCCCAGATATCTACAATTCTCTCAGCCGCAAACCTTCCCGTGATCGCAGCCAGCCTTGTACTCAATACAGCCAGGTCAGACGACGTTGTATTCCTGTGTTTCGAACAAACGACTTCACTGACGGCTGTTTCAAGCTCATCGTAGGTGCGCGCACAAAGCCCCAGTCTCTTCGGGAAAACTAGATCAGAATTATGGTTGATAGCAGGCTCGTAACTGACCAGAGGTACACCGGAAAGAGCGGTTTCCAGAGCACTTGTACATCCGTGATTTACAACAACGCGCGCATGTCGGATCCACGGCGAAATGCTTCCCTCCGACTTTATAGAGAGATTTTCCCGCGGGCGCAGAAGCTGCCTCCATAGATCGGGAGATTCCGTCGGATGAGGACGTACGATGAAGTCCAGCGCAGGAAATTGACGAGCCAGACGTCTGAACGCGGTTATGAACTCCCAACCAAGCTCAACGCCCTCCTGCCAGTAGCGGTAGGTGCGCGCCTCCCAAGCATCCCCTACCGCATTTTCCTCAATGTAACCCATTCGGCAGAGCCGCTTGATTGATACTGCAAGATCATCGCGGCTGAAAATGCTGCTGAAGTTAGACGGCAGCAACACATAGGGCCGGGGATTGGGATTCGCCTTGCTAAAATATTGGGTGAGTTCAGAGCGCCAAATGTCAACTCTTGGATTGCCAGTGACATGAAAGCGGTCACGGAATGCTGGAAAGGCTTCGTTCATGTGACCGAAGTCATGGGGTCCCCAGAAGAATACGGCATCCGCAAGCCGCAAGGACTCCTCCGAGTAGCGCTTTTTGGCAAAAGCCGAATAATCGCCCTGCAGAATACCGCTTTCCTCGTCAATACTCGTTACGAGAAAACCGCGCTCTTTTGAATTCTTCATCATGAGAAGCTTTTCCGGCCGCGGGGTCAGGCTCTTATCAAGTATTATGCCGGGAGCCAGAAGACCTTTGCGGAGTAATGGCTTCAAGTTACCCAACAGCACGGTATGTCCACGTTCTGCTGCTATCAGGGCCAGCAAAAATCTTCCGTCGAACTCACGCTTCTGTATTTCTATGTTGATGTAAATGCGCGCCAATTCAGCACCTCATGAGCTGTCGGGCTTGCTCAGCCTTGACTACGATTGGACAAACTGACGAGAGCTACCGCGCAACCTCGAGTCGCTCTGTATCTTACGCATGAGGGCGGTTCAACATTTTTCTAGCAACCCTTGATCTGCCTCAATTCAACATTTGCAAGACCTTTATGCTGTTCCGCATCGCTATACCTTCGTGCTGCTGTTGACCACAGATTATGAGCCCGGTAATCATCCTATTCGTAACCATGAATTTTTTGATTCCAATAGAGGGCGGGCTTTTGCCTTTGATAGCATCATGATGAGACAAAGCAGGCGAGCAAGCAAACAGCTTCTTTGGATGTGGGTCGAAGAATTGATGAGGGAATCACAGGGATTCAAATCTGGGCTGGATATTGCTTGTGGTTACATGAAAAACAAGCCGATGTTCAAGACAGAGAACTATTTTGGCCTTGATGCTGATGAAGAACGGATTGAGACGGGCCAAGCCACGACTGGGGGAAGAGGCATCGTCTGCAAGATCGAAGACATTCCACCAGACATAAAAGGCGACTTTGTGGTCTGTCTTGAGACAATCGGGATAAACACTCGATTTGATGAAGGAAATGCGGTGATTGCCTATGAAAAGTGCGTTCATGCTACAAACCGCGGAGGATCTCTTCTTGTAAATGTGGGGCCAAGAGCAAGGGATTATTTTGGCGCTATAGAGAAGATCGCTTCAGACAGTTTTGTGGAAGTTGAAATACGGGAATACGGCAGGGCGTCGGAAAAACGGCACAGAACCATCGCAAATCTACTGTCCAAATTATATTTGCTCTTTCCTTTTCTTGCCAAGAGCAAGACTACGCCTCACCTGCTGATTTATTGCAAAAACCGACGAGATGGGAATTGACCGAGAAATGGTGCGTCTGGTGCCATTTGCACGAGCCCCACTTTGGACTTTGGTGGTGAAGTGCTCTTAAGATGTTGATAATGTGAGATTATTCATATTTTTACACTCTTCGTATCAACCAGGCTGAGGACTAGGCTGGTTCTATGGCTTGCCTCCAGCGGTAAGGAACTATAGGGGTATCGCGTTTTGGTCTTCTGCCGCTACCGCTGGTACTGGCACGTGCTTCGGATTGCCGGAGCAACTGGAAAACATACAAGAGTGGACCTATGCTATCCAACTCCATCATATTGATAACCGGCGGTACAGGCTCTTTCGGCAATGCTTTCTTGCCGATGACCCTGATGCGTTTCAATCCCAAAAAGATCATTGTCTTTTCGAGAGATGAAATGAAGCAGTGGGAAATGGCCAAAACATATGGCTCGGATCCAAGAGTGCGCTTCTTCATTGGTGATGTTCGGGATCGTGAACGGCTTTATCGCGCCTTCGATGGAGTGGACTATGTGGTTCATGCTGCCGCTACCAAGATCGTGCCAACAGCTGAGTATAATCCGTTTGAGTGCATCAAGACCAATGTAACTGGCGCCATGAATGTGATTGACGCTGCAATCGACAAAGGAGTGAGGGCGGTGGTAGCCTTGTCAACCGACAAGGCTTCTGCACCGATCAATCTTTACGGCGCATCCAAGCTGGCTTCCGACAAGCTGTTTGTAGCTGGTAACTCCTATTCTGGCGAGCACAAGACCCGGTTCAGCGTCGTCCGATACGGTAATGTGATGGGCTCGCGCGGCTCGGTCATTCCTTTCTTTATGTCAGTCAGAGACAAGGGTATACTTCCCATTACAGACCCACGCATGACCCGTTTCATGATCAGCCTCGAACAAGGCGTTGAGCTTGTCTGGCACGCTTTCGAAGACATGGTTGGCGGCGAAGTCTATGTGAAGAAGATACCATCAATGAAAGTAACAGACATCGCGCGGGTCATAGCACCCGATGCCAAGCACGAGATCGTGGGAATTCGCCCAGGAGAGAAGCTTCACGAGCAGATGATCGGAGCCGAAGACGCGTCACATACATATGAATATGATTCCTATTATAAAGTATTGCCAGCAATCAATAATTGGTCTGCAGACAGCAAGCGGATCAAGAATGGAAAGGCAGTTGCTGAGGCTTTCAGCTACACGAGTGATGGCAACCCGGACTGGATGACCCCGGACTCTCTTGCGAGGTGGATTGATCAGAACCGGTCCAAAATCGGGGCCATATAATGATTCCCTATGGACGCCAAACTATCACAGAAGCGGACATCGATGCGGTGGTCAAGGTCTTGCGTTCGGACTTCCTCACCCAGGGACCTGCGGTGCCAGCATTCGAGCAGGCTGTTGCGGACCGGGTTGGGGCTGCCCATGCCATCGCTGTGAATTCGGCAACTTCGGCACTGCACATCGCGTGCCTTGCACTGGGGCTTGGCCCGGGCGATCAGCTATGGACTTCGCCTATCACTTTTGTTGCCTCTGCCAATTGTGCGGTTTATTGTGGCGCATCAGTCGATTTCGTCGACATTGACCCATTAACCTACTGCATGAGTCCTGATGCCCTAGAGGAAAAACTTTTGGTGGCTGCACGTGAAGGCCGGCTGCCAAAAATCATCGTTCCAGTTCATTTCGCCGGCCAATCTTGTGAAATGAGTCGCATCGGTGTCTTGGCGAAGAAATATGGAATTTGCGTGATAGAGGATGCCAGTCATGCGATTGGCGCCAGCTATCACGGCAAACCGGTTGGCGACTGCAGATGGTCAGATATCTGCATATTCAGCTTTCATCCTGTAAAGATCGTAACCACAGGCGAAGGAGGAATTGCGACCACCCAAGATGCTGCTCTCGCCGAGCGCATGCGCATGTTGAGGAGTCATGGCATTACCCGCGATCGCGATAAAATGTCACGCTATGATGGCTCTTGGTATTATGAACAAATTGAATTGGGATGGAATTATAGGCTTACCGACATTGCTGCTGCATTAGGCACCAGCCAGATGATGCAGCTCGATCATTATCTATCAGCGCGCCGCGCCCATGCGGCAGCCTATGATGCAGCGCTGGTCGATCTGAATGTTATACGACCGCATCAGCATCCAGACACTCTGTCAAGTTGGCATCTTTATGTGATCCAGGTTGATCCTGATCAACACCGCACGATTTTTCAGGGACTGCGCAAACATGGTATTGGGGTCAATCTCCACTACATACCCGTCTATCGGCACCCATGGTATCAGCGCATGGGATTTAATTCGGATAACTTCCAATCTGCTGAGAGCTACTATGGTCGCGCTATAAGCCTTCCGATATTTGCTACACTCACCGAAAACCAGCGGGAACGAGTGCTTGCCGTTCTGGCCCGCGAGACAGGCTGACACATGCGCCAGCGAGACGCTTTTCTTCGTGGCGAAGGCGATGCGTGGTTTCTTCGAAACAGCGCAGCTGTTTCGCGAGGTGTTTCAGATGACGATCGCATCGTGGCCACTCTGCGCCATATTTCAACCATCTCGGAGATTAGGCGAGTCCTGGAGGTTGGGTGCGGCGCCGGACAACGCAGCGCTGCAATCGCTGCTGCTAGTACTGCAAAGGTGAGCGGCATTGATCCGTCTGTTGCCGCAGTATCACATGCACGGAAGTTGGGGGTCGATGCCCAAGTGGGCACAGCCGACGCCCTCCCGTTTGCAGCTGGTGAATTTGATGTGGTCATATTTGGTTTCTGTCTCTACCTGTGCGACCGAGACGATCTGTTCCGTATCGCCGCAGAAGCTGACCGCGTCTTAGCTACTCCGGGCTGGCTGGTGATCCACGATTTTTTCTCAATCAGTCCAGTGACCAGGCCCTACCACCACAAGGAAGGCCTTTGGTCGTTCAAAATGGACTATCGTCGACTGTTCGACTGGCATCCCAGCTATGTTTGCCTATCGCATGAAGTCTATCATCATTTGTCGGACAAGCCGACCGATGACGCCCACGAGTGGGTGTCTGTATCCCTTTTGCGCAAGCTGTCGGGTCATGACTGAGCGACTGGCCTTAGGCACGGTGCAGTTCGGCATGGATTATGGAGTTGCTGGCTCCGGCCAAGTGCCCCGTTCGGAAGTTGCGCGTATATTGTCGCTAGCCAGAGCCGCAAGTATCAATACGATTGATACCGCGGAGGCCTATGGCTCTGCTGAGTCCGTGTTGGGACAGGTTGGCATTTCAGGTTTCAACGTGGTGGGCAAAGTCGGAAGACTTGAACACATTGAGGAACTGTCATGTCGCATAAATGCGAGCGCTGCGCGCCTTGGCATCGAATGTTTTGAGGCAATCCTCCTCCATGCTCCGGCACAAATTCATGAAGAACCTCGTCTTGCCTCAGCGCTGGCCAGCATCAAAGGGAATGGTCTCACGCGGGCTATCGGTTTTTCGGTTTATGAACCGGATGAGCTCCGGGCGCTGTTGGGGCGCATGACGCCAGACATTGTGCAGATACCACTCTCCGCGCTCGACGCCCGCTGGAATGACATGCTTCTCCAACTGGCCTCCGACGGCGTGCGGGTGCATGCACGCTCGGTATATCTGCAGGGATTACTCACACTTAACGAAACACCGCGGTGGGCCAGCCGCTGGGGTGGCCTACTGTCTGACTGGCGTGCTTGGGTGGCTGCTCAGGAGACAACACTCGCGCAAGCCGCACTCGCGCTCGCGATGGCCCGACCTGTCGAGCGGGTTGTGATTGGTGTCGATAACGCCGTGCAGCTTGCCGAAATTCTAGATGTCCCTAAACTTCCGCCACTGCCAAATCATCTCACCACGACCGATACGCGACTTCTTGACCCGAGATGCTGGCCAAAGTCATGACTACTATCGCCATCATCCAAGCCCGCATGGGATCCAGCCGTCTTCCAGGAAAAGTAATGCGGCTTCTCGCAGGAAGACCAGTCATCGACTGGGTAATCAACCGGACACTGCGGGCGCGAATGCTGGACAAGGTGGTCGTCGCTACCACCGACCAGCCATCGGACGACGTGCTAGCTGCACATTTGGCAGCACGCAAGATTGCTGTCGTGCGCGGAAGTGAGCGAGACGTACTGGATCGTTTCGCACGCGCTGCCGCTTCCCACGCAGCCGACTTTGTAGTGCGGATCACAGCGGATTGCCCACTGACTGATCCAGCACTGATCGATGCGGTGATCGCGCTGCGTCAACAAGAAGACGTTGATTATGCCAGCAACATCGATCCCGCGAGCTATCCTGACGGATTGGATATTGAGGTATTCACGGCTGCCGCACTGATGCGCGCAGCAAACGAGGCCTCTTCCGCTTTTGATCGAGAGCACGTCACGCCCTATCTCCGCAGGGGATCGTTCCGCCGCGCCTGCCTAAGCAATCTGGAAGATCTATCCTATATTCGTTGGACTGTGGATGAGGCAGCCGATCTGAATGCTGTGGACGCTCTTGTCTGCAACCTTGGCGGACGTGACGATTTCACCTGGCAGCAAGCTCTTTTCGCTTGGCAGGCCAAGCCTGAGGAGTTTCTGTTGAATCGGGGCATTTCCCGTAATGAGGGAGCCAGCATGGGCAGCGGGCAAAAGTTATGGAAACGAGCCAAACAGATTATTCCTGGTGGAAGCATGTTGCTGTCCAAGAGAGCAGAAATGTTCGCGCCAGAACAATGGCCTGCCTATTTCAGCCGCGCCAAGGGATGTACCGTCTGGGACATGGACGGACATGCTCTCATCGACATGAGCCTGATGGGGATTGGCACCAACACACTGGGTTACGGGCATCCGGAGGTTGATGCCGCAGTGCACTCGGTGATCGACAGCGGCAACATGACGACCCTCAATTGTCCAGAGGAAGTATGGCTTGCCGAAAGATTGATCGAGATCGCGCCCTTCGCGGGGATGGTGAGGTTTACCCGTTCTGGCGGTGAGGCAAATGCCGTTGCGATACGCATTGCGCGTGCTGCCTCGGGCCGGGATGGCGTGGCGGTGTGTGGTTACCACGGTTGGCATGACTGGTACCTATCGGCCAATCTCGGCAGCGACGACAGCCTCGCAGGACACCTGCTGCCCGGACTGAACCCAGCAGGCGTACCCAAGGCGCTTCGCGGCGTGGTACACCCCTTCAACTACAACGATATTGCTGCGCTGGAAGGCCTTCTGTCCGGCGGTGGTATCGGCGTGATCAAGATGGAAGTCGTGCGCAATGCCGAACCTCACGCTAACTTTCTGCAGAAGGTACGCGAACTGGCAACGCGCCATGGCGTCGTGCTGATCTTCGATGAATGTACCTCAGGTTTTCGTGAGACATTTGGTGGACTGTATCTGAAATATGGCATCGAGCCTGACATAGTTGTGTTTGGCAAGACACTCGGCAATGGCTATGCCATAAATGCCGTGGTCGGTCGCCGCGAAGTCATGGAGGCCGCACAGACTACCTTCATCTCCTCGACCTTCTGGACTGAACGCATCGGGCCCGCCGCAGCTCTCAAGACGCTTGACGTCATGGCGCGCGAGCGTTCGTGGGAGCGCATCACGGAAATTGGCCGAACCATCCGTGGGTGTTGGCAGCAGGTCGCAGACCGTCACAAGCTCGCCATTGATCACAGTGGCCTTCCCGCCCTCGCCACTTTCAGCTTTCCCGGCGCGAATGCGCTGGCGTACAAGACTCTTATCACTCAAGAAATGCTGGCCCTTGGCTTCCTGGCCGCAACCGGCACCTATGCCTGTCTTGCACATACCCCCGAGGTGATTGAGCGATATGCGGAGGCGATTGACAAGGTGTTTGCCCTCATTGCCAAGTGCGAAGACGGGCTCGACGTAACATCGCTTCTCAAAGGGCCAGTGTGCCACGCCGGTTTCAAGCGGATCAACTAGCCATGCGAGTAGCTTTTCGTGTGGATGCCTCAATCGAGATGGGCACAGGGCACGTCATGCGGTGCCTGACGCTTGCAAGCGCACTGCGCAAAGCGGGTACAATTTGCCATTTCATCACGCGCGAACTTCCTGGCAACCTGGCAGCGCACATCAGATCGAAAGGCTTTTCAGTAACCCTCCTGCCGGCACCTCAGGGACCCACACCTGAAGCACCGCCTGCCCATGCCGCCTGGGCAGGAGAGAACTGGCAGAGGGATTCTGCGAGCACCCGCGCTGCACTCTCGGCCGAGCCACCAGATTGGCTAGTATTGGACCATTATGCCTTCGATGAGCGCTGGGAAGATGTAGCCCGCCCCAGAGGTACGAAACTGCTGGTGATTGACGATCTTGCCGACAGGCCGCATCTTGCTGACTTGCTGCTGGACCAAAATCTGGGCCGGAGAGCGTCCGATTACGACCCTCTGCTTCCCTCCACGGCCCGGCGGATTGTCGGTCCGCACTATGCGCTGTTGAGGCCGGGTTTTGCGGCTCTGCGCGAGGCGTCTCTTGCAGGCCGTGGGGAGCGGAAACCCCGGCGCCTGCTCATTTCCATGGGGGGGGTTGACGTTGCCGATGCCACCTCGCGCATACTGCTAGCCATGAAAACCGCAAACTTGCCGCCGGACGCTAGCCTGATCATCATCATGGGAAATAATTCACCTGCCCTCCCCCGCGTCAGGAAGCTGGCGGCCGAACTGCCATGGTCGGCCGAGGTCGCCGTCAATGTCAATGACATGCCTAGCCTCATGGCTGAGGCGGACCTAGCGATTGGGGCTGCCGGTACGACAACCTGGGAGCGCTGTTGCCTTGGACTGCCCACCATCATCACGGAAACTGCCGCCAACCAGGCGGGTATTGCCCGCAACATGATCGCCGCGGGCGCCGCCCTATACCCTGGTTCCTTGCTGGCCGATGATTTTCCCCACCGCCTACGTCGAGTACTGGAACAGGCCATGTTACCCGACTGCCTTGCCGCGCTTTCTGCGCACTCGGCTAGGATCTGCGACGGTGGCGGAACGGAGCGCGTTGTCGCAGTCATGAACGCTGGAACGGCACCATGAAGATCGACCTTCTCTGTTCGAGCCGCCATCACCCGGTCATTCCCTGGCTCGAGACCTGGCGTGACCAGCAGACACCCGGCGATGAAACAACCCTACTGCATGAGGTGGAGAAGCTTGGCGGTGGCGATGTGCTGTTCCTCATTTCCTGCTCCGAGATAATCCCGGCCGAACGGAGGGCCCTCTACGGGCATGTCATCGTCCTGCACGCAAGTGACCTGCCGAGAGGCCGAGGGTGGAGCCCACACGTCTGGGCTATCATCGAAGGCGCTCACACCCTGACCGTTTCCGCAATCGACGCGGCAGAGAAAGTCGACAGTGGTGATGTTTGGTCAAAGAGAACTTTCGAGGTAGCCCCACATGCACTCCACGAAGAGATCAACGCCGCTCTCTTCGCCAACGAACTGAAGTTGATGGATGAGGTGATAGGCATGATTCGGCAGGGAAGAATTCCAGTGCCGCAACCTGAGGTCACAGCAAGTTATTACCGAAGGCGCATACCTGCAGACAGCGAGATCGATCCGGGCAAATCGATTGCCGAACAGTTCGACATACTACGCGTTTGCGACCCAGAGCGCTATCCCGCGTTCTTCCACTTGCACGGGCACGTCTACGAAATCCGCCTCAAGAAATTGAAATGAAACCGTTGCTGTCCAGTCCATTGCTCAAGTCCATCACCTTAAACGCGGTTGCGAGACCCAGAACGACATGACACCAAAAATCATCATCAACGGAAGAGAGATCTCGGCCGAGGCCCCTCCTTATGTGATCAGCGAACTCTCCGCCAATCACAACGGACGCCTCGAAGCAGCCCTCAGTATTATCGACGCCGCCCAGGCGGCCGGGGCCGATGCTGTGAAGATCCAAACCTACCGGCCCGATACGATAACCCTGCGTTCCAACCTACCGGATTTCCAGATCCAGGATGGCCTATGGGCGGGGCGCACACTCTACGAGCTCTATGAGTGGGCCCATACGCCCTGGGAATGGCACGAGGCACTATTCGCACATGCGAGAAAACGCGGCATTACGTTGTTCTCCACGCCGTTTGACCATACGGCGGTAGACTTCTTGGAAGAGCTTCGCGCACCTGCTTATAAGATTGCGTCGTTCGAGGCGGTCGACCTTGACCTCATCCGCTATGTCGCCTCGAAACGCAAGCCGATGATTATCTCAACTGGAATGGCTGATCTCGAAGAGATCAAAGAAGCCGTGGCTGCGGCGCGGGAAGGCGGGTGTGAAGAACTGGCCCTGCTGCACTGCGTTTCAGGCTATCCGGCACCGCCAGAGGACTATAATCTTGCCACCATTCCCGACATGGCAAGGCGTTTTGGCGTGCCGATCGGACTTTCCGATCATACGATCGACAATACGACAGCCATAGCCAGTGTGGCGCTGGGCGCCACCATAATCGAGAAGCACATGACGCTGGATCGAACTGGTGGAGGCCCAGATGACAGCTTTTCACTGGAACCGGCGGAATTCGCGCAACTCTGCAGGGGTTCGCGCACTGCCTGGAATGCTTTAGGCCAAATTGACTATGGGCGGAAATCGAGCGAGGTCGGCAATGTCATGTTCCGCCGCTCCCTGTATTTCGTGAAAGATATGAAAGCCGGCGAAACCGTAACAAGATCCGCGGTACGGAGCGTGCGTCCTGGTTATGGACTGGCGCCGAAGCACATTGACGAGGTGATCGGATCAGTCATGACCTGTGCAACAGCCGCAAACACACCAGTTGGCTGGGACAAGATAGCCAAGCGTTAGGTAGGTGAGGAAAGCAATACCAAGCTTTTTGAAGCCAAAAGAAACTCACTGATAACCGAATACTGCCGAGAGCCGTCCTCTGACCATGGCATCAAGAGTTGCTGCCTCATCCGCACTCACATAGTCACGCCACCCGCCGACCTTGGCGCGGCGGACCTTGAAACTGGAGGGATCGTTCGCGTCGGCGGGCCTGAGGCTGCGATGGGCGCTAGCATTTCGGGCGTTTTCGAGCTCCATCCGGCGCATGTTATCAACCGATGCAAAGGTGACAGCGTCTTTCAGTTCCTCGCTGGTTGGATGCTGGCCGAAAAACTCCAGTACCCGGCGCAGTTCACCCTGGGTATCTGCCCGCAAATCCTCGTACTTAACAACGAGAAGGTGCGGCATGTCGCCAATCTCCTTCGCCCAGGCGTTCATAAAATCGATAATCTTGGGAATGCCGGATTGATCACCAGACACAAAACTGTAAAGCCCGTCATCATTGAGGGGATAATTGTTGATCACTTTCTTGCGCGGCGCGATGCGATGCTTCCACTGGAAATATTGTGACACCGCGGTATCTCGCGGGTCGCGCACGAGCAGGACAACCGGGGCCTTCCCGTAGAGCCGGGACTTGTGGTCATGTCCGGCATAGTCCTTGAGATAGTTATCATGCGTAAAAAACAGGACAGGTACACTGGGGTTACGGTGGCGGAACTCATCAAACTCGCTGATGCCTTCGCCTGCGTAACCATTGCGTTTCGCGAAGTAACGCCAGATCAAAACCCTCAGCCAAGTCCGTCCGCTCTTGCCAAACGACACAACAACTCCATCGGCACTAGCGAGTTTCTTGGAATCCTCATAACCGCGAAACCACCGCTCCGCCCGGATGCCAGTCTCGCGGGGAAGCACTGCGGAACTGGCAGAAATGAGACGGCGCACACCGGTGCGGAGGTCATAAATGTTGGGGAGCTGCATATTGCGGATTGCTACTCTGAGTTACGTGCCGGTGGGCAATAGCAAATCGGGCCGTCAGCTTCAACGCATTGCTGTAGTCGGACATTCAGTATGGGAACCGCGCCCCACCCCTGCCACATTGAAGCGCAACAGGTCCGCAATCCGGCTTTCACCGGCAGGCCCTTGCTCAGCGCGCTGGTGGATGTCGAGGTCGGGCCTGCCGTTGCCTTCGATGACCATTGCGCCGTCGGCGAGCATGGCAATATCCCAGCCCACGACCACGCGATCAGGGAAGGCCTGATGCGCCCGGATGCCCAGCGCCACCACTTGCCGCCAGTGCGGCAGCGTGCGGCCCGCAAACCGCGCACCGCTGACCGGGTGGGTGTCACGCCAGCCAACGCCTGGACTGATGCCGAGATCGGAAGCGATGCCGATCTGGCCGGTGCCAAGATCCACCGCAGTGGCCAGCCCGCCCTGGTGGAAATTGTCGACCACCTGATTGCCGATCGCCATGCGGAAGGCGGCCTTGACGGCCTCCGGCTGGCCCTGCTCGTTGCGGCACGTAAGCAGGCGCACGGTGGCCAGCGCGCCATTGGCGATGTCATCAAGCACGGGATCGTTGGCCAGCCGCGGCTGCACCAGAAAGTCATCCTTGAGTGACTGGAGCTTGAGCTTATCCATCAAGGCCGCACGGTCGAGTACCTCGCCATGGGCGTTGCGGTAGCGCCCGTCACCGATGCAGTCCCAGCGTTCCATGCGGTGGCCGCCGGAACCTGAGCGCGGCTTCACGAACAGGTCGCTGGGCGGCAGCTCATCAACACCGCCGGCAAGCTGCTGCGGCAGCCCACGGCTGAAATGCATCAGCACAGGCACCGCCCGCACGCCCTGCCGGTGGCAGTGTTCGGCAAACCAGATCTTGTCATCCAGGTGATCGGCCCCCGGGGGCGGCTGCAGCGCCCCGTAAGCCGGGCCAATCGTCTCGTGAGCGGTGAGGTAAAGCCCGGCCCGCTGCCTGCGCTCGGGCAGATAGAGCTCGAACATGTAATACCAGAAGGGCGCAATGCCGAAGCGCAGCGCCATCGCCACCTGACCCAGCAGCTGGGCTGGAACGCCGATGCCAGTGCGTGCGGCAATCGCCGCGCCATTGCGCCTGGTAAACAGCCACAGCGTGACGACCAGCGCCAGCGGCCAGACGAGCGCTGCCAGCACGGCCTTGACCGGTCCCCACGGCAACCGCCAGTAATTCCAGGCATAGTAGCGGTGAAGATAGTCAGCAGACGGAAGATCAGCCGTGGGCCGTGGCGCGAACGCGTGCCTGAGCGCCACCGGCAGGCCCGCGACCAGATAGGCCAAGGCCTCTGCCTGGCGCAGCAGCGCCTTCCAGGCCGCCCCCCTGAGGCTGACCCACCGGTCGGCAAGGCTCTTGTGGCTATGGGCAGGCATCAGGTCAGCATTCCCGGGCAACGGCTGGATGGCGCCTCATAGGCCAAAAAGGCTGCGGATGCGAGCCACCGCGCGGGCCAGCTCATCGCCGGGCGGGGGCACCGGGGCCTGCTGCGGCGCGCCAATCCACTGGGCATGGCCGGCGGCCACCAGCTGCCGGTGCACGATGCGCAGGTCGCGCGAGAAACGCGCCGGCGCATGGTTGATGAGCAGCCGGAACAGCGTGGTATCAAGGCTGCGGCCACGCCAGCCAATTGGCGCGGGCTGCGGGGCGCTATCTTCGGCGCGCATGGCATAACGCCCATGTTCAATGTCAAACAGCAGCACCGGCTTCCCGGTGCTGACGGCCTCGGCCATCATCGATACTGAATCGGCCGTAACGATGATGCGGCTGGCAAGCCCCAGGAAGGCATGAAACGGGTTTTCGTCCGCCGCCTTGGTCCAGCGGTGCAGGTGGCAGGGCACCCCGATCGCCGCCAAGAGTGCGGCTGCCGCCGCCTCGCTGGTGCGGGCGCTGGTGGTGACAAGGAGAGCGCCACCCTCGGCTGCAGCGATGTCGCTTGCGGCACGCCCGAGCCGGGCGGCTGCCTCCGGCGTCATCAGATAGGGGCCGCTGCGCCCACCGACCAGAACAGCCGTGAGCGGCAGTGGCAGATGCGCCAGCCGCCCTTGCCAGCGCGCCGCCGCATCTGCCAGCAGGTTTGGCGTTGCATCATGCAGCGGCAAGAGATTGTGCAGAATGTTCCGGGCCTGCGGCAGCCGGTACTGCGGCGTGGTGATGATCAGGTCGAAGTGACGATGGGCGGCCCAGGGAGTTCCGAGGAAGACAATGCGGCAAGAGGGCTTCTGCCTGCGGATCCAGAAGGCCACCGCCTCGGCGGCGCGGCCGGAGCAGATGATCAGATCGGGCCAGGGCGGGGCCAACGGGCTCGAACGGGCACGGTCGACGCCAGCGAGACTGGCAAGGCTCAGCAGCCGGGCCAGCGGTTCCCAATTGCGGTAGACGAGCTGCTTGACCTCGGAGGGCCAGCCGAGGCCCGCTGCCAGGGCCCGGAGCTGGGTGTTGTCGCCGGAATGCGGGCTCTGCACCACCCAGACCCGTGGCGGGCTCACCTGTTGACCGGGATTCCCGTTTGATTGCAAAAGCTTGTGCCCTTGTGACCGATAGCCGCCCGATGGCAGCGTTTGAACCGCCGGTCAGTACATGATACACGGGCGTCGAGTAAGCAATAGTTTCGGAGATCTGTCATGGCTGCGACCGGACATGCGGGCGCCACTCGGCCCCATATCTTCATCCAGACCAACAACAAGCAGTCGATCGGCGCCATCGTCTCGGCCTATTCGATGAAGCGCAATTCGGCGCATGCCGACCAGTTCGACGTCACCGTCATGCAGCAGGAAGACTACCCCTTCTTCGCCAAGCGCGAGGGGCAGACCTACATGCGCCATGGCGTGAAGCGCGTCTGGCACGAGAATGACCTGCAGTCCTTCACACTGACCCGCTTCCTGCCGCCGCAGCTGATGGGCTATCAGGGCCGCGCCCTGGTGGTGGATCCGGATGTCTTCGCGGTTCAGGATGTATGGGAGCTGCTCAGCCGCGACATGAAGGGCAAGGCCATCATGTGCCGCGGCTCGAAGTTCAAGAACGGCGCCTTCGCCTCGAGCGTCATGCTGCTCGATTGCGCCCGGCTGAAGCACTGGGACGTGGAAAAGAGCTTCAACGAACTGTTCGAGGGCAAGCGCGACTATCACAACTGGATCTCGCTGCTGATGGAGGACCGCAACAGCATTGGCACCTTCGAGGACGAGTGGAACGACTTCGACAAGCTCACCCCGGCGACCAAGATGATCCACAACACCAGGCGCCGCACGCAGCCATGGAAGACCGGCCTCAAGGTTGACTATACGCCCACCGAATTCGTGCCCGTTATCGGCTGGATCATGCGCATGCGGCGCAAGCTGTTTGGCGATCACGCCTTGCTCGGCCGCTATGCCCGCCACCCCGACCGCAATCAGGAGGCATTCTTCTTCGGCCTTCTGAAGGAGGCTTATGAGAAGGGCCTGGTGACCGACGCCCAGATCAAGGAGGCGATGAGCAACAACTTCATCCGGCATGATTCCTATGACGTCATGAAGAGCGTGCCTCCGCTGGCGCCGCTGAAGGCCGCGGCCTGAGCCCCATCGTGGCAGACGGCACAGGCCAGCCCGGCCCTGAGCTGCGGGTGGCCCTGTTCACCGGCAACTACAACTACATCAAGGACGGCGTGGCACTGACGCTGAACCGTCTCGTGGCATTTCTGGAAAGCCGCGGCGTGCCGGTTCTGGTGTTTGCGCCAGTGGCAGAAAGCCCTGCCTTCGCCTCGGCCGGAGAGCTCGTGCCGGTGCCATCCTTCGCCATTCCGGGCCGCCCCGAATACCGCATCGCACGGGGACTGCCCGAGACCGCAAGGCAGCGGCTCGCGGCGTTCCGGCCAACACTGTTTCACATCGCGGTGCCGGACATACTGGGCTATCAGGCACTGAAGCTCGCAGAGCGCTGGGGGGTGCCCGTGGTTGCCTCCTATCACACCCGCTATGACACCTACCTCCGCTTCTACGGCCTCGGCTTTCTCGAGCCATTGGGCCGGCGCTACCTGCGCCATTTCTACAATCGGGTACGCCGCGTCTATCCACCCTCCGAATCGATGGCCGAGATCATCCGCCGCGACGGCCAGTCGCAGGCGGTGGAGATCTGGGCGCGCGGCGTCGACAGCAGCCTGTTCGCACCGGACAGGCGCAGCATGGACTGGCGGCGGAGGCTTGGCATGGCCGATGGCGAGGTGGTGATCTCCTATGCCGGACGGCTGGTGAAGGAGAAGAATACCGCCGTGTTCATGCGGGTGATGAACCGGCTCACGGCAGAGGGGCGCGCGGTACGGCCACTGGTGATCGGCGACGGGCCGGAACTGGTCAGCATGAAGGAAGGCCTCATGAACGGCGTGTTTGCAGGCTTTCTGCATGGCGAGGAGCTGGCAACGGCCTATGCCTCTTCCGACATCTTCTTCTTTCCAAGCGAGAGCGAAACGTTCGGCAACGTAACCCTCGAGGCGATGGCCAGCGGGCTTCCTGCCGTCAACGCCCTGTCGAGCGGCAGCAATTCACTAGTGCAGGAGGGAGCCACCGGCCGGCTGGTCAGCGCAGGCGACGAGGCGGGCCTCGCTGCAGCACTTGCCGCACTGGTGAGCGATGCCGGCCTGCGCCAGCGTATGGGCAAGGCGGCCCGGCAGCGCGCGCTCGACTATAGCTGGGATTCCATATTGTCCGGCCTGCTGGCCAGTTACGAGCGCGTGCTGCACGAGGCGAAGAGTACGGCCCATGGCGGATGAGCCGATTGTCTGGCTTCTCTCCGGCGGGCGCAAGGGCGACCTTGACCAAATGCTGGCGCTGGCCCAGGCACTCGGCTGGCCGCATGAAATCAAGACGCTGCGTTTTCGCGGACCATCGCATCCACTGTTTGCCAGCCAGCGCGTCGACAAGCCGCCGGCGGCGCCCTGGCCCGATCTTGTGCTGTGCGCGGAAGCCATGACCAGCGTGATCGCCCGCGACATCAAGAAAAAGTCTGGCGGCCATACACGAATCATCTGCCTCGGACGTCCGGCCGCCGCCAGCCAACACTTCGATGCGGTGCTGACCACCGCGCAGTATCGCCTGCCAGCAGCCGCCAATGTGGTTGAGCTGCAGATGCCGCTGGCTGCGCGGCCGCCAGCCCGGGCGAACGACGAAGGCACCGGCCCGGTGGTTCTGCTGGTGGGCGGACCCGCCTTTCCCGACCAGCTCGACGGCCAGGTGGCCCAGGACCTTGCACGCGAGGCCCTCGCGCATGCCAGTGCCAAGGGCCGCCTGCTCGATGTGCACACCAGCCCGCGCACGCCCGAGGTGGCAATCGCCATGCTGCGGCAGGCCATCACGCCGCCCAACCGGCTCACCGTCTTCGGGCAGCCCGACAACCACTACCGGGCGGCCCTGTCCGCTGCCTCCGAAATCGTGGTGACCAGTGATTCGATATCCATGCTGGCCGATGCGCTGCAGGCTTCACCGCGGGTCTCGGTCTATCCGCTGCCTCAGCGTCGCGGCGTCGAGCTGCGGCTGGGCAACTGGCTCTACCGCAAGGCCGTGTTGGAACGGCGGACAGGCCTGACGCCTGTGCGCTGGCTGTTCGAGACCGGCATGATCGAGACCGCCGCAGACCGCCGGTCACTGATTGAACGCCTCGTCGCTGACGGACGTGTCGGCTGGTTTGGTGCTGGCGCCGCGCGAGGCCGGCCGGGCGCTGCCCATGACGATCTTGACACTGCCGTCCGGCATGTGCGGCAGGTGATGTCACGATGAATGACCTGGTGGTCAGGCTTTCACGCGTTCATTGCCGGGATCGTAGAAGGCTTTGAGGCCGATCTCCGCCGGGAACCGCTCATTGGCAACAACCAGTTCATAGTGCCCGGACAGGAGGAATTCATCGCTCACACCTGCCGCATGCCGCACATAGCCATAGCCGATGCCGCGCTGCAGCGTGTAGCCATAGCCACCCGACGTAAGATAGCCCACCGGCTCGCCGTCGCGCAGGATCGTCTCACGACCGACCAGCACCGCAGCGGGATCGGCAATCAGGAATCCCGCAAGACGTTTGGCAAGCGGCCTTGCGCTGGCCGCCTCAAGCGCCGAGCGGCCCAGAAACGGCGTGTTGGCCCGCATCTTCACTGCCCAGCCAAGGCCTGCCTCAACCGGCGTGTCATTGGGCGTAATGTCCGAGGACCAGGCGCGATAGCCCTTTTCGAGGCGCAGCGATTCGAGCGCGCGATAGCCAACCGGCCTGATGCCGTGGGCGGCCCCCGCCGTCATCAGCGCATCATAGACGCGCCCGGTTTCAGGCAGCGGTATGTGCAATTCCCAGCCAAGCTCGCCCACATAGGTGATGCGCAGCGCACGGAGCCTGACGCCAGCCACCTCGATCTCGCGCACATGACCGAAGGGGAAAGCGGCAGTCGACACATCATCGCGCGTCACCGCCTCAAGCACGGCACGCGCCTTCGGTCCCATCAGCGAAAGCGTTCCCCATTGCTCGGTCACGTCCACCAGGGAGACGGACCCTTGATCGGGAAGGTGGTCGCGGATCCACGCCAGGTCATGGCTGCGAAAGCCGGTTCCCGTCACGATGTAGAACAGATCATCCCTCAGCCTCGCAACCGTCAGGTCAGCCTCGATGCCACCACGACTGTTGAGAAGCTGGGTATAGGTGAGCCGTCCTGCCGGCTTGCTGACGCTGCCTGCACAGATCCACTCAAGCGCCGCCAGCGCACCGGGACCGGAGAGCTCGTACTTGGCAAAACTCGACTGGTCGAAGACAGCGACGGCACTGCGGACCAGGGCGTGCTCGGCGCCAACATGGGCGAACCAGTTCTGCCGGCCCATGGAATAGATATCGCGTGGTTCCACTCCGGCAGGCGCGAACCAGTTTGGCCGCTCCCAGCCAAGCTTGGAGCCGAAAACCGCGCCCTGCGCCTTGAGCCGGTCATAGAGGGGCGAAACGATGCGCGGCCTTCCGCTCTCATACTCTTCATGCGGGAAGCCGATGGTGTAATGCTTGCCATAGGCCTCGAGGGTGCGCGCCATCACCCAGTCACGGTCACGGTGCAGACCCGAGAAACGCCGGATGTCGACGGCCCAGAGATCGAGCGGCGCCTCGCCGGACACCACCCATTGCGCCAGAACCCACCCCGCGCCGCCGCCTGAGGCGATACCAAAGGCATTGAAACCCGCACCCACGAACATGTTGGCGCATTCGGGCGCCGGGCCGAGAATGAAATTGCCATCGGGCGTGAAGCTCTCCGGCCCGTTGATCATGCGTTTGACGCCCACATGGGCGAGGGCGGGAACGCGCGCGATGGCCTGCTCCATGTGCTGCTCGAAATGATCATAATCATCGTCGAACAAACGGAACTGCCAGTCGGCAGGCACGTCTCCCGTGGTCCACGGCTGTGGATTGGGCTCATAGCCGCCCATGACAAGGCCGCCCACTTCCTCCTTGAAGTAGGTGCGCCGGTCCGGGTCGCGCAGGGTTGGCGCATCGGAGGCCAGACCCTCGATGCGTTCAGTGATGATGTACTGGTGCTTCACCGGCTGCAGCGGCACGTTGATGCCGGCCAGCGTGCCCACCTGCCTTGCCCACTGACCCGCGCAGTTGACCACTTTTTCACAGGCGATCACGCCCTGATCCGTTTCGACATGGGTGATGCGGTTGCCGGCCATGCGCAGTCCGGTGACGCGCACATTCTCCATGATGCGCGCACCATGCATGCGGGCACCCCTGGCGAGCGACTGGGTAATGTCAGACGGACTGGCCTGACCATCAGTCGGAAGCCAGCTGGCACCGACGAGATCTGACACATCCATCAGGGGCCACATGCGCCTGACCTCATCGGGCGAGACGAGATGCATCTCCATGCCAAAGCTCTTGGCGGTGGTGGCAAGGCGGCGGTATTCGATCCAGCGGTCCTGGTTGGTGGCCAGCCTGAGGCAGCCTGTCATCTTCCAGCCGGTCTCGAGCCCGGTTTCGGCGGCAAGCCCCTTGTAGAGCTCGACGGAATACTTGAGCACGCGGGTGATCGATGCAGAGGCACGCAGCTGGCCCACCAGCCCGGCTGCGTGCCAGGTGGACCCCGAGGTGAGCTGGCCCTGTTCGAGCAGCAGCACATCGGCCTTGTGATCCCGCGCCAGATGATAGGCCGTCGAGCACCCGATGATGCCACCGCCGATGACAATGATCTGGGCGTGGGCGGGGAGAGTCATGGCAGGTCGTTTCCTTCCCGGTGCAAGGCGCAGGTCATCACCGGCAACACCCATAAGCGCAAACTGATCCGAAGTTCAAGAATCACCCGGCAGGCAAAGGGATGAGTGCTCGGATCAGCAACCGGCCTTGATGGCTTATTGTTTGACGCTCGACCCATCCAGGGGTTGCCTTGGCGATGCGGCGGTTCTAGAAACACCCGGGTCAAATACAAAGGAATTGATCATGCTTAAAACATCCCTGATGGCCACCACGCTGCTCGTCCTGACCAGTGCCTTGGCCAGCGCCGGTCCGGCACCCTCTGCTGAAGAGATGGCAAAGATCGAGGCCACGCTCAAGGCCTGGGGCTGTTCGGCAACGGCGGCCGAGGTGGAAAGCGAAGGCAGCGGGCTTTACGAGATGGACGATGCCAAGTGTGCCGACGGCAAGATCTATGACATCCGGCTCAACCAGGATTTCTCGGTCCACACCATCTCGGCCAATTGAGACACCCTGAACGCGGAACCCGAAGGCCAGCCCTGCGCCTGGCCTTCCTCATCCACCCCGGCGCCAGGCAGAGGGCGGGTGCCTGAACGGGTGGATATCCCTCACCAAGGAGCTTACAGCCATGTGCCTCGCCTGCGTCAACCCGCTCTTGTCTCATCCATCCCTCTATGAACAACCCGAAGGTCTTGCCGGGATAGGGCAATTCGCTCAGACGCGGCGCGGGTTCCTGGCGCTGTCGGCAGCAGCAATGATCGGCAGCAGCCTGCCTGTGTTGACTGCCCGCCCCGCCCTTGCCGACAGCACGTCATCCAACGCAGCAGATACCATCTTCAAGGGCGGAACCATTCTGCCTGTCGTTGGACAGCCAGCAGCCGAAGCATTGGCGGTGAGCGGTGGCAAGATCGTCAGGCTCGGAGCCGAGGCAGATGTGATGGCGCTCGCCTCCATCAATACAACGATCGTCGATCTTGCTGGGCGCACAATGCTGCCCGGCCTCATCGATCCGCACCACCACACCATTTTTGCATCACTCTTCTTCGAACTCCTGATCGACGTGGGTTACGAGAAATACCGGACCCGCGCCCTGCTCACGGATTTCCTCCGCCAGCTCGCCGCACGCACGCCGGCAGGCCAGTGGATTCTGGTTTCCAACTTCGACAATCTCCTGCAGGGCGGAGACCTGTCACGCGATGAACTTGACAGCATCACAACAACGCATCCGCTGTTCGTGTGGTACACCAACGGCCATGATGCCTGCGTCAACAGCCTTGCCCTGAAGATGGCCAACGTCGCCGAGGACATCGGCACGCTTCCCGGCGGCGGGCATTTCGGCCGCGATGCGAATGGCCGGCTGAACGGCCTCGTCTATGAAGAAAGCGCCATGCTGAAGGTGGTGACACCTGGTCTTCCGAAGATCACGCCGCAGCTGGCCTACAAGGCAGTCAACACCTATCTCCAATCGGTCGCCGCTGCCGGAAACACACTGGTGCACGAGCCAGGCACGCTGCGCTCGGAATGGATCGAGTCCTTCACCAAGCTGTCGCTGCACGCGCCAGTGCGCACCAGTGCGAGCCTGATGTACGAGGACATGAAGGGCTTTGACGCCTACAAATCGCTGGGGCTGGGCCCGCGGGCTGCGCAATTGCCGGACTCGCTGTTCACGCTCTATGGCGTCAAGATCGTCGGCGATGGCTCGAACCAGACCCGCACCGGCGCCCAGACGCAGCCCTATCTCGGAAGCTCTGATGCCGGCACGCCAAACTTCTCGACCAGCGACCTGACCGCGATGGTGGCAACCGTGAAGGCAGCCGGCATGCCGGTGCTCATCCACTGCAATGGTGACCGCACCATCGACATCTCGCTCGACGCGATCGAGGCAGCTTATGGAACATCACTGGAGTTTGGCATCAACCGCATCGAACACGCGACCATGGCGCGGCCAGACCAGATCAAGCGCATGAAGAGCCTCAATGTGGAACCAAGCTTTCTCATGAACCACGTGGGCCTCTACGGCTCGGCCTATCGCGACCTGCTGTTCGGGCCCGAGCGTGCCGCCTTCATGGACCCCGCCGGTGCCTGCGTGAAGGAGGACATCCGCTTCACCCTGCACACCGATTCGCCCTGCTCGCCGATCGGCCCGCTCCGGCTCGTCGGCACGGCCGTGACGCGGCGCTGCGAATTCGACAACACGGTGATCGGCCCCGACCAGGCCGTGAGTGTGCAGCGCGCGCTCGAGGCCATCACCATCGACGCTGCCCGGCAGATCGGCATGGCTGACCGCGTTGGCTCGCTTGAAGCCGGCAAGGAAGCCGACATGACGATCCTGGAGGACAACCCCTTCACTGTTTCGCCTGACAAGATTGCCGCCATCAAGGTGAGCGAGACCTGGGTGAAGGGTGAGAAGAAGTTTGGCTGACGGCGTCGAGCTGCTGCCGTACATCGCGCGATGGCATTGAAGGTGTTGCTGCCGCCTGATGGGCGGCAGCCCGCCCTCCCTACCTGTCCCGCAGTTTGCTTGCGCCCTCGCGCCGCTTCCGTCAGCCGACCTTGGCAAAGTTGGAGTGCGCGACCACCAGCCACTGACTGCCCTTGCGACGGAACACCGTCAGGCGCGGCGCCACGGCTGCAACGGGTTGGCCCTCGATCGTCTGGTCGGATGAGATTGTGTAGCTGATCACAAGGCTGTTCACCTCGCTCGTTGCCTTCAGGTCGCTGGTCTGCGGCCGTGACTTGTACTTGGGCAGGGCCGCAAGATAGGACGCCTTGTCATGGCTCTTGCCATCGCCACGCAGCACCTGCAGCTCCGGCGCCAGCAGAGGCGCCACCCGCTCGACCTCGCCGGTGAACAGGGCGTCGATCCAGGCATCAAGGATCGCCTGCCCATCGTCGTCAACAACAGCCTCCGCCGGCAGCGCCGGACCAACTGCTGCCGCGACACCCGCCATGCCCGTCACCAGGCCGAGAACCATATTGCGCCTGTCAAACATGCTGACTTGCCTCCATCTGATCTGCTCCGGAAGCCTTCACGCGCCCGGTCAGTCACATCCGCTCCAATTCGGCTTGCTTGTCAATTGGCAGTTCAACGTAAGGCAAGATAAGTTGAGGCTGACATACGCCCGTCCTTACCCGACCCCATGCTTGGCGCCTTCATGCAAGCTAGAGGGACAATAATTGGTTTCATCAGGCGACAGTCTGCAACAGAAAACCCGGAATGGGCGCCATCTGCAGCCTTTGATGCACAGGCCTTACGGAAGCTCGCCCGCAATGCTGACGCTCAGTTCGATGCAGAACTCACATCGAGCAAGACGATGGAACTGCTGCCATAGCTCGTGACGGCCAGCATTCCGCGCCGGGAGATTGACAGGCCATGCGGAAAATCGAGGCAGTCTCCCTGAATGACGATTGGCGGCTTGTCTTGCGACAGGTCTAGTCCAAGGACCCTGTCACCAGCCTGGTCAGGGACCCAAAGTCGTCCCCTGAACATCTGGCAGGCATCGGAATGGACATTGTCAATGTTCAGGGTCTGATCCCAGGTTCCCGAGGAAGGCAGGAGCGACCAGACAGACATGCTGGTACTCTGGTAGGCAGTCCGCTGCGGATTGTTGGACACGGCGACGGCATGGTATTTGTCCTGGTCCTGATCGTGGCAGATATCTCTGGCGCCCCACGGCGGCGGAAGCCTGGTCAGCTGGTCGCCGATCAGAATGCGCGGATCTTCACCGGTATGGTAGGTAAGGCAGAGGCGACCGGTTTGATCATAGGCGACGCCATGACAAAAGCTCCGGTTTGGCGCAGGATGACTGGCAATCAATGAAAACCTCGATCCGCCCTCGCAGTCGAGGCGATAGACCGAATGTGACGCATCCCAGCAACCAGATACGGCAAGCTCCCAGCTGTCACCACCAAGTGGCCTGGCAGCAACGTCATCCGATAGATGAGGAACCGCAACGGTGGTGACGGGCGCAAGCCCCTCCCGCATGTCGAAGAGCGCCAGCCTGAGACCGCTGCGATGGTTGGCAACGAAACGAAACTCGTCAAGCCACCACACGCCCGTCACGGTGGAATAACGATCGCCGCGTGATGCGATGTGCAAAGGCGGCGTATTGGCCCGGTTTGGCTCGTTCCACTGAATAACTTGAGTGTCCACTATCACGCTCCATTGTCGGTAAGCACTAGAACCGTCTTCGGGATCACTCGGATGCGGAAAGTGCTGGCCTGAAGTTCTTCCTGTAATGTTTTGATCTAGCTTGTCAGTGCCGGACGTTCAAGCACACGGCAAGACGCAGCTCGTGTCCGGACGGGTGGAGGACTGAACGCAATGACCTTGTGAAAGCCCCTGACCACAGGCCAGGCAGTGCTGCCTCAGGACTTACGCCCGGATGTGATGACGCCCGTTCAAGCCATCAATGATGACGTCTGCGCCATTGAGCCGCCCCTTGAAGGTCTGATATCCGCCGCGGCGGCAGGGTCCCTCGATGAACATGCGCATTTCCGAGAGATGCTGGTTGATCGTCTCCATGGTGTTCCACCTCTCTTCGGCTGTGGCCTCATCCTCCGTTGCTGCGAAGACATTTGCAACCTTGTCCATGAACGAGTTCAGCAAGGCATTGCGGCCTGGGGTGGGCAGCCTCCGTAAGTCTTGACCCAGCGCGACAACACGCTTGAGGATATCCATGTCCTGAGCCCCCATTGGCAGCATGGTCTCGTCATATCCACCGAGCCGAAAGAAGAGATCACGAGGCATGCCAATCCGGCCGTAGGAGCCATCTTTCCAGCTACCGGTCCACTGATGAGCCGCCTGCTGCAGGCGACGCGCCTCGCCTATGGACTGAATGTCCGCTTGCGTGACGAAATTGTCTGCATCCAAATTGAAGACGTAGTCGCCGCGGCTGAGACGATGGGCAAGATTCTTGGCCCGTGGTGCGCTCCACCCAACATCGCCGGCAACCTCGAAAAACAGCATCTGGCCGTTTGCAATGAATTTGGCAAAATTCTTCCAGATCCAGCCCGCCAGCCCATCGGTTGAACCATAATCCACCAGGACAAGCTCACAATCATCACCCAGAGCGTCGATATTGACACTGAGTGTTTGCTCTAGCTGCCAGAGCCTGTTCCGGCAGGTCTGACAAAAACTGATGTGTCTCATGGCTCGGAGCTCATACAATTATGATCGGTCCGCGCTGGGCGCTCGGGTTTGGGTGTTCATGCGCCCGGATTCATAGCACTTGATCCCATGTCGAGAAACATGCCGCAGTCAGAAAGTGCGCACAGAGGATGAAGCGGGCGTGAAACGCACGACCGCTGTCGTGGATCCATTGCTATCAATCGCCCGGGCAAATTGCCATTTCCTTCACAGATTGATTTAGCCGACGCCCGCGCGCCTTTAGACCCGAGGGGGCCGGACGTTGAGTTTGCTTCGATGCCTGGTGGGTGCTGCCTCACCATTTGGCTGCACTCCCCGCGTATACCACTTCTGCCAGCGGTTCTTCACAGCATCCGGATCATTGGCGGCCAGACGCTTGTTGAAGTCGTTGCGCAGCTCTGCCCATTCGCGGTACCCCGCCGCAATCTCCGGCGCCTCGTCGATCGGTCGTATCTGTGGTTCAACTGCTTCCACCGCAGCGATGCTGACAGGCATCAGAAAGCAGAAAGGCTCTCCAGCGCGAAAGCTGACTTTCCCGGGCGCGGTGAAAATCCAGTTCATTGTGAAGCTGAAATTCAGCCAATCGGTTTCGACGATGCCTTCGAGTGGGGCAATGCCTGCCTTCGGCAGGTTGGGCGCTCCACGCACGAGGGTTGCTACCCCCACATCCGTGCGAATGACGAAACCCGTATTGAATGTGAGGATGCCATGGCCGAAATGCGACGAGGCCATGCGACCATTGCCAAAATCATCGTTGTTCACAGTCACCGTGATGTCGGACAGCGCAGGGCCGCCGTTCCATTCGGCCTCCACGTCGCAGGGCAGCAGCAACTCCCAGCCGCATGCATTGGCAATAAGCAGAGGCAGGCAGCGATAGGCAAATGACTGGTTGGTTGAATCCATCCAGTCGCGTGCCGTAGCACCCGGCCTGACTTTCACGCACCTGTCGTGAATTCGATAGAAAATCATACCGCGGTTTCTCGCTTTACTTGCCTATTTGGCTGCATCATAGAACAAGTCTGATTGTTGCCGTATCAGAATTTCTGAGGGCCTTTTTCCTTCATGATCGTCTTTCTCACGACTGCAGCTTGCATGAAACCGCTCGGCAGCTTTACCGGGCCGGGATTTGGCGCGAGCCTGCCGGAGATCAGGGTAGAGAGTTACGAGGCCGTGCTGCGGCAGACCCGGCTTCCTGAGGCCACCTATGTATTCTGCGACCTTGAGCGGCTGTCTGCGTTCGAGCTGCGCATTGCGGGATCGCTGCAACGCGCAATCGCCGGAACCGGCATGAGGACGCTCAATAACCCCGCGCGCGTGAAGCTGCGCTATGAACTGTTGCGCGAACTGGCCCTGCGTGGCCTCAATCCGTTCTCTGTCTATCGCTGCGATGACCGGCCCCGCCCCGATCGCTTCCCGGTGTTCCTGCGTTTCGAGAGCGGCCATGCAATGTATCCGGAGCTCATTCCGGATCAGGCGGCGCTCGACACGGCAATCGAGACGTTCAGGCAGGCAGGTCATTCGGCAACCGGCATGCTCGCCGTCGAGTGCTGTCCAACGGATCAGATCGAAGGGCGCTGGTTCAAGTGGGGCGCCTTTGCGGTGGCGGAGGAGGTGATGCTTGATCACATTGCCGTGGATGACAACTGGCTGGTCAAATGGGGCCGCTGGGAGCAGCTGACGCCTGGCATTGTGGAACTCGAAAACGTGGCGGTCCGTGAAAACTGGCACGCAGACTTTGTCGCAGAGACCTTCAAGATTGCGGAAATCGAATTTGGAAGGGCCGATTTTTCAAGATCCGGCCACAAGCCAGTGATGTTTGAAATAAACACCAACCCCTATGTTCACGATCTAAAACCCGATCCGCATCTGCTGCGCCGAGAGAGCCAGACCATGGCGCGCGAACGCCTGGCCGCAGCCTTGTTCAAGATAGACACCGGAACTCGCGGTTTGGTCGATATTCCCAGTGACACCTTCATCGACTATTGCCGGAGCACCGAACCGGGCAGCATGATCGCTCCACGCGTCTGATGATTCATGGAGCGATCAGCTGCAGAGATGCAACCTGAGTATTTAGCTCAGAGTATTGAAGGTAAACCTGATGGTGGTGGCGGCGGTCCAAACGGCAATTCACTGTTCATCTTAGGCTCTCCTGTATTTGACTTGGGAACTGTTACGGGAATCGACTGATCGTTACAACACATTAGCGGTCCCGAGATCAGTCTTGTACCGGGACGTATGTGGAAACCAGAGCGTATCAGCCTAAAGTTCTTCCAACATCCGCCAGACTGGCAGCTGAAACGGCAAGACGATGTCATTATTCCATCAATGATTGAACATCGAGACCATTGACTGGTCGAGACATGGCCAGGGCAGGCCAAAGAAACCCCTGGTCCATCAGGGCTCATCGCATCGACATCGTCTCCGCTCTCAGACACAACGCGGTCTTTCCAATTTCCGGCGCACGGACGATAAGGCAACTGCAGTCGGAGCGCCTCGTCTAAGGAACAGCTGTCTGTTCCGATAATGAGATCAACTGCGCCCAGCTCAAGGATGTGGCCGCCTCGAATGAGACGACGGGCAAAATCAATTGGGCGCGCCCCACTCCGCCCAACGTCACCATCGGCCAGGACATCAGGATCTGGTCGCTCGCCGTGAGCTTGGAAAAATTTCCCAGCCTCACAGACGCATACCCTCAGTCAAACTGACGGCTCCGGCAAGTGGCACGGCCACGTCGGCACGCGGGTCAGGAACCCGGGCCGGCAACGAAGAGACTGATTACTTGAGGTGGTAGCGGGGGAGGGAGTTGAACCCCCGACCCCAGGATTATGATTCCCGTGCTCTAACCAACTGAGCTACCCCGCCGGAGTTGGCGCGCATATAGGGCCGCGCTCCGGTGCAAGTCAAGCTGCGTCTCCTGCTGGCACGAGCCGTTAACGCCCTGTTAACGGGCCGCGGGCAAGACCGGACCGTTGATCGTGACACGACAAACGGGACGACCGGCCATGCCCCTGCTCCGATGGATGTTTCCGGCCCTGATGCTGGTGATGGCGGTGCCGGCGGGCAGCGCCGCCGCCGAGACCGGACACATCACGGGCCGTGCCAGCGTGATGGACGGCGATACCATCGAGATCCACGGGCAACGCATCCGCCTGACCGGCATAGACGCGATCGAGAGCCAGCAGCGCTGCATGCTTGGCGGGGGCATCTGGGCCTGTGGCAGGCAGTCTGCGTTTGCGCTGGCCGGGCACATTGGCACCGCCCCGATCCTTTGCCGCAGCGACGGGCGCGACCGCTATGGCCGCCTTCTGGCCGTTTGCTTCAAGGGCGCCGAAGACATCAACCGCTGGATGGTCAGCCAGGGCTGGGCCGTTGCCTACCGGCGCTACAGCCTGGCCTATGCGGGAGCAGAGGCAGAGGCAAAGACAAACCGCCGCGGCATCTGGGCCGGCAGCTTCGAGATGCCGTGGGAGTGGCGCAAGCGGGTGCGTCAGGCTGGATCAGGCAGTTGAGCCGGGCCGGATCAGGAATTGATCCGCCACCTTGCCCGCACGTAACCAGCACATGACTTCACCCGCCCTTTGCTGGCTGCGCCAGGACCTGCGCCTCACCGACAACGCCGCGCTCACCGCTGCCGCAGCGGCGGGGCCCGTGGTGCTGCTCTATGTGCTGGATGACACGACGCCCGGGGACTGGCAGGCTGGAGGCGCATCGCGCTGGTGGCTGCATCACAGCCTGATGCGCCTGGCCGCCGAGGTGCCGCTGGTGCTGCGGCGTGGCCCGGCTGACAAGGTGATCGCCGAGGTGCTGGCCGAGACCGGCGCGTCGTCGGTCCATTTCACGCGCGATTATGCGCCGTGGGCGGGTCCGCTGGAGCGCCGCGTGAAGGCAGCCGCCGAGGCCGCAGGTGCGGCCTGCCACCGCTATGGCGGCTTCCTGCTGCATGAGCCGGAGTCGATCCGCAACGGATCCGGCGAGCCCTATCGCGTCTACACCCCGTTCTCCAAGGCCTGCTTTGCCACGGGCGAGCCGAAGCCGTTGAAGCCTGCCCCACGTCTCACCGCCTGGACGGGCAACATCAAGACCGACCGTCTGGAAGACTGGGAGCTTTATCCATCCCGCCCCGACTGGGCCAGCGGCTTTGCTGCGGTCTGGACGCCGGGTGAGGCAGGCGCGGCAGCACGCCTCAAGCGGTTCATCCGCAGCGGGCTTGCCGATTACGCCGAGGCGCGCGACCGGCCAGACCGCGAAGTGACCTCCGGACTCTCGCCGCATCTGCATTTCGGCGAGATCAGCCCTGCCCAGTGCTGGCACGCGGTGCGGCGGGCGCAGCTTGCGGCCTCCGGCAAACTCGACAAACCGGCCGAGAAATTCCTCAAGGAAGTACTGTGGCGCGAGTTCTCCTATCATCTGCTGCACCACTGGCCGCAGTTGCCTGTCGAACCCTTCCGGCCAGAGTTCAACGGCTTCCCCTGGCGCAGTGACGAGGCGGCCCTCAGAACCTGGCAGCGCGGGCAGACAGGTTACCCGATCGTCGATGCCGGCATGCGCGAATTATGGGCCACCGGCATCATGCACAACCGGGTGCGCATGATCGCAGCCTCCTTCCTCATCAAGGACCTGCTCATTCCGTGGCAGGCAGGCGAACGCTGGTTCTGGGACACGCTGGTCGATGCCGACATCGGCAGCAACTCCGCCAGCTGGCAGTGGGTGGCCGGATGTGGAGCCGATGCCGCGCCCTATTTCCGCATCTTCAACCCAGTACTTCAGGGCGAGAAGTTCGACCCCGACGGCAGCTATGTGCGCAAATGGGTGCCGGAACTGGCCCGCCTGCCCAATGAATTCATCCATCGCCCGTGGGAGGCGCCGCAACTCGTTCTGGCAGAGGCTGGCGTCGCGCCGGGACGCAACTATCCGCATCCGATGGTAGACCACGGCAAGGCCCGCGATGCCGCGCTCGCGGCGTTCCAGCAGCTGAAAGGTGCAGCATGACCAGGCTTCTCGGCATCAGCGGGTCACTCCGCAAGGCGTCCACCAACACGGGCCTCCTGCGCTCCATCCGCGACATGGCGCCTGCTCATGTGCAGATGGAGGTGGCAAGCCTGCATGGCATCCCGCTGTTCGACGAGGATGACGAAGCCGCCACCGGAAAGCCCGCCGCGGTCGCCGCCCTCGATGCAAGAATACGCTCAGCTGACGGCATCATCTTTGCCTGCCCGGAGTATAACTTCTCGATGCCGGGCGTTCTCAAGAACGCCAATGACTGGCTGTCACGCGGCGGCTCGCCGTTCCGCTGGAAGCGGGTGGGAGTGGTGGGCGCAGGCGGCGGACAGGTCGCAGGAACAGCGCGCGCCCAGTATCACCTCCGCCAGAACCTGCAGGCGCTGCAGGCAATCGTTATGCCGCGGCCGGAGGTGTTCATCACCAACAATGAAGTGAAATTCAACGCCGATGGAACGCTCACCGATGAGGAGACGTGGCGCTATGTGGCGAAATGGCTCGAGGCCTTCATCGAGTGGGTCGAGAAGCGCCCCTGAAGCGGGAAGATCAACAACCCGGCGTCAGATGGCGAGGCTTGACGCCGCCGTGCGGATGGCGCGGATTTCCGCGGCATAATCCGGCGCCCGGAACACTGCCGAGCCCGCCACAAGGACATTGGCGCCGGCCCGCGCCACATCTGCCGCATTGGCAGCCGTTATGCCGCCATCCACCTCGATGTCGATGTTCCGTCCACGAACCATGTCCCGCACTTCGGCGATCTTTTCCAGCATCGCCGGAATGAAGGCCTGGCCTCCAAAGCCCGGATTCACCGTCATGACAAGGATCAGGTCGAGCCGGTCGAGCACATGCTGCAGCACAGAAACCGGTGTTGCCGGGTTGAGCGCCACACCGGCCTTCTTGCCCATCGCACGGATTGCCTGCAGCGAGCGGTCAAGATGCATGCCCGCCTCGGCGTGCACGGTCAGCACGTCCGCGCCTGCGCGCGCAAAGGCCTCGAGATAGCGGTCTGCCGGCGCGATCATCAGATGTACGTCGAAGGTTTTCTTCGTCGCCTGGCGGATCGAGTCGATCACCGGCAGGCCGAAGGAGATGTTGGGCACGAAGTGCCCGTCCATCACGTCGATGTGGATCCAGTCCGCACCCGCCGCGTCGATGGCGCGCACCTCCTCGCCCAGCCGCGCGAAATCGGCGGCCAGAATCGAGGGTGCAATCAAAAGCGGGCGCGACACGCCTGCTCAGCCGATCAGCTTGCCGAAATGCACGGCGGTGTCGCTCATGCGGTTCGAGAAGCCCCACTCATTGTCATACCAGCTGAGAATCTGCACGAAACTGTCGTCCATCACCTTGGTCTGGTCGAGATGGAAGACCGAGGAATGCGGATCGTGATTGAAGTCGATCGACACGTTTGGCTTCGCCGTCACGCCAAGAATGCCCTTGAGAGGCCCATTGGCCGCCTTGATGATCGCCTCGTTCACCTCTTCCTTCGTGGTCTTGCGCTTGGCGATGAACTTGAGGTCGACGACCGACACGTTGGGTGTGGGAACCCGCATGGCATAGCCATCCAGCCTGCCCTTGAGTTCCGGCAGGACAAGGCCAACGGCCTTCGCCGCACCCGTCGAGGTGGGGATCATCGAGAGCGCCGCGGCGCGCGCCCGGTAGAGATCCTTGTGCATCTGGTCGAGCGAGGGCTGATCGTTGGTATAGGAATGGATCGTCGTCATCATGCCCTTCTCGATGCCGATCGTGTCATTCAGCACCTTTGCCACGGGCGCAAGGCAGTTGGTGGTGCAGGAGGCGTTGGAGATCACCATGTGATCCTTCGAGAGCTTGTCATGATTGACGCCGTAGACGACGGTGAAATCGGCGCCATCGGAGGGCGCAGAGACGATCACGCGCTTTGCCCCCGCGGTGAGATGGGCTGCCGCCTTGTCGCGCGCGGTGAAGATGCCGGTGCATTCCATGGCGATGTCGACGCCCAGGTCCTTCCACGGCAACTGGGCGGGATCCTTGATGGCGGTGACCTTGAACTGGTCGCTGCCGATCGAGATCGAGTCACCCTTGACAGACACTTCGCGCGGAAAACGGCCATGCACCGAGTCGAACTGCAGCAGATGGGCGTTGGTTTCGACCGGGCCCAGATCATTGACGGCCACAATGTCGATGTCCTTGCGGCCCGATTCATAGATGGCGCGGACGATGTTGCGGCCGATGCGGCCGAAGCCATTGATTGCAACACGGATCTTGGTCATGGATGAGGTCTCCGGAACGAGGTGGCGATAACCGAACTGCCGCTCTTATAGTGGTTTCGCGACAGGGCGGAAGGGGGGGGCCGCCGGGGCTTGGCCCGGTGGCTCGAAGTGTCTGGGGAAAAACGCAGCAAGCGCCGACATGATGGTTTTTTGGGCATCCGCAGCACTGAGCCGGGCGCGATGGCCGGAGGCATGTGCTGCCAGCGCCAGCCACAAGCCATCACTCATCGAATCCAGTCCGCGCATGACGAGGCGGGGGGCATGGCCGTAGCCCCCCTCTTCGCACAGTGCGCCGCACAGAGCCTCCAGGCTGGCGCGGCGCTCCCCGTCGTGGCTGGAGCAGATCTGGTCATAGACGGGCCTGCCCTGGGCCTCGCCCCAAAAGGCGATCCAGGCAGCCAGCCGGTCCGGGGTAAAAACGTCCATGTCGAAATCAGCAAGCAGCAGCGCCTTCAGGCGATCGGCCGGGGCGATGCCGGCACGCTGCACAGCGTCCTGCCAATGACGGCGATAGTCGGCGGCAAGCGCCGCCAGGACCTCGGCCAGCAGCCTGTCCTTGCTGCTGAAATGAAAGATGACGATGCCCGAGGAGAGGCCGGCCTGCCTGGCCACATCAGCCACGGTCAGGGCGGCATAACCCCTGCGGGCCAACACCGCGATGGTGGCCTCGATAAGCTGATGGCGGCGCACCCCGGGCTCGGCCTTGCGCAGCGCAGGCCGGCCTGCGCCCATGTCGGTCAAAGCTGTCACGCGCCGATTGCCTCCCGCCGTCTGCGCAGCACCATACTGAATGGCCGGGAGGCCGAAAAGTGGCACATGGCAATTGCTCGACCCCGGTGATATGGCTCACGACTGTATTCCGAAGGCGACACCATGCACGATCACGAACTCCGCAATCTCCTCAATGACGAGTTGCACGGCCGGCCGGGCCTGCCGCTGACAGCCCCTGCCCGCATTACCCACCTGGCGTTCACCCTGAAGGATGGCGACGCAGACCCCCTGGCCCAGGTCCGCCTGCTGTGTGACGCCCTGGGCGTCAAGCCGCCGGCCGAGGGCGCTGCGCACCACAGCGCCGACATTGCCGGCGGCCAGATCAAATACGAGCGGCATGGCGAATTCTATCGCGTTAGCGTTGTGGCGGAGGGGGCCATCGAACGTGGCGAGGCACTGTCGCTTCTGCCCGTAGGCTGGGTCGATGGGCTTCCCGGTGCAAGGCTTGTTGGCATCCATACGCGGGTCATGGCCAAGGATGAGCCCAAGCCCAGCATGGCAAACCTCGTGGCGCTCTTCGGCCATGAGGATATCGCCGGTTCGCGCGTGAGTTCGGGCCTTGCCACGGTATGGACGGATTTCCGCATCGGGCCGGATGGCTATACCCGCATGCTGGTCCAGGACCACGGCCTCTCGCCGATGCGTCTGGGCCGGGTCATCCGCCGCATCCACGAGATCGAAACCTATCGCATGATGGCGCTGCTGGCGCTGCCGCTGGCGCGCACGGTCATGGGCGAGCTGGCCGGACTGGAACGGTCCGTCTCCAAGGTCACGGCCGACATGCTGTCCTCGCGCGAGAGCCACGAGGATGCCGAACTGCTTGCCGAGTTGAGCCGGATTGCCCGCGATGTGGAGGAAATCTCGAGTCGCACCAGCTACCGCTTTGCTGCCGCGCGCGCCTACGCCGCACTGGTTGACAAGCGCATTGCCGAGCTGGGCGAGGAAAAGCTCGAGAGCTTCCAGCGCATCGGGGTGTTCCTCGACCGCCGGTTTTCACCTGCGATGGCCACCTGCCAGGCTGCCGCCGACCGCATCAGGAGCCTGGCCGAGCGCAGCGAGCGGGCCTCGAACCTGCTGCGCACGCGCGTCGACATTGCGCTCGAGGCGCAGAATCAGCAGGTCTTGAAATCGATGGAAATGCGCGGCCGGCAGCAGCTCCGGCTGCAGGAGACTGTCGAAAGTCTCTCGGTCGTGGCGATCAGCTATTATCTGATCGGCATCATCGACAAGCTCATCGATGGGCTGGGCGAACATCTGCGGACGGACACAAAAGCCATCAGCCTGCTGAGCATTCCGGTGGTGGTGATCGTGGTCTGGTATGCCGTGCGCCGCCTGCGCAAGAAGATCATGAGCCCGGAGAGAGAGTAAGCTGCGCCGCGGATAACGAAAGAGGCGCCCGGACCGGCTCCGGGGCGATCAGGCCCCGGAACGGCCCTATGCACTCTACACCCGCGTCCACCTGCCATTCTTCTCCGACGACGTCACACAGGCCTCGATGAAGGCCATGCCGGCAACACCATCCGCGATGCCCGGGAAGGTCACATCCTTGTCTGGCTTCCTGCCTGCACGCTTCGCCTTGATGGCGCGCGCCACCTCGGAATAGATGTTGGCGAAGCCTTCCAGATAGCCCTCAGGGTGGCCCGGCGGCACCCGCGTCATGCGGCCCGCCGCGGCATTGGAACCGGCCCCGCCGCGGGTGATCAGCCGCTTCGGCTCGCCGAAGGGCGTGAACCAGAGGTAATTCGGGTCTTCCTGCTTCCATTCCAGCCCGCCCTTGGTGCCGTAGATACGGATCTTGAGGCCGTTCTCATTGCCCGGCGCCACCTGGCTGGCCCAGATCATGCCCTTGGCGCCACCCTTGAAGCGCAGCATCACATGCGCATTGTCATCGAGGACGCGGCCCTTCACGAAGCTGGTGAGATCAGCTGACAGCTCGTCACAGGTCAGGCCCGAGACATTGCACAGCAGCTGGTAGGTGTGAGTGCCGATGTCGCCCACGCAGCCGCCAGCGCCCGAGCGCTTCGGGTCGGTGCGCCAGGCGGCTTGTTTCTGGCCGGTCTTTTCCAGCGCGGTGGTGAGCCAGTCCTGCGGATACTCGCCTTGCAGCACGCGGATCTCGCCAAGCTCTCCAGCGGCAATCATCGCCTTGGCCTGACGGATCATCGGATAGCCGGAATAATTGTGAGTGAGTGCGAAGATCACATCCTTGCGTTTGGCCAAAAGCTTCTCCAGCGCCTTCGCCTCCTTCAGGTTCAGGGCCAGCGGCTTGTCGCAGATCACATGGATGCCGGCCTCGATGAAGGCCATGGCAGCCGGCACATGCATGTAATTGGGTGTCACGATCGACACCGCCTCGATGCCATCGGCGCGCTTGGCTTCGACACGGGCCATGTCGCGGAAATCCGTGTAGACGCGGTCTGGCGCAAACCCAAGCTCGGCGCCGGACGCCCGGGCCCTTGCCGCGTCCGCCGAAAGCGCACCGGCCACCAGCTCATACTGGTCGTCCATTCGCGCCGCCAGGCGGTGCACGGCGCCGATGAAGGCCCCCTGCCCGCCGCCCACCATGCCGAGCCTGACGCGGCCCGTGTTCGCATCGCTCCGTCCTGAAACCATGTGCCTTGTCTCCTGGAGCTTTTACTTGATGCCGAGGATGCGGCGGATCTTCGCCTTGTCGGCGGATCCGGCAACGAAATCATCGAAGCTCTTTTCGGTGGTCTTGATGATGTGGCTTTCGATGAAGGGCGCGCCCTCAATGGCACCCTGCACCGAGTCCTTGATGCAGCACTCCCATTCCAGCACCGCCCAGCTGTCGTAATTGTAGCCTGCGAGCTTGGAGAAGACCGCGCCGAAATCCACCTGACCGTCGCCCAGCGAGCGGAAGCGCCCCGCCCGCTTGAGCCAGGGCTGGAAGCCGGAATAGACACCCTGCTTGCCGGTAGGGTTGAACTCGGCGTCCTTGACGTGGAAGGCGCAGATGCGCTCGTGATAGATGTCGATGAAATCGAGATAATCGAGCTGCTGCAGCACGAAATGTGATGGATCGTAGTTGATCATGCAGCGCGGATGGTTGTCGAGCCGTTCGAGGAACATCTCAAAGGTGGCGCCGTCCATCACATCCTCGCCGGGGTGCAGCTCGAAGCCGCAATCCACGCCGTTTTCATCGAACACATCGAGCAACGGCTTCCAGCGCCGCGCCAGCTCGTCGAAACCTTCCTCGATGAGACCCGGCGGGCGCGGCGGCCAGCCATAGAGGAACGGCCAGCACAGCGCGCCGGGGAACGACACATGCGCGTCGAGCCCCAGGTTGCGCGACGCCTTGGCGGCGTATTTCACCTGCTGCACCGCCCACTTCTGGCGCTCCTTCGGCTTCCCGTGGAACTCCGCCGGGGCAAAGGCATCAAAGGCCTCGTCATAGGCAGGGTGCACGGCCACCAGCTGACCCTGCAGATGGGTCGAGAGTTCCGTGATCTCGACGCCGTTGGCCTTGGCGATGCCCTTGACCTCATCACAGTAGGCCTTCGAGGATGCTGCCTTCTTGAGATCGAACAGGCGTCCGTCCCAACTTGGGATCTGAACGCCCTTGTAGCCCAGCGATGCGGCCCACTTGGTGATCGCCGTCCAGGAATTGAACGGCGCCTTGTCGCCCGCGAATTGCGCCAGGAATATCGCCGGCCCCTTGATGTTTCTTGGCATGACTTATGCTCCCGTTGTTCTGTTGATCAGAGATAGGTGTTGACCAGGCCTTCGATGCGCTCCTGATGGCCAGAGCGCGGCTGAGGCTCAAGGCCCTTGGCGTGAACGCGTGCGGCAATCTGGTCGAGCGTCTCCTTGCCCTCCAGCATGGCGCGGTTCGCGGGCTCATTCCACTTGCCGTAGCGCTCCGCCACGATCGCCGCCAGCTTGCCGTCCTCGATGATCTTCGCAGCCGCCAGAAGGGCCCGGGCGCAGGCATCCATGGAGCCCACATGGGCGTGGAGAATATCGTCCGGGTCGATCGACTGGCGCCTGATCTTGGCATCGAAGTTGAGGCCGCCGGTGGTGAAGCCACCGGCTTTCAGGATTTCGAGGAAGGCGAGCGTCATTTCTGGCACATTCATGGCAAACTGGTCAGTGTCCCAGCCGGACTGATAATCGCCGCGATTGATGTCGATGCCACCGAAAATTCCCAGCGCCGCAGCCAGCGCGATTTCATGCTCGAAACTGTGCCCTGCCAGAATGGCGTGGTTCTGCTCGATGTTGACCTTCACATCCTTCTGCAGGCCCAGAGACGAGATGGTCGCATAGACGGTGGCGACGTCATAGTCATACTGGTGCTTGGTGGGCTCCTGCGGCTTGGGTTCGATCAGGATCGGGCCCTTGAAGCCGATCTTGTGCTTGTACTCCACCACCAGCGACAGGAAGCGCTTGGCCTGCTCCAGCTCATGCCCGATGTTGGTGTTGAGCAGCGTCTCATAGCCTTCGCGGCCGCCCCACATCACATAGTTCGCACCACCCAGGTCCTTGGTCACGTCCATGCAGTGCTTCACCTGTGCGGCGCAATAGGCAAACACATCCGGGTCAGGGTTGGTGGCGGCCCCCGCCATGAAGCGGCGGTTGGAGAACATGTTGGCGGTGCCCCACAGCAGCTTCTTGTTGCCGGCCGCCATCTTCTTCTCGAAGATGCGCGCGATCTCACTCACATTGGCGTTGAACTCCTTGAGTGAGTTGCCTTCGGGCGCGATGTCGAGATCGTGGAAACAGAAGAAATCGACGCCGAGCAGATCGAGCGTCTCGAACATCAGATCCGCCTTCATGCGGGCGGCGGCCATGCCATCGGCCATGTGGTGCCACTGGCGCTGGAAGGTATCGCCGCCGAACGGATCGGTGCCCGGCCAGCACAGCGTGTGCCAGTAGGCCACCGCAAAGCGCAGCTGCTCGCGCATCGGCTTGCCGAGAACGATCTGATCGGGGTTGTACCAGCGGAAGGCCAGATCGCTGGCGCTGTTGGGGCCTTCGTATCTGACGGGCTCGCGGCGCGAATAGAATTGCGGCATCAGCGGTAGATCTCCTTGATGGCGGGATAGATTTTCGTATAGCGCCGGTAGTGTTCCTCATAGGCCTCGCGGGCCCGGGCTTCCGGCCTGATGGTGCGCGCGGTTTTGGGCGCGGTCAGCACCTTGCGGAAATCCGCCCCCGTGGCAGCGATGAGGCCAAGCCGCGCCGCGCCGAAGGCGCCGCCCACATCGCCCGCCGCCGGCAGGTCCACCGGCACGCCCAGCACCGTGGCGATGATCTTCAGCCAGAGCTCTGACTTGGAGCCGCCGCCCACCGCCGTCACACGCTTCACCTCGGTTCCGGCATCTTTCAGCGCCTCGAGCGAGTCGCGGAAAGCGAAAGCCACGGCATCGAGCGCGGCGTGGGTGAGCGTCTTGTGATCGCTCTCGTGACCCAGCCCCATGATGAGGCCCCTCACCTGCGCATCGCCCACCGGCGTGCGCTCACCCGAGAGATAGGGTAGGAACAGTGCGGGCGACGGGCCGGTCAGGTTCTTGCCGAGCGCTGCGGTGAGCTTGGGCGCGGGTGCGCCGAGAATGCCGGCCAGCCATTCGAGGCTTGCCGCCGCCGAGAGGATGACGCCCATCTGGTGCCAGGTTCCGGGCACGGCGTGGCAGAAGGCATGCACCATGCGGCCGGCATTGGGGCGGAACTTGTCGTTCGACACGAACATCACGCCCGAGGTGCCGATCGAGACGAGCGCCGCATTGTCGGTGACCGCGCCGATGCCGCAGGCAGCAGAGGCATTGTCGCCACCACCGCCCGCCACCACGGGCCGTTTCGGCATGCCCCAGGCCTTGGCCACCTGCGCGGTGAGGCGGCCGGTGGCGTCGGAGCCTTCGTAAAGCTTCGGCATCTGGTCGACCGACATATCGGAGGCGTCGAGCAGCAGCTTGGACCATTGCCTGCGGGCGATGTCGAGCCAGAAGGTACCGGACGAGTCCGACATGTCGGATGCATAGTCGCCGGTCATGCGAAAGCGGATGTAGTCTTTGGGCAGCAGCACCTTGGCGACCCTGGCGAAGGTCTTGGGCTCGTGCTTCTTCACCCACACGAGCTTGGGCGCGGTGTAACCGGCGAGCGGAATGTTGCCGGCGAGCGGCACGGCCTGCGGCTCGCGGTTCATGATGTCGTCGCATTCACGGAACGAGCGCGCGTCGTTCCACAGGATGCAGGGGCGCAGCACCTTGCCATCCTTGTCAAGGAGTGTCGCGCCATGCTGCTGGCCAGAAAGCCCGATGCCTTCGACGGCGGCCACCGCCTTTGGCTTCAGCTTGCGCAGGGTTTTGACCACAGCATTGCAGGCCTTCCACCAGTCTTCCGGGTTCTGCTCCGACCAGCCGGGATGCGGCCGCGATACCTTCAGCGGCGCGCTGGCGCTGGCCAGGATTTTCTGGCTGGCGTCGATCAGCACGCCCTTGACGGATGAGGTTCCGAAATCCAGTCCGAGATACATGTGCGTCCCCCGTTGTGTTCTGCCTCGACAGATGCCAGGCACATGAACGGATGCATCAAAGCCCGGTCTCGATTTCCCGTCAATCGACGGCTTTCACCAGGCCCTGGCGGTGGTCGCCGGAATAGATCTTGAATCGGCCGATCTTGCGTTCGGCGGCATAGCGGCGGAGCATCGATCGTGTTGCCTCGTCCGGGAGCCTGTCCCAGGGGATGTCCTCGAAATCGGCCAGCACAGTGCGGCCGCGGGCATGCAGCAACGCCTCGCCCCGGTAATAGATGCACTGTTCGCGGCTTTCGGGGTTTTCGAACACCGCGAAGAGAAAGCCCAGCGTTGCATCCATGCCCTCGCGCGTCAGCAGATCATGCAGCTGCGACGCGCTGCCATGGGCACCGCTTCGGCCAACCTCTGGCAGCACCAGGCCATCGGGGCGGGCCGGGTCCGGCAGCAGGATCAACCGGTTGTCACTCTCGAGAATGGCGCCCACCACGGTGCGGCTGGCAGAGGACGCGGCGTTCACCGCCGCCTGCTCGAGACCCAGCGTGATGTAATGCCCGCGCGCATAGCCCAGCGGATTGGCATCCGAATAGGAGAAGGCCTGGACATGGCCCATCAGGATGATGTGGTCGCCGGCGTCGATCACCTGATAGCGCGCGCAATCGAACCAGGCGGCGGAGCCTTCGATCAGCGGATTGCCAAAGGGCCCAGGCCGCCAGTTCGCCGCCTCGAACTTGTCCGGCCGCTTGGAGGCGAACAGCACGGATGTGTCCTTCTGGGCCTCCGAAAGAATGTTGACGGCAAAGCCCTCCGCCCGCGAGAACACATCCACGCTGGCCGCGGCCTTGCCGATGCAGATCAGCAGCAGTGGCGGCTCGAGCGAGACGGAAGTGAAGCTGTTGGCCGTGAAGCCGCGAGGCTGGCCATCAACGCCCGCCGTGGTGACGATCGTCACGCCCGTCATGAAGCTGCCAAAGGCCGTGCGCAGTTCGCGGTTGTCGAAACGGCTGAGCCGTTCCGACAGAACGGCAGACAGGGCCGCGGTCACCGACCTTTCATCATCAGCGGCGGGCATGAACAGCACCGGACACAGAAGGCGGGGCGCAACTGCGGCCCCAGGCTCGAAACCAATGGTTACGAGGCGCCGCACCCGCTGCGGATGGGCAGCGGCAAGGGCGAGGGCGATCGCGCCACCATCGCCCTGCGCCACGACATTGACCGAGGCAAGCGCCAGATCATCGAGCAGGCGCCGCAGCTGGGCCACGGCATCGGCCGCCGTCACATCCGGCGCGAGCGGCCGATGGCTGGCCGCGAAAGCTGCAAGCTGCGGCAGCCAGACCTCAGCCGTCTCTGCGCTGCCATGAATGAACAGAATGACCTCGCCTGACCCGGCCTCGAGGAAACGGGTGCCGCCGGCCACGGACTGGGCGTGGGAAGATGAAGCCACGGGGGACAAGCTCCTCAGGTCCTGGCCTTTGCCGCGGCGCGCTGGGCCAGCAGGTTGGTGAGCCAGTCGGGGTCCATCTGCGGCACGGAGGACAGCAGAAGTTCGGTATAGGCCGGATGCGGCGGGTTCAGCACCCGGCTCTTCGGCCCCTGCTGCACCACCTTGCCCTGGTTCATGACCACGACCTCGTCCGAGATCGCCCTTACGGTTGCGATGTCATGGGTGATGAACAGGTAGGAGACGTTGGTGTCCTTCTGGAGCTTCATCAGCAGCTTGAGGATTTCCTCCTGCACGATCTGATCGAGCGCCGAGGTGACCTCGTCGCAGATGATGATGTCAGGTTCCGCGGCGAGTGCGCGTGCAATCGAGATGCGCTGCTTCTGGCCGCCCGAAAGCTCGGTTGGCAGGCGGTCGATATAGCTCTCGTTCATTTCGATGCCGTCGAGCAGCTCCGCGACACGCCGGTCGCGCGCCGCGCCCTCCACACCATGATAGAACTGCAGCGGCCGGCCAATGATGTCGCGGATCGTCTGGCGCGGATTGAGCGAGGTATCTGCCGACTGGTAGATCATCTGGATTCGGCGCAGCGTATCCTTGTCGCGGTCCTTCAGCGCCCGCGACAACCGCTTTCCGTTGAACAGGATGTCGCCTTTTGACGGTGGCAGCAGCCCGGTGATGACGCGCGCCAGTGTCGACTTGCCGGAGCCTGACTCGCCCACCACCGCCACGGTGCGGCCACGCGGCAGACCAACGGTGACATTGTCCAGAACCTTGACGACACCCGAATAGCTGGCATCGACGTTGCGCACGCTCAGCACGATGTCGTCGCTCACCTGCTCCGGCTTGGCGAGCTTCCGCACCGCCCACAGCGTCTTGGTATAGTCGTCCTTCGGTTCCTTCAGCATCACCCGGGTTGGGGCCTCTTCGACCTCGCGGCCCTGGCGCAGCACCATGATGCGGTCGGCCATCTGTGCGACAACGGCAAGATCATGGGTGATGTAAATGGCTGCCGTGTGGAACTGCTCGACGATGTTGCGCATGGCCGCCAGCACCTCGACCTGGGTGGTCACGTCGAGTGCGGTGGTCGGTTCATCGAAGATGATCAGGTCAGGCCGACAGGACATGGCCATGGCCGTCATGGCGCGTTGCAGCTGGCCGCCCGATACCTGATGCGGGTAGCGATCTCCGATGTGCGCCGGGTCGGGCAGTTGCAGGCGTCGATAGAGGTCCACGGCATCGGCCACCGCCTTGTCGCGGCTCATGACCCCACGGCGCACGGTGGTTTCCACCGTCTGGTCGATGAGCTTATGGGCGGGGTTGAAGGCCGCAGCGGCACTCTGGGCCACATAGGCGATGCGCGAGCCCCACAGGAGGCGCTTGTCTTCCTCGCCCGCTGCCCGCAGGTCGATGCCGTCGAAAAGGATACTGCCGTCCGTGATGCGGCAGCCGGGCCTCGCAAAGCCCATCGCGGCTAGTCCGATCGTCGACTTGCCGGCACCCGACTCGCCGATCAGCCCCAGAACCTCGCCACGCCTCAGCGTGAGATCGACACCCCTGACGATGGGATGCCACACCCCATCCGAATTGCCCTCGATCCTGAGGCCGCGGATTTCGAGAAGGGTCTCACCCTTGACGCGCTGCTTGTCAGGCTTCATCGCGCAACCCGCTGGTCTTGTGGAGGAACCAGTCCACCACGAAATTGATGGCGACCGTCAGGAGCGCGATCGCAATGGCCGGATAGAAGGGAGCCGGAATCCACGGAAAGCTGCGCACCGGAAAGGTGATGAGGGTCTTGCTCTCGGCCACCATGGAACCCCAGTCGGCAGTGGGTGGCTGAATGCCAACGCCCAGAAACGACAGTGCCGAAATGGTAAGGAACACGAAGCAGAAGCGCAGGCCGAATTCGGTGATCATCGGCGGCAGGATGTTGGGGAGCACCTCCCTGAAGATGATCCAGCCCATGCGCTCGCCGCGCAGCTTCGCCGCCTCGACATAATCCATCACCACGACATCGAGCGCGGTGGCGCGTGCCAGGCGGAACACGCGGGTCGAGTCGAGCAACGCAAGAATGAGGATCAGGTTGAGGATGCTCTTTCCGAAGACGGCCAGCAGCATCAGCGCAAAGATGAGCACCGGAATGGCCAGGAAGGCATCGACGACCCGCGATATCGACTGGTCGAGCCAGCCGCGCTTCAGGGCGGTGAGCACGCCCAGTGTTCCGCCGATCACGAAAGACAGGAGTGTGGTGAGGAAGGCGATGCCGATGGTGTTGCGTGCGCCATAGATCAGGCGGGAAAACAGGTCACGTCCGATCTGGTCGGTGCCAAGCCAGAACTCGCCGCCCGCCGGTTGATAGGCCTTGCCGACGATTTCCGCCTCGCCATAGGGCGCAATCCACGGCGCGAAGACAGCAGCGATCACGTAGATCAGGATGACGATCATGCCGAACCAGGCGCTGAAGGGCGCAGAGGCCAGCGTGCGCCGTCCATCCTCCCAGAGGCTTCGCCTGGCTCGCACCTGTCGCAGTTCTGGGGCTTTCGTGGTCATTTCGGGTGCAGCAGCCGGGGATTGGTGATGATCGAGATAATGTCAGCGGTGAGGTTCAGCAGGATATAGGTGGCCGCGAAGATCAGCGCACAGGCCTGCACCACCGGCATGTCGCGGCTGGATACAGAATCGACCATCAGCTGCCCGATGCCGGGATAGACGAAGACGACCTCGACCACGACCACACCCACCACCAGATAAGCAAGATTGAAAGCGATGACCGTGGCGATTGGCGCCCAGGCGTTGGGCAGGGCATGCCTGACGATCGCCTCGCGGCGCGGCACGCCCTTCAGCTGCGCCATTTCCATGTAGGGGCTGGCCAGCAGGTTGATGAGCGCGGCCCTGGTCATGCGCATCATGTGGGCCACGATGACAAGGGTGAGCGTCACTGCCGGCAGCGCGGCGCGAAACAGATGCTCGGCGAACTCCGTGGTGTCGGAGACGGTGGAGAGCGAATAGAACCACTTGTTCTTGATGGCGAAGAAGAACATCAGGAGATAGGCAATGAAGAATTCCGGCGTGGCGATGGTGGTGAGCGTTACGGAATTCACGATCCGGTCATACCAGCTGTTGCGGTAGAGCGCCGCGAGAACCCCGAGAACGAGCGACAGCGGCACGGCGACGACCGCCGTCATGATGGCGAGGAAAAAGGTGTTGTAGAGCCTTGGTGCGATCAGGTCGGTGACGCTGCGCTTGATTGAGCCGCCAAGGCCTGCATAGGAATAGCCGAAATCACCGCGGAAGATGTTTCCGATCCATTCGACGTAACGCACGGTGGCCGGCCGGTCGAGGCCGATCTCACGGTTGAAGGCGGCAACCGTCTCGGGCGTGGCGCCCTGGCCCAGGATCGCCTCGGCAAAGCCGCCGGGAAGCATTTCAAGGGACGCAAAAATCACCACCGACACCGCAAACAGTGTCAGCAACCCCAGCCCCAAGCGCTGCAGGACGGTTCTCAGAACCGGATGCATGCGTCCCCCCGTTGGCCTCTTTGCGGGCCTGCCGCGTCCCTGGCGGCAAACCACAGCGTGTTTCTACAGGAAAACGCCGGGGGCCGGTGCGCTGACGCGCCACAAGAGCCCCCGGCGCGGTTTCGTGCCGGGTCAGATCACGAGGTGAACCACCAGCGCTCGGCAATGCGCATGCCATCGAGCTGCCAGTTGGCCGCGACCTTGTTGTGGCCCAGATTCTTGGCATGGGCCTCGACATAGGAGTTGAACAGGATGTTCACCAGGCCGCCGTCATCATGCAGGATCTGCTGCATCTCGGCATACATGGCGGCACGCTTGGCCTCATCCGTCTCGGAGCGCGCGGCCACGAGAAGCTCGTTGAAACGAGGATTTTTCCAGAACGTGTCGTTCCACGCGGCGTCAGCCGCGTAGGCCGTGGTCATCATCCAGTCCACGGTCGGGCGGCCGCTCCAGTAGGAGGCGACGAAGGGCTTCTTCAGCCAGACATTGTCCCAGTAGCCATCATCCGGCTCGCGGATCACGTTGATGTCGATGTTGCAGGCCTTGGCGTGCTCCTTCCAGAGAAGTGCGGAATCGACCGCTCCCGAGAAGGCGGCATCAGCTACCGAGAGATCGAACTTCAGGCTGTCGAGGCCAGCCTTTTTCAGGTGCTCCTTGGCCTTGTCCGGGTTGTAGCTGTGGCGCGGCTGCGGATCGACGGCAAACTTCACCGTCGGCGCGATCGGATTGTCGTTGCCCACCGTGCCATGGCCGAGGAACACCTTCTCGAGCACATCATCACGGTTGATCGAGTACTTGATGGCGAGCCGGACGTTGACATCGTCGAAGGGCTTCTGGGTCACGTTCATGACGTAGATGTAGTGGCCGTAGCCCGTGATCTCCTGGACGGTGATGTCCGCATTCGACTTCAGCATGTCGAGGGTCTTGAGGTCGCAACGGTCCATGTAGTGGACCTCGCCCGAGAGCAGCGCATTGGTACGCGCCGCCACGTCCTTGATCGAATAGAACTCGACCGCGTCGAACCAGCCCTTGCCGGGCTTGTAGTAATTCTCGTTCTTGGTGAAGCTCGCCTTCACGCCCGGCTCGAACTTCTCGAGCTTGTAGGCGCCGGTGCGATTGCCGGACTCCCAGTCCACTGAACCATCATCCTTCTTGGGCATGATAGGCATGTGATAGTCGGACACCGTGTAGGGGAAGTCGGCATTGCCGCCAGACAACTCGAAGACCACCGTATCGGCACCATCGGCCTTCAGCGTGACGATTTCCTTCAGAAGCGACTTGGCAGCCGACTTCGAATCCTCGCCGCGGTGATGCTGGAGGGAGGCCACCACGTCATCAGCGGTCACCGTGCGGCCATCGTGGAAGGTCACGCCCTTGCGCAGCTTGAACACCCACTTCTTGGCGCCGTCGGAGGCCTCGAAGCTCTCGGCCACGTCACCGACGACGTTGCCGTCTGCGTCGATCTCGGTCAGGCTGTTGGACAGCGTGCCCCACAGCGCAGTGCCGGTGAACTGGTCCGGGTAGGTGCCCGGATCCATGGAGTCGGTCGTGGCGCCATGGCCAACGCCGATCTTCAGCGTGCCGCCCTTCTTGGGCTCGTCGGCATGGGCCTTGGTGAACATGCTGTTGGCGGCGGCGAGGCTCACGCCAGAGGCCAGAGCCAGCTGGGTGAACTCGCGGCGGGTGATGCGGCCGCGCACTGCGTCGCGCAATGCGGCTGTCAGCTTTTCCTGCGTGTCATTCATTGGTTCTCTCCCTGATGCCGGCTGGGCCGGCAGTTTTCATCCCGTGGCTGGAGCGGTTGAACCCGCCGTCGTCTGCTCTGGTCCACCCTCGAAATAAACTCGTGGCGATGGCAGACGTTTTGACCATCCGCGCCAAGGTTCACACGAGAAAAGGGCTCCGTCAATGCTTGACGGAGCCCCCTGTCACAAAATTTCCTAATGGATTGGCGTCGTTATGCCATCCACCAGCGCTCGTACATGAAACCACCGTCGTGGTCGAAGTCCGAATTGAAGGCGTCGTGGCCGATCTTGGTCGACAGCGCACCCACATAGTTGTTGAACATCAGCACGACCTGACCGCCGTCGTCATGTACGAGCTGCTGGCACTCAGCATACATCGCCTGACGCTTGGCCTCATCCGTCTCCGCACGGGCCGCCACCAGCAGCTCGTTGAAGCGCGGGTTCTTCCAGCGCGTGTCGTTCCAGGCGGCGTCGGCCGCCAGCGAGATCGACAGGAAGGCATCTGCCGTCGGACGGCCGCCCCAGTAGCACAGCGACCAGGGCTTCTTGAGCCAGACATTGTCCCAATAGCTGTCATTGGGCTCACGCACGACATTGATCTCGATGCCGGCGGCCCGGGCGTGATCCGCCATCAGCAGGGCAGCGTCAACACCGCCGGGGAAGGCGGCGTCAGAGGCCGAGAGATCGACCTTCAGGTTTTCCATGCCGGCCTTCTTGAGCAGCGACTTGGCCTTCTCCGGATCATAGCTGTAGACCGGCTCGGGCTGGATCGCATATTTCAGGGCTGGTGACAGCGGATTGTCGTTGCCCGGGGAACCGTAGCCAAACACGATCTTGTCAACGAGATCCTGGCGGTTGATCGCCCACTTCAGCGCCTGACGCACCTCGACCTTGTCGAAGGGCGCAGCATCGCAATGGATCGGCGCGGTGTAATGCGCGAAACCGGACACGTTGTAGAGTTCGGTGTCCGGCGCGCTCTTCAGCATGTCGATTGTCTTGAGGTCGGCGCGGTCGATGAAGTGCACCTCGCCCGAGAGATAGGCGTTGGTGCGCGCGGCAACGTCGATGATCGAGAGAACCTCGATGCCATCGAACCAGGTGGTTCCGAAGTAGTTCGGGTTGCGCTCGGCAACGAGCCTGACGCCCGGCTCGAGCGACTTGAGCACATAGGGGCCGGCGCCGATGCCCTTCTCCCACTGGATCTTGCCGCCCTCGGAGGGATACATCGACAGATGGTAGTCCGACAGCAGATAGGGGAAGTCGGCATTGCCGCCGTTGAGCTCGAAGATCACGGTGTCTGGGCCATCGGCCTTGACAGCCGTCACGTTCGACAGAACGCCCTTGGCCGGCGACTTGGAGTCAGGGCCGATGTGATAGTTGATGGTGGCGACCACGTCATCAGCGGTCAGCGCCTTGCCATTGTGGAAGGTGATACCCTTGCGCAGCTTGACGATCCACTTGGTGGCGCCATCCGCAGGCTCGAAGCTCTCGGCCACATGCGGCACGACTTCGTTCTTCTGGTTGATCTGCACCAGTGGCGCGCCCATGACCGACTTGCCCCAGGCGAAGGTGAATCCGTTGGACCAGGTTGCCGGATCAAGCGAGTCCGTCGTCTGGCCATGGCCGACCGCTGCCTTGAACACGCCGCCCGCCTTGGGCTGGGCGCGGGCAGCGCTGGCAAACAGGGTGCTCGCTGCCGCCAGCGTCATGCCGGAAGCCATTGCGAACTGGATGAAGTCACGGCGGGAAAGTTTGCCGAGGCCGACAGCCTTCTGCGCTGCGTTCATCTTCATTTCAAATTCGGTCATACGTCTGTCTCCTTCACTGACCGTTCAAATTCCGTCGGAACACCACGAAGGACGCCAGGATGGGAGGGGCCTCTGGGCCCGCCGTCCGGAGCTTTTTCGCCGCATCCGCTCTTTTTTCTTTTCCGTCGAGGGCTGCTCGACCGTATTGTCCGTGAGGCTGTCACGGGGATGGTGATCCGTCAACGACAGTCGCACACGAGGGTGGTGAATGCCACTAACGATTTGGACAGATTCGCACATAAATACGACATCCGCACTGCCCGGACGCCTCAACGGTTAACGTCCTCGGGCGTCAGTCGGTACACGGTCGAACAGAATTCGCAGGTAACCCCAATCTCTCCGTTGTCGACCATGTCAGCCCGGTCAGCTTCAGGAAAACGCTTTAACATCAACTTGATAGATTCTTCCGAGCAACTGCAGTACCGAGCCAGCGGAACAACCGGATAAGCAGTGACGCCATCCTCGTGGAACAAGCGGTAGAGAAGCCTCTCGGCCGTCAGTTGCGGGTCAAGCAGCTCATGGGCCTCGACCGTTTCAAGCAGCAGGCGAGCCTTCACCCAGTCGTCATGCTCGCGCGGCACCTCCTCCCTGCCCTCCGGACCATCACCGGAATGGCTGGGAAGCGGGCTCGACCCGCCTTCGCGCGGCAGGTGCTGCACCATGATCGCCCCGGCCCGCCAGGCCTCGCCACGCCCGCCACGCTGCACGAGCGGTCCCGCAGCAAGGCGGATGCTGGTGGGAATCTGTTCGGACTTTTCGAAATACTCATGCGCAGCGGCAGTCAGGTCGCTGGCCTGCAACGGCACGATGCCCTGGTAGCGCTCCATGTCTGGACCCTGATCAACCGTCATCGCCAGATAGCCATTGCCGAGCAGCGCTTGCTGGCTGGCCGTCTCGAGTGCTGCGACACGGGCAGCATCAAACCGGGCATAGCCGCGCACCCGACCCGGCGCCACGTAATCGGCAACGATCATGTCAACCGGGCCATCGGTCTTGGTCTGGAGAATGAACTTGCCATCGAACTTCAGCATGGCGCCAAGCATCGCAGCGAGTGCCACCGCCTCGGCGAGCAGCGCCGAGACCGGCGGCGGATAGGCATGGCGGTGCACGATGTCGTCAACGGCAGCGCCAAGCCGCACCAGCCGGCCCCGCACGCCCAGCGGCTTCACCTCGAAAGGCAGGACGAGATCTTCGCCGGGCTGGCCTTCTGCAGTGGCCATCACGAGCCCAGACAATGAAGCAGAATGCTCTTCTGTATGTGCAGGCGGTTCTCCGCCTCGTCGAAGACCAGCGATGCCGGGCCGTCCATCACCTCGTCTGTCACTTCCTCGCCGCGATGGGCGGGCAGGCAGTGCATGAACCTCGCATTTGGCCTGGCATGCTCCATCAGCTGCCGGTTCACCTGATACGGCTTCAGCAGATTGTGCCGGTTCGCGGCGTCGGTGTCATGCATCGACACCCAGGCATCGGTGATGATGCAATCGGCATCGCGCACCGCCTCCTGAGGCGAGGTCATGAGGCTCACGTCTGCGCCACGCTTTCTTGCCCAGTCCATCACCGCGGCGGGCGGGGCCAGCGGCGCGGGCGCGCCGATGCGCAGCCGGCCGCCCAGCTGGCCCACCGCGTGAATCCATGAGGTTGCAACATTGTTTCCATCGCCCACCCAGCTCACCGTCAGGTTCTTCAGCGGCCCGGCATGTTCCTCGAGCGTCATGACGTCGGCCATCACCTGGCAGGGATGGGTGAGATCCGTAAGGCCGTTGATCACCGGCACACTGGCTGCTTGCGCAAGCTCGGTGAGGTGGGAGTGGCGCGATGCGCGGATCATGATGGCATCCACATAGCGCGACAGCACGCGCGCCGTATCGGCGATGGTTTCGCCGCGACCGAGCTGCATGTCATTGGCGGTCAGCACCAGCGTTTCGCCGCCGAGCTGACGCATGGCGACTTCGAAGGACACACGCGTGCGGGTCGAGGGCCGCTCGAAGATCAGCGCCAGTACGCGCCCCTTGAGTGGCTCTCCGGCCTCACGCAGGCCTCTGGGCTGGCCCTTGCGACGATCCTTCATGCTGCGCGCCGCCAACAGGATCGACTCGAGGGTTGCCGCATCAAAATCGGAAATGTCGAGAAAGTGCTTCACGCTGGCCATGCTGGACTCCTCAGGCGGCGGGCTTGGCTTCAAGCACCAGGCAGGCGCGATCGAGCTTGTCGACGGCCTCGGCGACGTCTGCGTCGGTGACGATCAGCGGCGGCAGGAGCCGCACCACATTGTCGCCCGCGCCGATCACCAGGAGATGCTGGTCAAGCGCCGCCTGCTGCAGCGCCGTGTTGGGCAGCCGGCACTTGATGCCCACCATCAGGCCCTGGCCGCGCACCTCTTCGATGACCGCCGGGTGCCTGTCCTTGAGCGAGGCAAGCTTCTGCTTGAGCGTCAGCGCGCGCTGCTGAACGGCCTCGAGGAAACCCGGCGCCAGGATCACGTCAAGCACAGCATTGCCCACCGCCGTGGCAAGCGGATTGCCGCCGAAGGTCGAGCCATGCGTTCCCGCGGTCATGCCTTGGGCCGCCTTTTCGGTGGCGAGGCACGCCCCCATGGGAAAGCCACCGCCGATGCCCTTGGCCACTGCCATGATGTCGGGTGCGGCGCCCGACCACTCATAGGCGAAGAGCTTGCCGGTTCGGCCGATGCCACACTGCACCTCGTCATAGATGAGCAGCAGCCCGTTGGCATCGCACAGTTCGCGCAGGCCGCGCAGGCATTGCGGCGGCACCGGGCGGATGCCGCCCTCACCCTGCACCGGCTCGATCAGGATGCCCGCCGTGGCTGGCCCGATCGCCGCCTTCAGCGCTTCATGATCACCGAACGGCACCTGGTCGAAGCCATCGACCTTTGGGCCGAAACCTTCGAGGTATTTTGCCTGGCCACCTGCCGCGATGGTGGCCAGCGTGCGCCCGTGGAATGCGCCTTCGAAGGTGACCAGGCGATATTTCTCGGGATGCCCGACAGCAGACTGGTATTTGCGGGCCATCTTGATGGAGCATTCCAGGGCCTCAGCGCCGGAATTGGTGAAGAACACCGTATCGGCGAAGCTGTGCTCAATCAGCCGCTGCGCCAGTTTTTCCTGGCCCGGCATCTGGTAGAGATTTGATGTGTGCCAGATCTTCTGCGCCTGTTCGGTGAGGGCTTGCACCAGATGCGGATGGGAATGGCCACAGCTGGTCACGGCAACGCCCGCACCAAAATCCAGATAGCTGTCGCCATCCGGTGTGAAGACACGCACACCCTCGCCACGCTCGAATGCGACTTTGGCCCTGGCGTAAGTGGGGAGCACGGGAGAGATCATGGCAGAACCCTGTCTGTCGAAATCAAAGGGCGCCCGCCAGAAGTGGAGGGCGCCCCGAAGCCTGCACTTTATAAAACCACGCCCGCACAGGGTCAATCGCGGGCTGCAACACGATGATTCACGGATTGATTCACGCTTGTCCACACTGAGTCAAAACAGCGCATGGACCGGGGATTCAGGTCGCTGATAAGGATTGGTTAACCAACGGCCAGAACCGGAAACTGGGGAAAACAATCGCGATTCTGGCCAGGGAAGGTTGCAGGCGAGTCACTGCGTATTGTAGGGTCGCCCGCGACAGGCTACGAGATGTAGCGTCCAACAGTCAGTTTGGTGTTTCAAAGCGCCGGTGCGGGCACCGCCCGGCAATACGTGATCGATTCCGTTGCCGAAGGGCCGGAACGCAATCTTGGAGGGGCAAATTGTCCTGGACAGACGAACGGGTGGAGCTTCTGAAAAAACTCTGGACCGAAGGGCTGAGCGCTAGCCAGATCGCTGGGCGGCTCGGTGCCGGCGTGACCCGCAATGCGGTAATCGGCAAGGTTCACCGCCTCAATCTTTCGGGACGGGCTCAGCCGCAGCGCACCGCCCAGCCGCGTGCGCCCCGCAAGCCTCGCGAGCCCAGCCTGGCCAGCCGCGCCGGCGGCGGGCTTCCCAGCCTCCCGACGGCGGGCAGCTCCGCCCTCAAGCCGATGATGCGCGCAGTCGTGCAGCCACGGCCGCAGACGCTGCCGGAGCCCCAGCCTCTCCGTCTGGTCGACTTGCCGCAGGACGGCCGCGTGACCATTCTTCATCTCTCCGACAAGACCTGCAAGTGGCCAATCGGAGACCCGGGCAGCGAAGACTTCTGCTTCTGCGGTCACGGCCCGCGCGATGGCTCACCCTATTGCGAATATCACGCCAGGCTCGCCTATCAGCCGCTGCAGGACCGCCGGCACCGCAAGGCATCCTTCGGCTGACATCGCGGCCGCGGTCTCAGCCCGCGCGGCCAAACCGCTCATCGAAAGAGTACCCCATGCCGCGCACCGTACGGATGGGATCGGCCTCACGGCCGCGGCTCAGGGATTTCCTCAACCGCCCGACATGCACGTCCACGGTGCGCTCGTCGACATAGACATCATGGCCCCACACCGTGTCCAGAAGCTGGGCGCGTGAATATACGCGGCCGGGATTCTGCATGAGATGCTCCAGCAGCCGGAACTCGGTTGGCGAGAGGTTGATGTCGCGGGTGGCGCGCGTCACGCGCCTCGTCCTGCGGTCAAGCGACAGGTCACCCGCCTTGAGCATGTCTGCCACGGCATCGGGGTTGACCCGGCGCAGGATGGTGCGGATGCGCGCAAGAAGCTCCGGAACCGAAAAGGGCTTCACCATATAGTCGTCGGCGCCGGTGGCCAGACCGCGCACCCGCTCCGCCTCCTCGCTGCGCGCCGTGAGCATGATGATGGGAATATCCCGCGTCTCGGGCTTGGCCCGCAGCAGGCGGCAGACCTCGATGCCGGAGATGCCGGGCAGCATCCAGTCCAGCAGGATCAGATCGGGCCGCTCTTCGCCGATCAGCTTCGCCACCTCTTCGCCCTCGGCGGTGTGGCGCACCCGATATCCTTCCGATTCCAGATTATAGCTGAGCAGAATCTGGATCGGCTCTTCGTCCTCGACGACTAGAATGGATGCGCCCATGCTCTTACTCGTCCGACGGCCTGAAGCCTTCGATGCGCAGGGAGCTGGTCACGTCCTTTTTTGGCCGCCCCTCTGCCAGTGGCTTCCCGTGCACCAGATAGTGGATGTTCTCGGCGATGTTGGTGGCATGATCGCCGATGCGCTCCATGTTCTTGGCGCCGAACAGCAGATGGGTGCACAGGCTGATGTTGCGCGGATCTTCCATCATGTATGTGAGAAGTTCGCGGAAGATGGAGTTGTAGAGCGCGTCCAGATCCTCATCCGAGCGCCACACCTCGAGCGCCATGGCGGCATCAGACCGGGCATAGGCATCAAGGATGCTCTTGAGCTCCGCCTGGGCCATGCGGCCCATTCGCGTAACACCGGCCATCAGCTTGCGCGGCAATTGCTCGGAGATGGCGTGGGTGCGCTTGGCAGTGTTCTTGGCCAGGTCGCCGATGCGTTCGAGGTCGGAGGCAACGCGGATCGCTACCATGATCTCGCGCAGATCGCGCGCCAGGGGCTGACGCTTGGCGATGGTGAGGATTGCCTTCTCCTCGATCTGATGTTCCAGCATGTCGACCTTCTCGTCATCCTGGATCACCCGGTCGGCCAGGACAGTGTCGCGCCGGTAGAGAGCATCGATGGCATCATCGAGCTGCTGCTCCACGATGCCGCCCATCTGGGCCAGCATGGTCTTGAGCTGGGAGAGATCCTCGTCATAGGCTTTCACGATATGATCTGACATGTGTGCTTCCTCCAGGCTCAGCCGAAGCGGCCCGTTATATAGTCCTGTGTGCGCTTTTCCTGTGGCGCGGTGAACATCTCGTCGGTATCGCCATACTCGACGAGCGTACCGAGATGAAAGAAGGCCGTCAGCTGGGAGACCCGCGCGGCCTGCTGCATCGAATGGGTGACGATCACGATGCAGTAGTTCTGCCGAAGCTCGTCGATCAACTCCTCGATGCGCGCCGTGGCGATCGGGTCAAGCGCCGAGCAGGGCTCGTCCATCAGGATCACCTCCGGGTTTACCGCAATGGCGCGCGCGATACACAGCCGCTGCTGCTGGCCACCCGACAGGCTCGTTCCGGAATGGGTGAGACGGTCCTTGACCTCTTCCCAGAGACCGGCCTTGCGCAGGCTGTTCTCGACGATGACGTCGAGCTCGGCCTTGCTTCTGGCCATGCCATGGATCCGCGGCCCGTAGGCCACATTCTCGTAGATGGCCTTGGGAAAGGGGTTGGGTTTCTGGAACACCATGCCCACGCGGGCGCGCAGCTGCACCACGTCGAGTTTCGAATCATAGATGTTCTCGCCATCAATCACGATGCTGCCCGTCACCCGGCAGGACGGAATGGTGTCGTTCATCCGGTTGAGCGAACGCAGAAAGGTCGACTTGCCGCAACCCGACGGACCGATGAAGGCCGAGACGGCGCGGTCTGGAATGGAGATCGACAGCTGGTTGATGGCATGCTTGTCGCCGTAGAAGACGTCAACGTTGCCGGCGGCAATCTTGACCGGCCGCTCCGCCATGATCCGCGGGGTCTGCGGCGTCACGAGCGTCTGAAATGGAACGGGGGCGTTCATGGCTTCACTCCCTGAAAACTACCAGCGCCGCTCAAAGCGCTTGCGTGTATAGATAGCGAGGGCGTTCATGATGAACAGAAACGCCAGCAGCACGATGATGGCAGCCGCCGTCTTGGCCTGGAAGGCAAGCTCTGGCAGATCTGACCACAGATAGATCTGCACAGGCATCACGGTGGCGGCATCGGTAATCGCTTCGGGGACATCGACGATAAAGGCCACCATGCCGATCATCAGAAGTGGCGCCGTCTCCCCGAGTGCGTGCGCCATGCCGATGATGGTGCCAGTCATGATGCCCGGCACGGCAAGTGGCAGCACATGATGAAAGATTGCCTGCTGATGTGAAGCGCCCACACCCAGCGCGGCTTCCTTGATTGACGGTGGCACAGCCTTGAGAGCGGCGCGCGAGGCGATGATGATGGTGGGCAGAACGAGCAGCGCCAGCACAAGACCTCCAACAAGAGGGGCTGAGCGGGGCATGCCGAAGAAATTCAGGAACATTGCAAGGCCAAGCAGGCCGAAGACGATCGAAGGAACCGCAGCGAGATTGTTGATGTTGATTTCGATGATGTCCGTCCATCGGTTCTTCGGAGCAAATTCCTCGAGGTAGATCGCGGCCCCCACACCCAGCGGCAAGCAAATGATCAGGGTTACGAGGAGGGTCAGCGCCGAACCCACCAGCGCGCCCCTGATCCCCGCCAGTTCCGCCTCGCGCGAGTCGCCTGAGGTGAAAAAACGCCAGGCGAGGGCATTCTCGATAAGCCCGTCGGACCGCAGCGTTTCGAGCCAGACGGCCTCACGGTCGGAGGTCCGCCGGCCGGACTCGGGCGTCGCGAGCGTCATCAGCGTCCAATCCGTTGCCGATGCAGCGGCTGGCGGAATGATGGCCTCAGCCACTGCCGTATTTTCAGAGACCTCGATGATACGGAAGGCGCCACCGCCGGCTTCAACGATCAGGCTGGGGAAGTTGCCATCGACAGGCTGAGAGCCAGCGGTTTGTGTCACGCGGCCAGCCAGCGCATCCAGCTTGCTCTTCAGCGAATCCCGCTTGGCCACCAGAGCAGCGAGGTCGCCATCCAGCTTGGTGATGTCGGCACGGGCTAATTCGGCAGCTTGCATGTCGGATGCAGCAGCCGCCAGCCTCTGCTCGGCCAGTGACTTGCTGCGCATAGTCTCGCTGACGGCCTGTTCGAGGCGGTTGAGTTCTGGGCCT
>NZ_JBIIDX010000163.1:0-7667 GCF_044238155.1 Aestuariivirga sp. | reverse complement strand
ATCCGCCGTTCCATCGGCCTGAATGCGAAACAGCTTGCCGGTGGCCGCCGTGATCGGCAGGTCTTCGCCCTCTGGCCCGATGTTGTTCATCATGGTGCCAAACCAGAAGCGGCCCTTCGCATCGCAGGCGCCGTCATTGCCGCGGTTGCCGGGTGTTTCGGTGTCGATCGCGCGCCACGGTGAAAGCGCGCCGGTCGCCGGGTTGAAGATGGCGAGGCCCTTTTGCGAACCAACCAGAATGCTGCCGTCGCGGCGGCGGGCCATGGCGGTCACCATCTCGGTGAACTGCCAGCGGCGATACGCGCCGGATGCGACATGCAGGCAATGAATGGCCGAAGGCAGCATGATGTCGAGCCACCACAGGCTCTGGCTTGCGCTGTCCCAGAAACAGCCTTCACCGAGCTTGTCGCGGCTGTCCATCAGGCAGGTGATGGGGGTCGGATAGGGTGTCATGCCAGCGGGTCCTTCGGCCAGGTGTCAGCCAGCCTGTAACCATGCGGAAAAGGATCGTCCGGATCAAGCATCAGGGTTGACTGGCCGGTGATCCACGCCCGTCCGGTGATGCTCGGCAGGATGGCCTGGCGTCCGGCCAGCATGGTGCTGCCGGTGATCTCGCAGGTGAACCGGCTGTCGATGATCGACCGGCCGATGTAGCGCTGTCCCTGCTTGAGCATTCCCTTGGCGTGCAGAACTGCCATCAGTGCCGAACAGCCGGTGCCGGTGGGCGAACGGTCGATCTTGCCCGGCTTGATGACGCAGGCATTGCGGCTCGACAGGCAGCCATCTACCTGCTCCAGCGGCCCTGTCAGAAAGGCAAAGGAAAAGTGCCGCCAGTCCGGCAGCTCCGGATGCTGGAAGCCAAGCGTCTCGTTCGCTGCCTTGACGATCTTGCGGCCGGTCACGGCCAGGTCGCGCGCCTCGTCCGGCGTCACTGAGAAGCCAAGCTTGCGGGCATCGGCGATCACGAAGCTGTCGCCGCCGAAGGCCGTATCGACCCGGAGCGTTCCAAGTCCCTCCACTTCCAGTGGCGCGTCCAGCCGGTCGGCGAAGGAGGGCACATTGCGCAGGGTGATGGCCTGCGCCTTGCCATTCCGGCACTGGGCAGTCACCTCCACCAGCCCGGCCGGCGCCTCCAGCACCAGCTGCGTCGTGGGTTCGGTCATCGGCACGATCCCGGCGTCGAGCAGCACGGTCGCAACACAGATGCAGTTGGAGCCGGACATGGGCGGGGTGTCTTCCGGCTCCATGATGATGAAGCCCATCTGGGCCCTCGGGTTCTTGGGCGGAACCAGCAGGTTCACATGGCGGAACACGCCGCCGCGCGGCTCGTTCAGCACGAGGGCCCGCAGCCGGCCATCGGTGGCGATGAACCGGGACTGCTCCCACAGGCTGTCGCCGGGGGGAGGGGCAAGCCCTCCCACGATCACGTCTCCCACCTCGCCCTCGGCGTGGCAGGAGATCACCTGAATCGCCATCGTGCTTCGCAACGCCTGCCCCCGAACATTACAGGAATTTCATCTTCCCGTCCCTTGAACTTGCCGCAATTCGTCATATTTCGCCAGAGCGGCGCCGGGCCCCTCTGGCGGGAGCACTCTCCCGTGATGTCGGAACCGCAAACTGTTCGACAACCGATAATCAAGGGGACCGGCCATGGACATGCTCCAGACTTTTCTGTTCGGCGATTTTCTCGGAACGCCCGCCTATTTCTGGTTGATCTTCATCTCGGTGGTGATCGCCCTTCTCGTTTTCGATCTGGGCGTCCTCCACAAGGGCCAGAAGGAGATCGAAGCCAAGGAGAGCTTCCTTCTCTATGCCGGCTACATGGCCATCGCCTTCATGTTCGGCGGCTGGGTGTGGTATGCGCGCGGGTCGCAATCCGGGCTCGAATTCTTCACCGGCTACCTGATCGAGCAGTCGCTGGCGATGGACAACATCTTTGTCATTGCCACTGTCTTCGCCTTCCTGGGAATTCCGCGCATCTACCAGCACCGGGTGCTGTTCTGGGGCATTCTTGGGGTGATCCTGTTCCGCGCGGTGCTGATCGGTCTTGGCGCGGCGCTGGTCATGTCCTTCCAGTCGATCCTGTTCCTGTTCGGCGCCTTCCTCGTCTTCACCGGCCTGAAGATGTTCAAGACCTCCAACGAGAAGCCCTCGCTGGATGACAACTGGATCCTGAAGTTCATCCGCCGCCACTTCCGCGTCACTGATGAACTGCATGGCGAGAAGTTCGTCGTCACCAAGCCTGATCCGAAAACGGGCAAGCTCGTTCGCTTCATGACGCCGCTGTTCGTGGCCCTGATCATCGTCGAGTTCGTCGACCTGATCTTTGCCGTCGACTCGGTTCCGGCCATCTTTGCAGTCACCCAGGATCCGTTCATCGTCTACACCTCCAACATCTTCGCCATCCTCGGTCTGCGTGCGCTGTATTTTGCGCTGGCTGCCGCCATGCATCGCTTCCGCTACCTGCAGTACTCGCTCGCCATCATCCTCGTGCTGGTGGGCATCAAGATCTTCCTCGTGCCGCTCGGCATCAAGATCGACACGGCGATCTCGCTCGCCGTCACCATCGGCGTGCTCGCGGCGGGTATTGGCTGGTCCTTGTGGAAGACCCGCAATGACATGCCGGAGCCGCTTCCGGGCGCCAACCGCAACAGCATCGAGGCAGCCCAGTAGGGCTGCCTCTTGCCTCGCCGGATGGTTGCCCCTAGAGGAAACCTGGTCAATGGCGGAACCCTTGCGATGAAGAAACTCGAGCACACGATTGAAGCCATCATCCTCGCCTCGCGCTGGCTGCTGGTCGTTTTCTATGTTGGCCTGGCCGTGGCGCTGCTGCTCTACGCGGTGTCCTTCACCGGAAAGCTCTATCAATTCGCCACCAAGCTGTTCGTGCTGGCCGAAACCGACACCATCCTCAAGATGCTGGCGCTGATCGACGCCGCCCTTGTGGCCAGCCTCGTCGTCATGGTGATCATCTCGGGCTATGAGAATTTCGTGAGCCGCTTCGACAATGCCGATGGCAATGAAATCTCCTGGCTTGGCAAGGTCGATGCCGGTTCGCTCAAGATAAAGGTCGCTTCCACCATCGTGGCGATTTCCTCAATTCACCTGCTGCAGGTCTTCCTCAACGCCCAGCAATTCACGGATGGCCAGCTGATGTGGCTAACCTTCATGCACATGGCCTTCGTCGTCTCCGCCCTGCTGCTGGCCTACATTGACCGGCTGACGGCTTCCACCAAGAAGACGAAAGGCGAGTAGGGGGGCTTTAAACCTTGAAGAAAAACCAGGAGATGACGGCGAACAGCGGCAGCAGGAATGCGCCTGACCACAGCATGTAACCGAAGAATCCTGGCATCTTCACGCCGCGGTCGCGGGCAATGGCATAGACCATGAAGTTGGGCGCATTGCCGATATATGTGTTGGCGCCCATGAACACCGCGCCCGCCGAGATGGCGGCCAGTGTCACTGCGCCCTCGCCCATCAGATGATCCGGATCGCCTCCGGCCAGTTCGAAGAACACCAGATAGGTGGGCGCATTGTCGAGGAAGGATGAGAGTCCACCCGTGATCCAGAAATAGGCGAGTGTGTTCGGCGCCCCGTCCGGTGCCTGCACCAGCGCCACCAGCGGCGCGAAGGCGCCGTCCGCTCCCGCCTTCAGCATCGCCAGCACCGGAATGATGGTTATGAAGATTCCGGCGAACAGCTCTGCAACTTCGCGCATCGGCTCCCAGCTGAAACTGTTCTCCTCGCGGTTGCTGCGCCGCGTTAGGCCAAGCGACAGGATAACGATCGCCACAAAGGCAGCATCGCGGGCCAGCGCCGCCACGGCCACCTCGGTGCCATAGATCGTGACCACCCCCCAGTCTGCGGCCGCCGAAAGCAGGATCACGCCGATGATGGCCGGGATCAGGGCAAAGTTGATTCCGCCTGCGACCGAGATGGCGCGTTCGGGTGTCGGGTCGCGCGGCAGGTGGCCTTCGCGGGCATAGATGAGCCGGTCGAGTAAATAGAACACCACAAGCAAGGCCGCGACGATGATCACGGTCGGCCAGAACAGATGTACCGTCGGCCAGAAGAAATCGACCCCGCGCAGAAAGCCGAGGAACAGCGGCGGGTCGCCGAGCGGGGTGAGGGCGCCGCCGGCATTGGCCACCAGGAAGATGAAGAATACGATCACATGCACATTGTGCTTCCGGTCGTCATTGGCGCGGATCACGGGGTGGATCATGATCATCGCGGCGCCTGTCGTGCCGATGAAGCTGGCGAGTCCTGCGCCGATCGCCAGCAGGATCGTATTGGTGGCCGGCGAGCCGCGCAGATTGCCGCGGATCACGATGCCGCCGGCCACCGTGAAGAGGGCAAGAAGCAGCAGGATGAACGGAATGTACTCGGCCAGCGCCGTGTGCGTCACCGCTTGCGCGGCCGCATGCGGTCCAGCCGTGATGGCGATCGGCACCAGCGCCGCCAGCGCCCAGACGGCCGCCACCTTGCCCCGGTGGTGATGCCAGATGTGCGGCGTGGCGAGTGGCAGGACGGCAATGGACAGCAGCATCCCGATGAAGGGAATGGCCCAGGCGAGGCCAAGCGTACGGCCATCCAGTCCTTCGGCTGCTGCGGCGGGCGTCGCCAGGAGCAGGAGCATGGCGACGAAACCAGAGAGGCGTTCCAGCCATCTCATGACGGCACCTGCGCGGCTTTCAGAATGGGATCGGGCTTCACCGCCCCGCCGCCCACGAAGGGCTGGTCGTGAAGAATGATTCCGAACAGCATGACGCTTATGGCAAGGCTGATGATCACGAGTGCAATTCGCCGCACCAGCGTGAAGGCGGCATGGCTTACTGCCACGGTGGTGAGCAAGACCACGCCAAGCCCTGCGATGAGCAGCCACTGGCTCGCCCTGATCGAGTCCTGCGCGATCGACAGTCGCTCCTGCCGGGCGGTCGCCAGGCTGTCCAGCGATACGAGCAGGCGTTGCTGCAGCATGCGGTTCTGCTCGCCCTCCGCAAATCCGCGGATCACCGCGGAATATATGTTCCGCAATGCCTTGTCTGACTCTCGTCCGGCGGTTTCTGCCATGCTGTCCCATTCGGCCGCTACGGCCGTGCCATAGTCCTGGATCAGGCGCAGGATGCCCTCGCGCGATGGGCCGGTCGTGTAATCGAGGTAGATGTCCATCGCCTCGATGGCGCGCGCCTCCGCGAAAACCATGTCGCGGGCCCGGTCTTCGGCGCTCCAGACCGAGCTTGCCAGAAACGACACCGACAGCGCGAACATGGCGCCGGACACGGTGACGACCGCCGTCGTCAGGCTGGTCAGTTCGCTGCGCAGGCGCCTGATGCGCGGCAGCAGGAACAGCGAGTCGAGGGCAAGCGCGCAGGCCAGCACGGTCGCCGTGAGGGTGAGCAGCAGCGCAATCGGAGACAGCAGATAGATGAAGCCGAGATCGATCTGCATCGCCTCAGACCGTCCTCAGGTACCATTCGAAATCGCGTGACGTCGGTTCAGAGTAGAACCGATCTGCCTCAACCTCCTTGAGGGTAGAGAACGCATCGATGAAGGGCTTGCCGAAATAGGCCTTGAGAATGGCCGCCCGTCGGAATGCTTCGATTGCCGCATGCCAGTTGACCGGAATGGGCTTGGCGCGGCCGGCATAGCCATTGCCGGTCACGGCCGGGCCGGGGTTGGCCTTGGTCATTATGCCGTGGTGCATGCCGGCCAGCACCGCGGCCATCACCAGATAGGGGTTGGCATCTGCGCCGGCCGGACGGTGTTCGATGTGGCAGGCTTTGCTGGGGCCGGCTGGCACGCGCAGCGATACCGTTCGGTTGTTGATGCCCCAGTTGGCGGCCACCGGCGCATAGGAGTTGCGCCGGAAACGGCGGTAGGAATTGGCGTTGGGTGCGAAGATCAGCATTGCTTCTGCCATTGTCGCCTTGAGGCCGCCCAGCGCCTGCATCAGCAGCGGGTTGCCGGCCGGGTCGTCGGTGGCAAACAGGTTTTCTCCCTGATCGTCGGCCAGCGATACGTGAATGTGCATGCCCGAGCCAGTCCAGGCGGAATAGGGCTTGGCCATGAAGGTGGCGGCAAGGCCGTGCCGCTCGGCAACGTTCTTGATCAGCCGTTTCAGCATGATGGCCTCGTCGCAGGCCTTCAGCACATCGGCCCGGTGCCGGAGCACGATCTCCATCTGTCCCGGCGCATATTCCGAAATCAGCGTCTTGGCAGGCAGGCCCTGTGCCTCGCACATGGCATAGAGGTCGTGGAAGAACGGCGCAAAATCCTCCGTATCCTGAATGTAATAGGCCTGGTAGTGTTGTGGCCGCGCCTCGTTGATCAGCGCCTTGGGTGCTGTCGGCTTTCCGGCCAGCGCCGCTGCGCGGTCCATCAGGAAGAACTCAAGCTCGACCGCGCCGACTGGCGTCATGTTGAGATCGGTCTTGAATCTCCGCACCATCGTCTCAAGCAGGTTGCGCGGGTCGGCGTAATGTGGCGTGCCATCGAGATCATGAATGGTGGTGATGTATTGTGCTGATGGAACCCCGGCCCACGGAACACGCACCATGCTTCCCGGCACGGGCCACAGCAGCATGTCGCGGTCTCCTTCGTCGAAGACCAGCCCGGTTTCCGGCACGTCCTGCCCGGTGACGTCGAGCACCAGGGCAGAGATCGGCAGGAAACGCCCGTCGCGCCAGGCTGGCGCCAATTCGTCGCGGCGCAGGACCTTGCCACGGGCCACGCCGCACATGTCCGTCCACAAGACATGTATGCTCTCGACGTCCGGGTTCTGGTCCAGAAATGACTGCGCTTCGGCATCACGGTGGGGGAACTTGAGGGTCATGGGTTCAATCCTTGTCAGGCCATCAACTCGGACAGGCAGCGATCGAGTTCGCCGGTCAGCCTGTCCACATGCGCCGCGGTGGTGGCCGGGCAGATGAGCAACATGTTGTGGAACGGGGTCACGATGACTCCGCGGTTGAGAAGATAGTGGTGCACGGCTGCATCGACGGGCCGGTGGATGATGCGGGCCGCTTCACCGCCGTTGCGCGGCCTGTCCGGCGCACACATGAATTCGATCCGTGCCCCGGCGCGCACCACATGCCAGGGTGCCCCGTGCCGGCTGATCACCGCGGCCAGGTCGTGTTCCAGTTTCTCGGCCAGCGTCAGGAGCGGCCTGAAAGCCTCATCCGTGAAATAGGTTTCCAGCATCACCCGCATCAGTGCCAGCTGGATCTTGGAGCCGGCGAGCGTGGTTCCGATGCCGGAGTGGCCCGGGGTGCGCGTTTCCAGAAAGCGATTGACGCGTGCCGTGAGGTCATGGCTGAAGCCATAGACCGCCGCCGGAATGCCGCCCGCAATGGGCTTGCCCAGCACCATTGCATCGGGCTCCAGTCCATGCGCACGCGTATAACCACCCGGCCCCGACGAGATGCAGTGTGTCTCGTCAATCACCAGCAGCGTGCCCGACCTGCGGGTCAGGTCGCGCAGCGCCTCATGATATCCCTCATCGGGCAGCACCATGCCGACATTGGTCATGATCGGTTCTGCCAATACGCAGGCCACGTCGCGCTCGCGCAGCGCCGCCTCGAGCGCGGCAACATCGTTGAACTCGACCACCCTGGTGAATTGAGTGAGATCGCGCACTTCGCCGATCAGCGCCGGGTCGGCATGTG
>NZ_JBIIDX010000162.1:0-7702 GCF_044238155.1 Aestuariivirga sp. | reverse complement strand
CCCGTCTCGGCCAGCACCTTCGTGATCGCCGCCGTCAGCGACGTCTTGCCGTGGTCAACGTGACCAATCGTGCCAATGTTGCAGTGCGGCTTGTCGCGGTTGAATTTCTCTTTGGCCATCGTCGATCTACCCTATTGGCCGCCTCAGCGGCATTCGCAATTCAAACTTTGGAGCGGGTGAAGGGAATCGAACCCTCGTATTCAGCTTGGAAGGCTGCTGCTCTACCATTGAGCTACACCCGCCCGATCTTCCGTCATTCGTACACATCACCCAGTTCAGAGCGCCTAACTCCAGCCAGTGGTGGGGGAGGTAGGACTCGAACCTACGAAGGCGAAGCCAGCGGATTTACAGTCCGCCCCCTTTGCCGCTCGGGACACTCCCCCGCTCTACCCTCGGAAAGGGCAAACCCTCTGGCTTTCTGCCAAACGTCAATCAGCCCGGGACGAAACCCGGGCCGATAAGTCGGCGGGTTATGACCGCAGAGATCTTGCAAGTCAAGGGATTGATTACCGTGCCGCCAGGTCTTTTCGTTCTTCGTTCCGAAACCCTGGAGCGCAAACAACGGTTACAGAGTTGAAATGCATACCCCCTGTAGCTTCTTTTCTCTAACATATTGATCTAAAGCGCTTTATGGCCCAAGATGCAATATTCGCAGAAACCATTGACCTCGCACAGGGTTCGCGCTTCCCTGCCTACATGGACCTCATCAATACTTCCGAATCGCTATCCCGCCTCTGCCGCAACCTGGCCACCGAGCGCTTCATCACGGTCGATACCGAATTCATGCGGGAAACGACCTACTGGCCCGATCTCTGTCTGGTTCAAGTGGCCGGCGACACGGCTCAGGGCCTGATTGACCCCATGGCCCCCGGCATGGATCTTACACCCTTCTTCGACCTCATGTCCGATCCCTCGGTGCTCAAGGTTTTTCACGCAGCCCGCCAGGACATTGAAATCATGGTCCACAAGGCTGGCATTGTTCCCCACCCCGTTTTCGATACGCAAATTGCGGCGATGGTCTGCGGGTTTGGCGATCAGGTAGGCTACGAAGCAATCGTACGCCGCCTTGCACGGGCGCAGATCGACAAATCCTCCCGTTTTACGGATTGGTCGCGGCGCCCGCTGAGCGACAAGCAGCTTGCCTATGCCCTTGCTGATGTCACCCACCTCAGAGTTGTCTATCTGGCTCTGAAGTCCGAACTTGATCGAAACGGCCGTGAACACTGGCTTAGGGAAGAAATGGACATCCTCACAAATCCAGCGACATATCGCACGGAACCTGAGGATGCCTGGAAGCGCATCAAACTTCGGCTTCGTTCAAAAAGGCAACTTGGCGTTCTCATGGAAGTTGCAGCCTGGCGCGAGCGCGAAGCCCGGGATAAGAACGTGCCCCGCTCGCGCATACTCAAGGACGATGCCGTCGCCGAAATTGCGACCCAGATACCGCAAACGCGCGAGGCACTTGGACAGTTGCGCGCTCTGCCTCGCGGCATAGCTAATTCCAGACTGGGTGAAGTCTTGCTGAAGGCGGTCGCGGACGGCCTTTCACGCGATCCCAAAAGTCTGCCGCAACCCTCAGAGGAGCGCGCCGAGATGACCGAGGCCGCACAAGCGGCCGCCGAGGTACTAAAGCTCGCGCTGAAGGTTGTATGCCAAAAAGAAGGCATCGCTCCCCGCCTTGTTGCTTCCACCTCGGATATCGATGCGCTTGCCGAACGCGAAGATGCGGACATCAATCTTATGAAAGGTTGGCGGCGAGAATTGTTTGGCAACGTGGCGCTGTCCATCAAGCGTGGAGAGGCGGTTATTGGCTTCGATCAGGGAGAGGTGCGGGTCATGACCACGGCAAAACTTTGCTAAGCGGCCGAATAGCGTCTCATCGCTCGCTCAGCGGCCTATCACCACTTTACCGGTGCGGCCCATTTCAGCTGCCAGCCCCGTCAATCTCTTGTCGACTCTCTCACCCGCAAGATCTGCAAGCTTCCGAGGGAGGGTCAGAATGAGGGTCCTATTGTCCCCGAGCTTCAGGCGGATGTCCGGCAGTTTTCCGGGCATGGCGGCCGACAGGATGTATGCAAGCCGAAAAATGCTGCTCAAGAGATGTGCCCTCTGATGATCTTCATCGCCAAGCAGCCGGTTGAGACCGTCACCGTCTTCCCCACCGCCGTCATAACGGTAGAAAACCGTTAACGCGAGAAACACTCGGCCAGGGTGGTCGATGCCGACAAAAGCTGCCTGAGAAATCATGGAAAGTGACCGCTCTGCCCGGTAATCAGGGTGTGCTCGCCAGCCGATATCGGCAAGCAGACACGCGGCATACCGCAATCGCTTCTGGGCCGCGGTCTCGGGTAACTTGCCTTCTCCGAAGAGCTGGTCCGTCCAATCACACAACTCGAGCTCATGTTCCGGAGACCGCGCGTACCGGCGTGCAAAATCCCAACAAGAGGACAGCAAGGCATCGCTCTGCCGCTTGCGAGATGTCAATTTTGAATACAGTAAACCTTCCCGTACACCGTAGACTGAGACCTCAACACCACCGGCACCTGAATGAGCGAGCAGCCTTTCCAGCACCATAGCGCCGTAAGGCATTGTATCCGCGCGGCTCTTTGAAACCTCGCGGACATCACGCAACGAAGCTGGCGAGAGCTGCGCGACGAGACCAGACAACGAGATCGCCTGGGCACGCGCAAGCCGATAGCTATGCAGTACATGAAGTGGATAGTGACTTTGCGCCATGTGGAGTTTTGCAAGGTTTCTCCAAGTACCCCCAACCGCATAGAAGGTCCGCCCCTTGAGTTGCGACAGCATCCCACTGTTGATCAGGGCTTCGTCAACAATCCGCCTTGCCTTGTCTATCGAGCCCCCCGAAACATCCATCAGCCGCAGAGGACCAAGCGGTAACGTCACGCCCTCACGCAGTCTTCCATCCTTGATATCGATGAGTTCGAGCGAGCCACCTCCCAAGTCGCCGACCACGCCATCAGCATATGGAATTCCTGATATGACACCCAATGCCGCAAGCCGTGCTTCTTCCTTGCCGGAGAGCAGCTTGATGCCTGCGCCCAGCGCCTTTTCTGCACGAGCGACGAACTCACTACCGTTTTCTGCCTCCCGAGCAGCGGCAGTGGCCACGGCGAATACATGTTTTGCTCCAATCTGCCGCGACAAGGCCCTAAACCGGCGAAGGGCAGATAGTGCCCTTACAACCCCATCCTCGGCCAGCCGGCCCTTGGTCGCAAGCCCACGGCCCAATCCACACAGGATCTTTTCATTGAAAATAGGAGTTGGGGACCGCCTCAACCCATCGTACACGACCAGACGAACCGAGTTAGACCCGATATCTACAACCGCTACGGGCCGATACTTAGGGGGCGCGGTGCGAAAACCCTTATGCCAACTCACGTCACAGACCTCGATTTGCCCCTCGGACGCTTTTGGATCTCGGGCGGTACGTTACCAGCCTGGGATCGTCCACGGCCAGACAGTGACGGGTTTTTCATGAAATAGTCATGAGCATTGAAAGGTTCCTCATCGGCAGCCAATGCGACGCGACGTGAGGACCCATCTGCCAGCAATTCCCAGCTCTGTTGATTGTCTCGCAGATTTGCCACCATGATCTGGTCGAGTATCTGATCATGTACGGTAGGGTTTTCTATCGGAATGAGTGTTTCAACTCGTCTGTGCAGGTTCCTCTGCATCCAATCGGCGGAACTGATGTAAACCTTGGCGCGCTTGTGCGGAAGCGCGTGACCTGCTCCAAAACATACAATCCGTGAATGCTCAAGAAAGCGGCCCACGATACTCTTGACCCGTATGTTGTCTGAGAGGCCCGGAACCCCAGGCCTCAAACAGCAAATGCCGCGGACGACGAGGTCAATCTGCACGCCTGCTGAGCTCGCCTCGTAAAGCGCATCAATAATACCTGGGTCAACAATCGAATTTAGCTTGGCCCATATCTGGGCCGGCCGACCTGCCTTGGCGTGGGATATTTCATCTCCAATGTGCTCGAGCAATCTGTCCTTGAGATTGATTGGTGATAGCGCAATCTTTTCAAGGTCCTCCGGTTGAGCGTAACCCGAAATAAAGTTGAACAGACGAGCAGCATCCCGGACAAGGGCGGGATCACAAGTGAAGAAGGAAAGATCAGTATAAACCTTCGCGGTGATCGGGTGGTAATTGCCGGTGCCAAAATGCACGTAGGTACGCATCTGACTACCCTCCCGGCGAACCACCATGGACACCTTGGCATGGGTCTTGAGCTCGATGAAGCCAAAGACAACCTGAACGCCGGCACGCTCGAGATCGCGCGCCCACTGAATATTTGCCTCCTCATCAAATCTCGCCTTCAGCTCGACGAGCGCCATGACGGATTTTCCAGCCTCGGCCGCCTTGGCCAGCGCTGCGACTATGGGAGAATCCTTGGATGTTCGATAGAGGGTCTGCTTGATGGCTACAACGTCAGGATCATTGGCGGCCTGCAATACAAACTGGACTACTACATCAAAGGATTCATAGGGGTGATGGACTACGATGTCCTTTTGACGAATTGCCGCGAAGCAATCTCCACCATGATCTCTGATCCGTTCCGGGAACCGGGCGATAAACGGCTTGAACTTCAGGTCCGGACGCTCGTCGAGAATCAGGTGTTGCGTGTCGGAATATCCTACGAGACCAGCACACTCGACGATGGCATCCCGATGTACGTCCAGCTCCGAAGCGATGAACTCACGCAATGACACCGGTGTTTGAGCGTCGACCTCCATGCGTATCACGGAGCCTCGCCTCCGCCTCTTCAGGGCCGTTTCAAACACGCGCACCAGATCTTCTGCTTCTTCCTCGATTTCGATGTCACTGTCCCGAATAACGCGCATAACACCCTGACCCTTCACCTCGTATCCTGGGAAAAGTCTTGGAATAAAAAGGCTCAGCATGTTCTCCAGCGAAATGAACCGAACCGCAGGCTGCCCCTCACTGGCTGGCAAGCGTACGAAGCGGTCCAGTTGCTGAGGAATGGGCAGCAGCGCATTCATCAGTCCCCCGTCCTTCCGACGCTTCAATTCAAGGCAGATGATGAATCCACGGTTAGGTATGAAGGGAAACGGATGCGCTGGATCTATGGCAATTGGAGTAACCACAGGGAGGATCTGCTGCAAGAACCGCTCATCAAGCCAAGATGACTCGTGCGGCTGGAGATCAGAGCCATCTGTAATCACGATTCCATTTTGTGCAAGCTCCTCTCGCAGCTGGCGCCAGCGCCTATCCTGCTCGGCCATTAGCGTCTGAGCAAGCCCACGAACCTGATCAAGCTGCTCCTGGGCGGTTAATCCATCATCACTTCTCTGCGGAAGCTTTTCTCGAGCCTGCCCCACCAGGCCAGCAACCCGCACCATGAAAAACTCATCGAGGTTGTTGCCCGAGATCGATAGAAAACGCAGTCGTTCAAGTAGCGGATGCGTCATGTTTCTGGCTTCTTCCAGAACCCGCATGTTGAATCCTAGCCATGAGAGCTCGCGGTTGATAAACCGCTGCGTCATGTCCCTGGTGATGATCGACGGCACGCCAGCTGTTGGATTATTCATGAGAACCCTTTATTCGAGAGCCCAAGGCCGAAGTTGTCATTATAACAGGCTCATGACGCTTGGGTGAACACGCTTAAAGCGCTTGTATTCAATCCTCTTCATCCAGCCGGGCCTGTCCGATGAGCGACGCCAATGCTCTGGCAGCCAGCGTACGGCTGACCGGGGACTTTTCACTCAAGGCCAGCCTGTCGATACCTGAAACAAGCAACTGGGCGGCCTCGAGCGACCGCGGCATACGAAGCATTAAATAGGAAATAACGCTCTCATCCAGCACGAGCTGTCGATCGCTGAACAGCTTGACCAGAACGCCCCGCAGCAGCGCGTCATCCGGTGGCTCCAGCCTCGCCACGGGAAGGGCACGAAGGCGCGAGGCGAGATCGGGAAGCGTCACTGACCACTGAGCGGGATCTGTGCCACTGGCCAGTAGGACATAGGCCTGATGCTGATGGGCAAGGTTCAACACGTGAAACAGGGTCCTCTCATCGAGACTCTCGCCGGGGGCATCATCAATGGCCAAAGCTCCCGCCGAGAGGAGCTCATGAGGCAGTTGACGGTGAAGCTCTGACGCCGTGACCTGTCTCGCACCGGACAGTCGGCGCCAAACCTCGATTAGATGGCTCTTGCCACTCCCGGCGCTGCCAATGATCACAGCGGCCCTAACTGGCCAGTCCGGGAAACGGTCAATCAGGGAAACCGCTGCCGCATTGGAAGGCGTTACGAGGAAATCGTCCCGCCCCAACGCCGTGCGCAGAGGCAGATCGAGGACCAACTGTCGACTGTTTCCACTAGTCATCCGGAAGCGTCAGCTTTCCTGGTGACGGTCTCGGCTCCAAGATAGAGGCGGCTGCTCAGATATTTCCGCAAGGCGAACCGCGTCAGCACTCCAGCTGCGGCCGCAAGCGGAACTGCCAGCAGCAGGCCCACGAAACCAAACGCATAGCCAAAGGCGAACAATGCAAACATGAGCCAGACGGGATGTAGCCCGATACTCTGGCCCACCAGCTTCGGAGAAAGAAAATTGCCCTCCAGAAACTGGCCAACACCAAAAATTCCGGCGACCAGCAAAATCGACGCAAAATCTGGCCAAAACTGCACCAACGCCACGCCGATAGCCAGAACTCCTCCAATCATGGCGCCGGCATAGGGAATGAAGGTCAGCGCCCCCGCCAGGATACCAATTGCCATGCCGAAATTAAGTCCCGCAAGCGATAGAGTGACAGCATAGAATACGCCCAGCGCCAGGCAGACGCTTCCCTGGCCACGGATGAACCCCGCCATCGCCTCGTTGATCTCTCTTCCAAGGCTGCGAACCGTCTCCACATGTTCTCGTGGCACCCAGCCATCAATCGTCTCAATCATCCTGTCCCAGTCGATCAGCATGTAGAAAGTGACAATTGGAGTGACCACGAGAAGAGAAATCAAATTCACCAGGGCCATTCCACCTGACAGGATCGTCTTCAGCAGCCCAAGTATCCAGTCGGCAGCCCTACCCGCGAATTGCGAAATCGAGCCCTGGATGTCGGCTCCACTGCGCGCCACAAGATCCTTCATCCATTGTGGCGCCAGCAGATTAAACCGGTCGCTTAGCGATTGTATCAGGGCCGGCAACTCGCCGGCAAACTTGCTGATCTGCGTCCCGAGCATCGGCCCGACAATCACCAGCGCCGCCACCAGAACCACCAGTGCAACGACAACGATCATGATCGTTGCGGCAAGACGGGAAAGACCAAGTTTCTGAAGCCAATCCGCCACTGGGTCAAGAAAATAGGCAAGAACCAGCCCAGCCAGAAAAGGCAGCAGGATCGGGCTCAGCAGCCACAGCACCGCAATAAGGGCCACGAAGCACAGCGTCCAGATCAACACCTGTCTCTGCAACGTCATGGCCTGCGCTCCTCTCTGTCATTTCCGGCCATATGCCGGAGCCACGCAAACAGATAGGCTGCTCCCGAGAGCAGCGTCAACAGTGCAACCGGAATTCCGCCCAGCGTGACGATTTCCACAAGCGGCAACCGAGCGGCTGCTGCCCCGAGCACCGTCACCATGAACAGGATCTGCGCTACAGTGTTGACCTTGCTGACCATGAGCGGAACCACCCGAACCGGCTGATCCATCAGTCGCGATAG
>NZ_JBIIDX010000161.1:0-7708 GCF_044238155.1 Aestuariivirga sp. | reverse complement strand
GGAGGACTGCGAGAGCACGGTGAACTCGACCATCGGGTGGGCCTGTTCCATGGCGCGGGTGAGCAGCGACACCATGGGCAGGGCCGAGGGGATGACGCCGAGGACGAGGCGGCCCGACAGCTCGCCCTTCTTCGAGCGGATGACGGCCAGTTCCTGCTGCAGGGACTGCCAGTTCTCGAGCACCAGATGGGCCCATTTCAGCACGCGCTCGCCTTCCGGCGTCAGGCCGATGAAGCGCTGGCCGCGCTCGACGATGGGAACGCCCAGCTCCTCCTCCAGCTGGCGGATGCGCCCGGACAGCGTGGGCTGGGTGACGTGGCAGGCCTCCGCGGCACGGGTGAAGTGCTTTTCGCGTGCCAGGGCGGCAAGATACTGAAGCTGACGGATGTCCATGCCGGGCAGCAATAGACCGGCTTCGCGGCGCTGCAAGGGCAAAAGAAAATTCCTGTAAGCGGAAAATAGTCCTTGACAGCGCGCGCTCAATCGGGTAGGAAAGGGCATACTCCACAATTGGGTCATGAGATGAGCGGCGCAGGCGATGAACCGGCGCCCGCGGCCGTCTGGGCGCGGGTGCGGCAACGATATGAGGACGGGCTCGAGGCGGTGTCGGTCATTGCCGCGGATGCCGGGATCACACGGCAGGCGCTGGCCTGCCGGGCCCGTGCCGAGGGCTGGACGCTGCGCGGCGTGGCCAAGCAATCCCGCAAGCCGCAAGGCACGCGCGGCACGCTCAGCCGGTTCAAGGCGCTGCTGCAGCAGCGGCTTTGCGAATTCGAGGCGCAGATCGGGACGCTGACCGCCGAGGCCAGTGCGGCAACGAGCGAACGCGACATCCGCGCCATGAACACATTGGTGCGCACGCTGGAGAAGGTTCTTGAGCTCGAACGCAAGGAACGCGCCCGGCGCAATGCCAGGCGCAAGCACGACCGCCGCTTCGATGACGCCGAGCGTGAGGCGCTTGCGGACAAGCTTGCGGGATTGCAGCGCGAACTTGCAGCCGGGAGAGCCCGCCTGGCTGAGCCGTCAGCTGAGCTTGAGGCAGGTGAGGGCGCTGAACCGGGACTGGCGCAACTGGGGCCGGGATCTGCAGCAGATTCCGCCACAGGATCATGACTGGCGCAGCTGGCTCATTCTCGGCGGCCGGGGGGCCGGCAAGACGAGGGCCGGCGCCGAATGGGTGCGGGCGCAGGCGCTGGGCCTGTGGGTGGACGGCTTGCCGAAGGCGCTGCGCATCGCGCTGGTTGGGCCGACGCTGGCCCAGGCGCGCGCCGTGATGATCGAGGGAAAGTCCGGCCTGCTCGGCATCCATATGGAAGACGAGCGGCCGTGCTATGAACCCTCGAAGCGGCTGCTGACCTGGCCCAACGGCACGATCGCCCAGGTGTTTTCGGCCGATGAGCCGGACAGCCTGCGCGGACCGCAATTCGACGCCGCCTGGTGCGACGAGCTCGCCAAATGGCGGCTCGCCCAGGAGGCCTGGGACATGCTGGCCTTCGCGCTGCGGCTGGGCGAGGCCCCGCGCGCCGTGATCACCACGACGCCGCGGCCGGTGCCGCTGTTGAAGGCGCTGCTGGCCGACCCCGCCACGGCGGTGACGCGGAGCACGACTTTTGACAATGCCGCGCATCTGGCGAGGAGCTTTCTCGCCGATGTGACGGAACGCTACGGCGGCACCAGGCTGGGGCGGCAGGAACTGGGCGGCGAACTGATCGACGACGATCCGGACGCGCTGTTCCGCCGCGCGCTGATCGAGGAAAGCCGTGTGCGGCAGGCGCCCGAGCTCACCCGCGTGGTGATCGCCGTCGACCCGCCAGCGAGCCACGGGCGCAAGGCCAATGCCTGCGGCATCGTCTGCGCCGGGCTGGGTGTGGATGGCATCGCCTATGTGCTGGACGATCATTCGCTGGCGCGCGCCAAGCCGATGCAGTGGGCCGAGCGGGTGGTGGCGCTCTACCATGCGCGCGAAGCCAGCCGCGTGGTGGCGGAAGTGAACCAGGGTGGCGCGATGGTGGAGCAGATCTTGCGTGAGGTCGATCAGGGGCTGTCGTTCCGCGCGGTTCACGCCACGCGGGCCAAGCGGGCGCGCGCCGAACCGGTGGCTGCCCTCTATGAGCAGCGGCGGGTGCGCCATGTGGGAGCCTTTCCTGAACTTGAAGATGAAATGTGCAGCGCCATCGGCGAAGGGGGCAAAAGCCCGGACCGCCTCGATGCGCTGGTGTGGGCAGTGAGCGAATTGCTGCTGCGGCGGCGTGCCGAGCCGCGGGTGCGGGTGGTTTGAGGAGAGAGCATGTTCGAGAAACTGAAACGGCTGCTCACGCCGGAGGCCAAGCGCTCCGCCACGGCGCCGCTGATCGCGCTGCATCAGCTGGGTCAGCCGCAATGGACGCCGCGCAGCTACGAAAGCCTGGCGCGGGAGGGATTTTCCGCCAATGCGGTGGGCTACCGCGCCGTGCGGATGATCGCCGAGGCGGCGGCCTCGCTGCCGTGGCTCGTCTATGAGGGCCAGCGCGAGATCGGCGATCACCCGCTGCTGGGCCTGCTCGCCGCGCCAAACCCCGGCCAGCCGGGCCGCGAATTCGCCGAACAGCTCTATGGCTTCCTGCTGGTGAGCGGCAACGCCTATGTCGAGAAGGTGGAGATCGACGGCGCCCCGCGCGAACTCCACGCGCTGCGGCCGGACCGGATCAAGGCGGTGGCGTCCGCCAATGGCTGGGCGGAAGCCTATGAGTATTCCGTCAACGGACAATCGGCGCGGCTGGCGCGGGCTGGCGTTTTGCATCTCAGGCTGTTCAACCCGCTCAACGATTACTACGGCCTGTCGCCGCTCGAGGCGGCAAGCCGCGCCATCGACACCCACAACGCGGCCTCCGCCTGGAACAAGGCGATGCTCGACAATTCGGCGAGGCCCTCGGGCGCCCTTGTTTATGGCGCGGCGGACGGACAGCTCACGCCCGAGCAGTTCGAGCGGCTGAAGACGGAGCTCGAACAGAGCTACCAGGGCTCGGCCAATGCCGGCCGGCCGATGGTGCTGGAGGGCGGGCTCGACTGGAAGCAGATGGGCTACAGCCCGAAGGACATGGAATTCACCGAAACCAAGAACGCCGCGGCGCGCGAAATCGCGCTGGCTTTCGGCGTGCCGCCCATGCTGCTCGGCATTCCCGGCGACAACACCTTCGCCAATTTCATGGAGGCGAACCGCAGCTTCTGGCGCCAGACCGTGCTGCCGATGGCCAGCCGGATGGCCGAGGCGCTGACCGGCTTTCTCGGCGAGAAGCGGTTTCGCCTGGCGCATGACCTCGACCAGGTGGAGGCGCTGGCTGCCGACCGCGAGGCGCTGTGGGCGAGGCTGGGCAAGGCGGACTTCCTCTCGGACGAGGAGAAGCGCGCCGCCGTCGGCTACGGCGCGAAGGGGTAGGGCATCGGCTAATTCGCGGTTGGTTCCGCTTTAGCTCCGCCAGTCACGGCCTCAATGTCTTCTCCCGCTTCTTCAGCGGGAGAAGACGGGGACCCATTGCGAAGCAATGGGGAAGATGAGGGGAAAGTTTTCCTCACATCATCCGGGGCGCCAGGCCCTCACCTCCCCCAACTTCGTTGGGGCCCCTTCCTCTCCCGCGTTGCGGGAGAGGACGAAGGCGGGCGCGTTCGGATGACCGGCCGATGCCTCAGCATTTCTATTCGGAGACAACACAACCATGCAGACCCGCCGGGAGAAAAACCGGCTGGGGCAGCCGCTGTGCGCGTGCCCCGGCTCGGGCGTGTTCGTGGGTTATGCCAGCCTGTTCGGGCGGCGTGACCAGGCGGGCGACATCGTGATGCCCGGCGCCTTCACGGGTTCGCTCAAGCGGCGCGGGCCCGCCGATGTGCGCATGCTGTTCCAGCATGACGCCGCCGAACCAGTGGGAAGCTGGCTCGAGATGCGCGAGACCGACAAGGGACTCTACGTGACGGGCCGCCTCGAGCGCAATGTGCAGCGCGGGCGCGAGCTGTTCGCGCTGCTGGAAAGCAAGGGCCTCGATGGCCTGTCGATTGGCTTTCGCACGCTGAAGGCCAGGCGTGACCGCGGCCAGGCGGCGCGGCTCATCACCGAGATCGACCTGTGGGAAATCTCGCTTGTGACGTTCCCGATGCTGGAAGGCGCGCGGGTTTCGCATGTGAAGGCCGCCGCGGAGAAATTCTTCAACCATGGAAAGGGATGAATGATGGACACTGGACTGGAGACCAAGGTTGCCTTCGGCGACATGATGCAGGCCTTCGAGGCTTTCAAGGAAGCCAATGACGAGCGGCTTGCCCAGATCGAGGCGCGGATGAGCGCCGATGTGGTGACCGCCGAGAAGGTGGACCGCATCAACCGCGCGGTGGATGAGGCCAAGGCGCGGCTCGACGAGCTGACGCTCAAGGCCCGGCGGCCGCTGCTGTCCGGCGAGGCCGATAAGGCGCCGCTGGCGCGCGAGCACAAGCAGGCCTTCGACAGCTATGTGCGCAAAGGCGAGGCGCATGGCCTTGCGGCGCTCGAAGCCAAGGCGATGTCGGTGGGCTCCAACGCTGATGGCGGCTTCCTGGTGCCGCCGGAGGTGGAGGCCGAGATCGGGCGGAGGCTTTATGCCAACTCGCCGATCCGGGCGATCTCTAGCGTGCGGCAGGTGTCGGCCTCGCTCTACAAGAAGCCGTTCTCGACCAATGGTCTTGCCACCGGCTGGGTGGGCGAGACGGCGGCCAGGCCCGAAACCGCCTCGATCACGCTCGCCGAGCTGAACTTCCCGGCGATGGAGCTCTATGCCATGCCGTCCGCCACCCAGACGCTGCTCGACGACGCGGCGGTGAACATCGACCAGTGGATGGCCGAAGAGGTGCAACTGGTGTTCGCCGAGCAGGAAGGCATCGCCTTCACGACCGGCAATGGCGTGAACCGGCCGAAGGGCTTTCTCGACTACACCAAGGTTGCGGACGCCAGCTGGACCTGGGGCAACCTCGGCTATCTCGCGACCGGCGTGGCCGGGGCGTTTGCCGCCGCCAACCCCTCCGACCGGCTGGTCGACCTCGCCTACAGCCTGAAGATCGGCTACCGGCAGAATGCCAGCTGGGTGATGAACCGGAAGACCCAGAGTGCCATCCGCAAGTTCAAGGACACGACGGGCAGTTATCTCTGGGAGCCGGCGGCACGGCCCGACGGAAAGGCGACGCTGATGGGCTTTCCCGTCACCGAGGCGGAAGCGATGCCGGACATCGCCGCCGATTCCTTCGCGCTGGCTTTCGGTGATTTTGCCAGCGGCTACCTGGTGGTGGACCGCATCGGCCTCCGGGTGCTGCGCGATCCCTATTCCGCCAAGCCCTATGTGCTGTTCTACATGACCAAGCGCGTGGGCGGCGGCGTGCAGAACTTCGAGGCCATAAAGCTGATGAAGTTCGGCGTGAGCTGATACACCCATGCCAGCGATCATCGTTGCGGGGCCGGCCACTGAGCCGGTGACGCTCGCCGTGGCCAAGGCGCATCTGCGCATCGGCCATGCCGAGGAGGACCAGCCCATCGCGGCGCTCATTGCCGCCGCGCGGCGCGTGGCGGAAGCACGGACGGGACTCTGCTTCATCAAGCAGCGGTGGCTGTGCCTTCAAGACCGCTGGCCGGAGGATGGCATCGTGGCGCTGCCTGTAGCGCCGCTGGCCACCATCGCCGAAGTGGCGGTGTTCGCGGCGGACGGCAGCAAGTCGGTGGTGGGGCCGGAGCTCTATGAAACGGACCTCGCCTCGCGGCCGCCGCGGATCGCGCGGAAAGGGATTGCCGCCTGGCCAGCGCCGGGCCGTTCCTTCAATGGCATTGGCATCACCGTGGATGCCGGTTTCGGCGTGACCCCGGACAGCGTGCCGGAACCGTTGCGGCAGGCGATCCTTCTGCTGGTGGGGCATTGGTATGCGCACCGGGGCGACGACAGCGCGCCGCAACTGCCAGCAAGCATTGCGGCGCTGCTCGCACCCTTCCGCGAGGTGCGGCTGTGAGTGGCGGCCTCGAAGTTGTGGCGGCCGTCCGTGCGGCGCTGCTGGCGCATGCACCGCTGACCGCGCTGCTGGGCGGGGCGCATGTCTATGAAGAGCTGCCACGCGGCGCGCCGGCGTGCTTCATCGAGGTCACGGAGGTTGAAACCCGTGACTGGAGCACGGCGGACAAAACCGCGCATGAGCATTTTCTGACACTTGCCGTGCGCACCAACAGCCGCAGCCGCGCGCTGGCGCAGAAACTGTCAGGCGAGATCGAGGCCGCGCTCGACGGCGCCGCACTCGCAGTCGAAGGCCACAGGCTGGTGAGCCTGCGGCTTATTTTCCAGACCGTTGCACGGGGCATCAACGCCCCTGCATTCGGCGCGCGTATGAGGCTGCGCGCCGCGACGGAACCACTTTAGGAGAGGCACATCATGGGCGCACAGCGCGGGCGCGATCTGCTGCTGAAGGTCGACGCTACTGGCACGGGCAGCTTCCAGACGGTGGCGGGCCTGCGCAGCAATTCGATCAGCTTCAATGCTGGTGCGATCGACATCACCCACCAGGAGTCAGCCGGGCAATGGCGCGAACTGCTGACCGGCGCTGGGATGAAGTCGGCTGCGATCCGGGGCTCCGGCATCTTTCGCGACATGGCCTCAGATGCCACCATCCGCGGCTATTTCTTTTCCGGCACCATCCGCGAATGGCAGATCATCGTTCCGGACTTCGGGGTGATCGAGGGCCTGTTCCAGATCGCGAGCCTCGAATTCAGCGGCCGCCACGATGGCGAGGTGAGTTTCGATCTGGCGCTGGAATCGGCCGGTGAACTCGCCTTTACGGCGCTGTGAGGGCGAAGATCATGACCAATCATCACCGTGGCGAGATCGAGGCCGAATTGTCGGGCAGGCGCTATGTGCTGTGCCTCACCCTGGGCGCCCTTGCCGAGATCGAACATGCCTATGGCGGCGAGGACCTGATCGCGATCGCCGAACGCTTCGAGGCTGGCCGCATCACGGCCACCGACGCGATCCGCGTGATCGGCGCCGGGCTGCGGGGTGCCGGCAATGGGGTGAGCAATGAGGAGGTGGCGGCAATGACGACAGCAGGCGGAGCTGCCGGATTTCTAGACATCGTGGTGCGCCTGCTCCGCGCCACCTTCGCCGGGGCAACAGCATGAGCCGGCGCTTTCCCTGGGCCGCCTACATGGCGGCGGGGCTTGGCCAGCTGCGTCTGCCGCCTGAGGCCTTCTGGGCCGCAACGCCGCGCGAAATTGCCGCCGCCTTCGCGACAACAGGGCGCGACACCCTGAGCCGCAATCACCTCGACGACCTGTTGCGACGCTATCCGGATAAGCCATGAGCGAGACTTTTGACGGACTGAGCCGCGAGGCCGAGGGCCTCAGGACCCAGATGCAGGACATCGACCGGCTGGCGGAGAGCGCGGGCAACCGTCTGGTCACGGCCTTTGCCAGTGCGGCGCTGCACGGCCGTGGCCTGTCGGACACGATGAGGGGGCTGGCACTGTCGCTCTCGCGGCTGGCGCTGTCGCAGGCGCTGCGGCCGCTTGGCAATCTGCTGGGAGGGCTGGCTGGAAACATCCTGCCCAATGCGATGGGCAATGTGATTGCGGGCGGCAAGGTCTTTCCCTTTGCAGCGGGCGGCATCGTCAATGCGCCGACCCTGTTTCCGATGCAGGGCGGCATGGGGCTGATGGGCGAGGCCGGCCCCGAGGCCATTCT
>NZ_JBIIDX010000160.1:0-7737 GCF_044238155.1 Aestuariivirga sp. | reverse complement strand
TGGCTGATGACAGCACAGCAACCGAGCAGGCCGCTGCCAAGGCGCAGGCGGCCGGCGAAACTCCGGATGCAACGAGCGCGGAGGAACTTGCCGAGGTGCTTGCCATCGATGCCCGCGAGCTGGAAACCGCCCAGCTGCGCGAAGAGGCTGCCCAGCTGAAAGACCGGCTGCTGCGCACCGCCGCCGACATGGACAATCTGCGCAAGCGCGCCGAGCGCGAGAAGGCCGAGGCCATTCTCTATGCTGCCACGAACTTTGCCCGCGACCTGCTGAGCGTTGCCGACAATATGCAGCGTGCACTCGCGTCCATGCCGCCTGACGCGCGCGAAAAGGCCGACGAGGGGACCCGCAACCTGCTGGCCGGCGTGGAGATGACGGAACGCGAGCTGCTCAGCGTGTTCCAGCGCTACAACATCCGTAAGGTCGAGACAGTGGGGTCAAAGTTCGACCCCAACGTCCATCAGGCGCTGTTCGAGATGCCCACCAGCGATCATCCGCCGGGCACCGTGGTTCAGGAGATGCAGTCCGGCTTTGCGATCGGCGAGCGCTGCCTGCGGCCTGCCATGGTTGGCGTTGCCAAGGCCGAAGGCTGAACGCCGGAGGCCATGTTCCGTTCGGTTTGATACAGGTCACGGACGTGGGATGGTCCGGGCGCTAGCCTGTGCGTGCTTTGAGAGGAGCGTGGCACATGGCAAGACAGGGCGAGGTTGTGTGGTCCGAACTGATGACCACGGAAATTGACAAGGCCAAGGCCTTTTACGGCAGAACGCTGGGGCTCACCTTCGAGGCCCATGATCCCACGGGTGATGGCAATTACTGGGTCGCCATGGCGGACGGCGAAGCCGCCTGGGGCCTGATGGACATGACCTCGCGGCCGGAAAGCCCCACCGGCTGGTTCACCTATCTCGCCGTCGATGACGTCGATGCCCGGGTGGCGGCGGCGGAAGCGGCGGGCGGCAAGCTGCTGGTGCCGGTCTTCGACGTGCCGTCGGTTGGCCGGATCGCCGTGTTGCAGGACCCGACCGGAGCAGTCATCGGCTGGATGAAGCCGGTAGACCGTTCAGCAGCCTGAGCGCCTTTTTGGCTGCATCAATGCCGGAGAAGTGCGCGCCGTGTACGGTGGAGAAGAACGGGATCGAGCAATGTTCGCCCGCCAGCACGATCTTGTCCGCCACCGGCTGCGAAAACAGCAGCCGGGAGGCGGCCCGCCCCGGCTTCGCATGCGAGTAGCCGCCCAGCGTGAACGGGTCTGACGCCCAGTGGGTGCGGAGCGTCCGGACTATGCGTTTCCGGATGCCCGCGCCGAAAGCCTCGGTGAGTGCATCCAGGGCCACCGCCATGATCTCGGGATCGCTCAGCTTCTCCATTTCGCGCCCATGGGAGCCGGCCAAATGGGAAACGAGCAACGGGCGGCCAAAGGGGTTTACATAAAGGTTGAAGGGCTGTCTCGCGGCGTCTGACAAATCCACCACATCGCCGTGCAGATGTTCGATCCCGGCGACCGGCCGGTCGAGGAGCATCGCCAGCTTTTCCGAAACGCCCATGGGGCAGTCGTGGAGGGCCTGGGTCAACGCGTGCGGCAAGCCGGGCGTGAAGCGGATGAGCCCGGCGATCAGCACATTGACCGGCACAGCGAGAATGATGGCGCGCGCGGTGAGCGTGCCGCGCGCCGTCGTGAGCTTCACCTCCGGCCCGGACCAGTCGACGTGGCTGACGGGCGTTGAGAGCCTGACGCCAAGGCTTTCGGCGTGGCGCTTCACCAGCGTGCCGAAGCCATCCTCGACCGGAAAGTCGCCGCCCTCGTCCTCATAGCGGGCGGAGTCGAGCGTCGAGCAGTCCTTGGGATCATGCGAGGTGATCTGGCCGATGAGCAGCCGGAGGAGCGGGTTCCAGCGGTGGCCCGGTTCCATGAGATCCGAGAAGGCCACGTCGCCGCCCGCGGTACCTGCCGTCTCGATCCGCGCCAGCACCTCGCCGATATAGTTCCTGGCCTCCTCGACGACGGGCGCCAGGGCAGGACCGCCTGCTGCATAGAGCGTCCAGTCCTCCCATGACGTATTGTCATCGTAGCGAGCGCCCAGACCGTCGGCGATCCTGGTGAAGGGGTTCTGCGCCGCCGCATGCAGCCAGTGCGCACCGCAATCGAAGGGAAGCCCGAGTGTCGCCGTGTCGGTGTAGGCGCGACCGCCGGTCCGGTCGCGCGCCTCAAGCACGACAAAGCTGCGGCCCGATGTCTGCAGGCTCAGTCCGGCGGCAAGCCCGGCGGCGCCCGCCCCGATCACCGCGACGTCATAGTGGCTCATGCCCAAGCTTGTGTCATTCCAGGCTTGCTCGGGCAAGCCGTTTCCGGGCATGGTCCTGCAAAGCATTTCAAGCGCATAATGGAGGCTCGACCATGAAATCCTGCAAGCTGATCACGGGCGGTGAGGCTTATGATGGAAAGCAGGGGCTGTCCTGTTTTTCCGGCATCTCGGCGGAGTCGGCCGGCTCCGAGAAGCTGTGCATGCACATCGTGACCATACCGCCCGGCGCCTCCGCGCGGCCGCACTATCATGAGGCCCATGAATCGGCGATTTTCGTGCTCGAGGGCTATTCCGAGATGCGTCATGGGCCGAACCTTGAACACGTCATGCAGATCAGGGCAGGGGATTTCTGCTTCATTCCGGCTGGCGTGCCGCACCAGCCCTATAACCCGACCGACCGGCCGGTCCGGGCGGTCATCTCGCGTACCGATCCCAATGAACAGGAAAGTGTCGTCCTGCTCGACTGAAACAGGTGAAAATGCGGAGACGGGCGGCTTGATAGGGCAGACCCCCCTGCCTATATACCCCTCGAACGCGGGGTAGCTGACGCGAGTCGGCACAACCCCGACCATATCGAAATCAGGAGGCGGACTCCCCTCTCAGGGGGTGTCGGGCGGGCGCCGTAAAGGGCCTCCCCCAGTCTGCCTGCCAACTGGAGGATAACTATGGCGAAAGTGATTGGCATCGACCTCGGCACCACCAACTCCTGCGTGGCGGTGATCGAAGGCAAAAGTCCGAAAGTGATCGAGAATGCGGAAGGTGCGCGCACCACCCCCTCGGTCGTGGCATTCAACTCAGATGGTGAAACCCTGGTCGGCCAGCCGGCCAAGCGCCAGGCCGTGACCAACCCGGAGAACACCTTCTTCGCAATCAAGCGGCTGATCGGCCGCCGCTTTGACGACCCAATGGTCGCCAAGGACAAGAAGCTCGTTCCCTATTCCATCATCAAGGCCGACAATGGCGATGCCTGGGTCGAGAGCCGGGGCAAGAAGTTCTCGCCATCGCAGATCTCGGCCTACACGCTGACCAAGATGAAGGAGACCGCCGAGCGCTATCTGGGCGAGACCGTGACCCAGGCGGTGATCACCGTGCCGGCCTATTTCAACGACTCGCAGCGCCAGGCCACCAAGGATGCCGGCAAGATCGCCGGCCTCGAGGTTCTGCGCATCATCAACGAGCCCACCGCGGCCGCACTGGCCTATGGCCTCGACAAGAAGGAATCCGGCACCATCGCGGTCTATGACCTCGGTGGCGGCACCTTCGACGTCTCGATCCTCGAGATTGGCGATGGCGTGTTCGAGGTGAAGTCGACGAACGGCGACACCTTCCTCGGCGGTGAAGACTTCGACATGCGCATCGTTGACTATCTTGCCGACGAGTTCAAGAAGGATCAGGGCATCGACCTGCGCAAGGACAAGCTGGCCCTGCAGCGCCTGCGCGAGGCAGCTGAAAAGGCCAAGATCGAGCTCTCGTCATCGGCCCAGACCGAAGTCAATCTGCCCTTCATCACGGCGGATGCCTCTGGCCCGAAGCACCTGACGCTCAAGCTCACCCGCGCCAAGCTTGAAGCCCTGGTTGACGATCTCATCCAGAAGACGATCGAGCCTTGCCGCGCGGCGCTCAAGGACGCGGGCGTCACTGCTGGCCAGATCGACGAAGTGGTTCTGGTCGGCGGCATGACCCGCATGCCCAAGGTCATCGAGACGGTGAAGCAGTTCTTCGGCAAGGAGCCGCACAAGGGTGTAAACCCGGACGAGGTGGTGGCGATCGGCGCAGCAATCCAGGCCGGCGTGCTCAAGGGCGAGGTGAAGGACGTTCTGCTGCTCGACGTGACCCCGCTGTCGCTTGGCATCGAAACGCTGGGCGGCGTGTTCACGCGCCTCATCGACCGCAACACCACGATCCCCACCAAGAAGAGCCAGGTGTTCTCCACCGCTGACGACAATCAGACGGCGGTGACCATTCGGGTCTTCCAGGGCGAGCGCGAGATGGCGGCCGACAACAAGATGCTGGGACAGTTCGACCTGATGGGGATTCCATCCGCGCCGCGTGGTGTGCCGCAGATCGAGGTGACCTTCGACATCGATGCCAACGGCATCGTCAACGTGTCAGCCAAGGACAAGGCGACGAACAAGGAGCAGCAGATCCGCATCCAGGCGTCTGGCGGCCTTTCCGATGCCGACATCCAGCGCATGGTGAAGGAGGCGGAAGCCAACGCCGCCGAGGACAAGAAGCGCAAGGAACTGGTGGAAGCCAGGAACCACGCCGAGGCCCTCATTCACTCCACCACCAAGTCGCTTTCGGAGTTCGGTGACAAGGTACCGGCCGCCGACAAGTCGGCGATCGAGACTGCCATTGCCGACCTGAAGTCGGCCCTGGAGGGCGAGGATGCCGATGCGCTCAAGGACAAGACCAATGCGCTGGCGCAGGCTTCGATGAAGCTGGGCGAGGCGATGTACAAGTCGCAGCAGTCGCAGGCTGAGGCTGATGCCCGTCGTGACGCCGGGCAGGCCTCGGGTGCGGGCGGCGATGACGTGGTCGACGCCGACTTCGAAGAAGTCAAGGACGACGACAAGAAGGTCTAGCTCCGCATGCAAACTGCAACCCCGCTTCACGTGGCGGGCTCCTGTGGGGGCTCGCGGCGCGGGGCGGGGTTCTGCTATATGTTGCTTCCCAATGTCTTCCGTCCCCTGTGGAGCCGCCTGTCGGCGACTGGGGCGGCAATCCCTGAGCGGTATTGAACCATGGCCAAACGCGACTACTATGAGCTTCTGGGCGTCGGCCGGTCGGCCGACGAGAAGGAACTCAAGGCCGCCTATCGCAAGCTTGCCAAGCAGTATCACCCGGACGCCAACCCGGGCGACAAGTCGGCCGAATCCAAGTTCAAGGAAATCAACGAAGCCTATGACGTCCTGAAGGACCCGCAGAAGAAGGCCGCCTATGATCGCTTCGGGCATCAGGCGTTCGAGGGCGGCATGGGCGGCGGCCGCGGCCCCGGCGGTGGTGCTGGCTTCGGCCCGGAATTCAATTCCTCGATGTCCGACATCTTCGAGGATCTGTTCGGCGACTTCATGGGCGGTGGTGGCGCTCGTGGTCGCCGCGGCGGCCGTGGTGCCGGCGGCAACGGCGGCGCAGCGCGCGGGGCCGATCTCCGATACAACATGGAAATCGGTCTCACCGAGGCCTTCACCGGCAAGACCGCACAGATCCGGGTGCCCTCATCGGTTTCCTGCGAAACCTGCAATGGCTCCGGCGCCAAGCCAGGCACCAGCCCCAAGACCTGCACGACCTGCGGCGGTCAGGGCGCAGTGCGATCGCAGTCCGGTTTCTTCACGGTGGAACGCACCTGCCCCAGCTGTCAGGGGCGCGGCCAGGTGATCTCGGACCCTTGCGGATCCTGTGGCGGGCAGGGCCGTGTCACGAAGGAGCGCATGCTGTCGGTCAATATCCCGGCCGGCGTTGAGGACGGCACGCGAATCCGCCTTGCCAATGAGGGCGAGGCGGGGGTGCGCGGTGGGCCATCGGGCGATCTCTATATTTTCCTGTCGGTGAAGCCGCATGAATTCTTCCAGCGCGATGGCGCTGACCTGTTCTGCAAGGTGCCGGTGTCAATGACCACGGCAGCGCTGGGCGGTGAGATCGAGGTTCCGACGATCGACGGCAAGAAGGCGCGGGTTGGAATTCCGGAAGGAACCCAGACCGGCAAGCAGTTCCGCCTGCGCGGCAAGGGCATGCCGGTGCTGCGCTCCTCGCAGACCGGCGACATGTATATTCAGGTGGCGGTGGAAACACCGGTCAACCTGTCGCGCAAGCAGCGAGACTTGCTGCGCGATTTCGAAAAGGAAGCGCGCAACAACAGCCCCGAGTCCGAGGGTTTCTTCGCCAAGGCCAAGGCCTTCTGGGATGGGTTCGGGACCTGAGTGGTCGGAGGACTTGCTCTAGTCGACCTTCTCGCCAGGGTAGACACCCCATAGCTGGGTCTGTTCGACATAGCCGTCATAGCCAGCGGCATTGAGCTCGCACCAGCGGCCGTCGCAGCTGTCGACATCTGCAACCACGCCAGCTCCGAGCTGGGCAACCAGCCGCGCATCTGTGGCGGGCGCCCTGTGGATGGGCACAGTCTGGCCCTTCTTCCAGGGTGCGATGACGGCGGTGCGCTTGCCCGCCAGCATGTTCTGCAAGATCCAGCCTTCCTCGCCATCGGAATCGCGGACCCTCCTCCAGGTCTCGAACTCGGCGACGATTTCGACGGGCAGGCCCTTGCGCTGGAACACCCAGGCTACGGGATGGTCGCTGGAGGGGCCGCGCCGCACATTGACCTTTTCGGCCTTGAGCGACACGAAGCGTGGAATCGGCAGGCCTGATGGGCCGATGGGTCGGGGGGTGTCCTCCCCGACCGAGCCGGTGATGTCTCCGGGACCGGGCAGGGGTGCAGTTGGCGTACGCATGCCAAACACCGACCAGATTGCGGCTGCAGCGATGCAAATACAGGCCAGGCTCAGGGCAACAGAGCCTATTCGCCGCTTGCCGGCGAAGCGAAGTGACATGATTTACCGGTTCTCCCTAGGCACTTTGCCAGTTTACACCACTGATCCTTACGTGCAAACGGAGGACCCGCCGGTCAACTCCGTTCCCGGACCGGTGACAAAGTTGATCGGGCCGGGTTAAGAATATGTTGAGACTCCGCCGCGAAGCCAGGATTACCGCATGAGCAAGCGCAAGCCACTTGTCGTCGTCACCCGCAAGCTGCCCGACGTGGTCGAAACCCGCATGATGGAGCTGTTCAACACGCGCCTCAACGCGACCGACCAGGCCATGGGCCGCGCGGAACTCGTCGAGGCGGTCAAGACTGCCGAGGTTCTGGTGCCGACCGTGACCGACCGGATCGACAAGGCGGTGCTGATGCAGGCGGGCGAGCAGCTGAAGCTGATCGCCAATTTCGGCAACGGCGTTGACAACATCGATGTCGAGACGGCGCTGTCACGTGGCATCACCGTCACCAACACGCCAGGCGTGCTCACGGAGGACACGGCCGATTTCACCCTTGCGCTGATCATGGCGGTGTCCCGCCGCATCATTGAGGGTGCGCAGGTCATCGGCGCCGACAACAGCTGGGCTGGCTGGTCGCCGACCTGGATGCTCGGCCACCGCATCGGCGGCAAGCGTCTCGGCATCATCGGCATGGGCCGCATCGGCACCGCGGTTGCCCGTCGCGCCCGGGCTTTCGGGCTTCAGGTTCATTATCACAATCGAAAACCGGTTCATGCCAGGATCGAAGAGGAGCTCGAGGCAACCTACTGGGAAAGCCTGGACCAGATGCTGGCCAGGATGGACATCGTCTCGGTCAACTGTCCGCATACGCCGGCGACCTATCACCTGCTATCGGCGCGTCGCCTCAAGCTGATGAAGAAGGAAGCGATCATCGTCAACACGG
>NZ_JBIIDX010000026.1:0-25628 GCF_044238155.1 Aestuariivirga sp. | reverse complement strand
GGAATCTATCCCGAGAAGGGACACAACGGTGACCTTCTCCGGCTTCATCATCTGAACAATGTCCGGGTCGACCTGGCCCGGGTCACCACCGTGACTGACATGGGACGCGACCTGCTTGACTATGTCGTGGCGCAGTTGAAGAACGCGTAAACTGCCTGAAGTGGCGTGGAACAAGCGGACTGGCCTCGACCGCCAATCGAAGATCTTCCTTGGGCGTTGGTGAGTTCATCAGCATCCTGCCGGCTGGCAGGCGTGGACCATTGAATAAACGCCTTGTTAGCTCCCTGAATCAGTCTGGGCGATGGGCGTTGGTTCGAATGTGCATCGCCGAGAAGCCATGTTTGACGCACCGTCGGTGCTGGTCGTTTCGCGGCGCTATCCTCGCGTCTTGGCGTGTGGATCGCGTCTCTGGAGTGCCGCTGCAAATGCTCCGGCTGAAGAATGCCACGAACCTTGAATGACCCAATTTCTGCAAGTACAGTTGAAGAAGATCATGATCAGAAAGTCTGCAGATCCGATGAGTTCCCGTGCAATGCGGTGGGTAAGCTTCTTATTCAGCGCCATTCTGTTTGTCCTCGTTCCAGCCGCAGCGGAACCCCCCGCACCGACATCCTCGAAGTATGGATTCTATCTCACCCGGCTCGATAACTTCGACATTCGGGGCGGAAGCTTTTCTGCCACATTCTGGCTTTTCACCGTTGGCAGCAGCAACCAGGCCATGACGTCAGCCGCCGTCGAGTTTCCCAATGCCGTCAGCATCGAAGCGACCAATAAATTCGAAGATCCACTCGAAGGCGGAATTCTGCTGCAGCAACGCATACAAGGTACGTTTCGCCATAACTGGGACTTGCGCAGCTATCCCTTTGTTCGACAAACGCTGCATATTGAGCTTGAATCGGTTCAAGATATCGGAAAAGTCGTCTTTCATCCTGACTACGCCAACACCAGCTACGACAAGGACATCTCCATATCGGGCTGGCGAATTGTCTCCGTCCAGCTCATTCCCCAGTTGAAGAGTTACGAAAGCAATTTCGGAGATCCACGGCTACGCTCCGGCTGGTTCAGCCAATACTCAAGGCTCATACTGGAGATCAAGGTCGAGAAATCTGATGCATCGGCATTCATCACCCTGGTGATCAGCCCGCTCATCGCCATATTGATCACGCTCATAACCTATATGCTGTTCTCGCGGGAGCTTGGTCTTCTGACTGCCCGGCTGAGCCTGCTTGTCGGCGCGATTTTTGCCGTCGTTATCAGCATGAGGTCTGCGGCGACCGAGCTTGGGTCCATTACGAATATCAATCTGCTCGACGTCATCCACATCTCGGCACTTCTCTATGTCACCGTCGGAATTGCCGCAGCTGTCCAGACCTGGTGGGCCCTCAAGTCCGACGGTGACGTGGCGCAAACCCAGAAGATCTCCAATTGGGTTGCGACCATCTCAACGGCTGCCGTCATTCTCGCTATTGTCGCTTCGCTGACGATTGCCTATCGAAGCGCACTCTGAGTTAGCTCGCTCACGCCAGGAAGCACGCCATTGGTTCCGCTTGGCAGGAGGTTCACTCTCAATGCGCCCAATGGGTGAAATGCTTCATGGTAATGGAACCTGGTCCGGCGCCCCCACCTCCACGGTGGCGCCATTTCTGAATGAGAACCAGGAATACTGCGGCTCGACGACGTCACCTTTTGAGTCCAGCCTGATCTGCCCGATCACCGTTTGCACAGGATTGCCTGCACGAAGCCAGGCCGCGATCTTTCTCGAGTCGGTCGAACCCGTTGCTTCTGCGGCAGCGCGATAGAGTTCAAAGGCCGCAAATGTATAGAGCGTGTATGCCTCAGGGTCATATCCTTCGGCTCTGAACGCTTCGATGATCGCCTGAGACTGGGGCACGTTGCGCGGGTCCGGCGGGAACGTAAAGAATGCGTTGCTGGCTGCTGGACCGGCAATCTGCCAGAGTTCAGCCGTGTTTAGCGAATCGCCGGCAAACATCCGTGCCTTGAGACCCTGCTCCTCCATCTGCTTGAGGATCAGCCCAGCTTCAGGATGAAATCCACCAAAGTAGATCGCATCAATATTCGCGTCCTTCAGCTTCGTTACCAGAGCTGAAAAGTCCTTCTCGCCGGGAGTGATTGATTCATTCAGCACCTGTTTCAACCCTGCGGCATTCATCGCCGCGCGAGCATGTGCTGTGATGCCCATGCCGAAGGCCGATTTGTCATCCACGATTGCAACCCTCCGGCCTGCATAGTGACTGGCAAGATACTGTCCCGCCATGTCGCCCTGCGCGTCGTCACGCCCGCAAACGCGCGCAACGTTCCAGCCGCCTTCGTCTGTTAGCTTGGGATTGGTTGACGCAGGAGAGATCATCATGATGCCTTCCTCCTCGTAAACCTTCGATGCGAGGATCGAGGGGCTTGAGCAGATGTGGCCCACCACGAGGCTGACAGCCCTATCTGCAATTCGGTTGGCAACATTCAAGGCCTGCTTGGGATCACAGGCATCGTCCTCGATTTCGAGGATGATTTTCTGGCCATTGATGCCGCCACCTTGATTGATGATGTCAACTGCCTTTCGGGCGCCACGCGTGGCCTGTTCTCCACCCACGGCAATAGGACCGGTGATTGGTGCGACCAGAGTTACCCTTATATCAGCCATCGCAGCCGTCACTGACCAGGCAACTGAAAGCGTGAGAAAGAGGCTGACGATGGATTTCATCAAGTTCATGATTGGGTGTCCTCCTTTCAAAATCTCAAGAGACGGCCACTGATCGGCTCGCACCGAGTCGCCCGGTTTGAATGTTGGTCATGGTCGGCATCGGTGCCAGCCGAGGCAGTGAAGCCGGTTGGGGTGCTTGCCATAGTGGCGCTGGGCGATCGATGACGTTTTGAGCTGTTGCCGATGTTGCAGCGAGGATGGCAACAACGGTCAATAAACTAGCAGAAGCACGCAAATAGAAAATCATTCGGGGTCACGGCCTGGCTGAACGGAGCCATTCTAAAACCAGAAAGGCCGGGACTAAAACCAATTCAGCTCCGGTGACTGCCGATCGAATTTTCCGCTAGGGAAGCCGGCAAGAAAGCGAGGACATGCAATGGGCCGAAGAAACCTCAATTTCGGCGTTTCCTCTCCAAATCATGCGCTTGGTCAAACAACTGGTGCCGCTTGCGTGACTCGAACACGCGACCCCATCATTACGAATGATGTGCTCTACCAACTGAGCTAAAGCGGCTGGCCGTTGATGTTGCGGCCTATAGGCGATTTTGCCATCCGCCGCAACCGCTCAGCGCGGCGTGCTGCCGCGTGGAGGCTGGTCGAAATCCTCTGGCAGGCCGGGATCATCCGGCGGCCGCTGCGGGCTGACCAGTTCGGGAGCGTCTGGCTTTGCCGGAGCAGGAGGGGGCAATTCCGGAGCCGGGGCTTCGGCTGCTGGCGGGCTCAATTCCGGGTCCTGCATGTCCGGTATGTCCGGCATCTCGAACGGGGCCTTCCACTCGCATGGCACGATCTCGCCCGAGACCGGCGACACTGGCGTCCAGCGTGGACTGGCCACGCCGTCCGAAACCCAGATCGGGTCGCGCGGGGCATTGATCGCCCGCGCCAGCCACTCGCGGGCCCGGCCCTTGTCGCCCTCCGCGTCTTCGATCTGCGCCATCAGTGCGCAGATGCGGGCCTGTGGCCGGGCCTCGATGTAGGGGGCCAGCGCTGTGCGCGCTGCGGGCCAGCGCTTGGCTTTCACTGCGGCGCGTGCCAGCGCCACCGCGCCTTCGACACCACCCGCCTCGTCCTTCAGCAGGTCCTGTACGCGCTCATAGCGCACCTCGGGGCCGTCACCGGGGAAGAGATAGGCCTGTGCCTCGGCAAGGTCGGGGTGGGGCGACAGCCGCCAGCTCTCCTTGATGATGCGCGCAGCCTTGCGGCCCGAGGCCTGGGCGCTGAGCAGCCGGGCTGCCAGTGCTGCGGCGGGCACCAGTGCCGGATCCAGCTTGTGTGCCTTGAGGGCAAGCTCAAGGGCAGACGCTCGATCGTCGTCTTCCAGTGCCAAAGCCTCGGCAGCGGTCAGGGCCGCAAGCTTGCGGTTGGCATCGGCCTGCGGCACCGCGCCAGACTTGATCTGCCTGGCAAGGGTCGCGCTTGCCGCCTGCCAGTCGCGGGCGGCGGCCTGCAGCTGCAGCACGGCAGCAGCGGCCCAGGCCAGTCGCGGGTTCAGCGACAGCGCCCGTTCGGCATGACGGCGGGCTGCCGCTACGTCACCGCTCTGTCTGGCCTCTGCGAACAGACCACGCAAGCCCAGCGCCTCGGTCTCGGGCGACTTGGTCATGGCCTCGAAAATACGCTTCACTGCTGCGCGGTCGCCCTTGAGCTGGGCGGCCTGCGCGGCCAGCACGTTGACCAGCGGCTCATCCGGCAGTGCGTTGCCGGCAAGAGCGGCGTAGCGCGCTGCGGCCGCGGCATCTCCCGCGCCTGCGGCAATGATGCCGCGTGAGAGCGAGTCCCGGCCCTTGTTGGTCTTGCGGCCATAGAGGTAGCGCTGCACCGCCTGCGGGCTCCGCCACAGGCGGCGGAACAGGCTCCACAGAAACCATATGAAGATGACGGCCACCGCCACCACGGTGATCCCGGCAATGGCGCTCATCTCGATCTCGTGGCCAAGCCAGCGAATGGTGAGAGTTCCCGGCCGGTCGGCCAGCCAGGCGATGCCTGCCGCCACCAGTGCGAGCAGCAGGAACCGCCACAACAGCCCGATCATTGAGCCGAACTCCCCATGGCGGTGAGCTGGCGGAGAATGGCTTCCGACACTTGCGCGGTTGCCTGTTCCAGCTGCAGGCGTGCGGCTGCCAGTTGCTGCCATTGACGCAGGCCGGCAGGCCATTCGCCCTGGCCGGATTCCAGCACCGCGATCGCCTGGGTCAGCTGGCCGGCTTCGGCCAGGCTGGCTGCTTGTTCTGCAAGCCGCGGCCAGTCGGTTTCACCGATCGCTCGGATGGTGATGACATTCGACAGCGACTCGAGCAGCCAGCCTGCGTAACCGTCAAGCTCGGTCGCAGGTTGCGCGGGTTTCGGCAATGAAGGGATCAGGTCGCGCAGGGCGGTGGCGAGCCCCGTGGAATCGGGAATACCGCTTGCCGCATGTGCAGCCAGAACGTCCAGCCCGGCCGCGGCAGGCACCAGCCCGGCGATGCGGTCATACTCGGCCTGATAGGCGGTACCAGCGGCGATCTTGGCCTTCAGGTCGGAGAGTGCCTGAGAAAGGGCGGCGCTCTGGCCATCCAGTGCGCCTCCGCCACCGGCGGCGGGCTTCAATCTGGCCACTTCGGTTTCCAGCGCGTCGACGCGGGCGCCCAGCGCCGCGAGTGCAGTCCCGTCGATCGGGGCTGACACCGCGGTGGACGCGGCGGTTGCTGCCGACTTCCCCAGCGTCTCGATCCGTTCCTGCAATGTGGCGAGCCGAGACTCGGCCTCGGTCAGGCGCTGTTCGGCCGTGCCCATCCTGCTGGCAAGGCCCTCGCTGGCGGTTCCTGCGGTCGCGGCCTGCGACTCGGCGGTGGCCGCCGCAGAGGCGGCCTGCTTCGCTTGCTGCTTGATGCGGGCAAGCTCCGTGGCGAGGTCGGCATTGTTCTGCTGCAGCGCTGCCAGTTGCTCGCTGAGCGCGGTCATCTCATTGCTTGGCAGGTAGCTGGCCAGAAGGTCGCGGTACAGCCACATGCCTGCCAGCACGCCGAGGATCAGCGCGGCGATCAAGCCTGCAGGCCACCGGCCCTTGTGCTTTGCCGCCGCTGGCCGGGCGGGTGCAGTATCGCTGCCGGGCAATGGCGCGTCCTCGCCCGCGGGCCGTATCTCCTCGGCGTCGAGCTCGATCACCTGCGGCCTCGGCGAAGCTCCGGTCTCTGGCGTGTCTGTCGTCATGGCTCAGCGCCTAACCCCTTCTCCCCGCCTGCGCAAGCAGGGCCAGCATGGCCTGCTCGTCGGGTGTACCGGGAACCTGCTTATCCCAGCCCTCTGGCAGAACTGAGGCAACATTGCGGGACAGACAAAAATTCCTAACATTGCCCGCCTCGCGCGAAACCCCGGCCGCCTCGACGAGGGCGTGCCAGATTTTGGCGCTGCGCGGTGAGTAAAGCATAACGGCATCGATTTCACCCCGCCTGAGGAGATGTTCCGTTTCGCCGAGGCTGGTCGCTGGCGCCGCGTCATAGAGAACGGCACGGTGGCAGGAAAAGCCTGCAGCCTGCAGCTGTCCTTCGAGATTGCCCGCCGTCTCGGCGCCAGACAGGTAAAGGATTGGCCCGGCCCCGGGATCGAGAGAGGACCGAATGTAAGCCGCAAGCCCGTTCACATCGCCACCCTGTGCCTCTGCCAAGAAACCTGCTGCCCGCGCGGCCTTCAACGACTGTGGTCCAACCGTCAGTATACGGAATTTCGCGAGCCCGTGAGCGGGCGGCAATGACCGTATGCCGTTGGCGCTGGTCACCGCTATGGCCTGCCACGGCAAGCGCGGAATGACAACGCCCGACCGCGGGCGGATGGTCAGCAAGGGAACCATCACCACCTCATGGCCCAGCGCCTCCAGCCTGGCTTTCAGGGGCCCCGCGTCCTCCTCCGGCCTGGTGACGGCGATCCGCATCAGAAGGCGATCAGGCTGCCGCCCTCGGCCTTGACCTGTTCGCCCGCCTCGCGGCCCATCCGTCGGGCGTCTGCGGCTGAGCCCTCGCGCGTGGTCTCGAAACAGTGGGCGCCATCATGCGTCAGCGCGTGACCGCGGAACCTGACCCGGTCATTCACCAGCGTTGCGTGGCCTGCGAGCGGTGTCCGGCAGGAACCGTCGAGGGCGGCCAGAAAGGCTCGCTCGCATTCGACGGCAACGGCGGAGGCGTGGTGATTGAGCGGCGCCAGCAACTCGCGGGTGGACGTGTCGTCCTCCCGGGTCTCGATTCCGATGCAGCCCTGAGCTACGGCAGGCAGCATGACCTCGGTCGGAACGAGGGCGGTGATCTTGTCGGCCAGCCCCAGCCGCCTGAGGCCTGCTGCAGCGAGGAATGTTGCCTGCGCCACGCCTTCGTCCAGCTTGCGAAGCCGGGTTTCGACATTGCCGCGAAACTGGATCACGTCGAGATCCGGCCTCAGCCGCTTCAGTTGTGCTGCGCGCCGGACCGAGGAAGAACCCACCGTGGCGCCGCGGGCCAGCGCGTCGATCGAGGCTGCGACAGGGCTCAGGAAGGCATCGCGCACATCCTCGCGCGGCAGCAGTGCCGCGATGACGAGGCCATCTGGCAGGCGCGCGGGCATGTCCTTCATCGAATGCACGGCAAGCTGGATCTCGCCGGCAAACAGCGCCTCCTCGATTTCCTTGGTGAACAGTCCCTTGCCGCCGATCTCGGAGAGCGGCCGGTCGCGCACGCGGTCGCCTGTGGTGGTGATCACCACGATCTCGATGTCGGCGGCGGCAAGCCCATGGGCGGCCATCAGGCGGTCCCTGGTTTCATTGGCCTGGTAGAGGGCCAGTGGTGATCCGCGGGTTCCAATCTTCAGCTTCGGCATTTGCAAGTCCGTTCCGGCGAGTGCTAGAGCAAGGCCCACTTCTTAGCTGCAAACCCCGGTGGCGTCACCCGTTCGATGGATCAGTCCGCCCTGCACATTCTCGGCATCGAAACCTCCTGCGACGAAACCGCCGCGGCGGTGGTCCGGCGTCACGGCAGCGGCCAGGGCGAAATCCTGTCAAATCTGGTGCTGTCCCAGACCGCGGAGCACGCCCCCTATGGCGGCGTGGTGCCGGAAATCGCCGCCCGCGCCCACATCGAACATCTCGACCGGCTGGTGGGTCAGGCCATGATGGAAGCCGGCCTCGACTATCAGGATCTCGATGCGGTGGCGGCCACCGCCGGCCCGGGGCTGCTCGGTGGCCTGCTGGTTGGCCTCACCATGGCCAAGGCGATCGCGCTCGGCCATGGCAAGCCGCTGATTGCGGTCAACCACCTGGAAGGCCACGCTCTCACCGCGCGGCTCATGCAGGAGGTGGCGTTTCCCTATCTTCTTCTGCTGGTGTCCGGCGGTCATACGCAATTCCAGATCGTCGAGGGCGTGGGCCGCTACCATCGCCTTGGCAGCACCATCGATGATGCGCTGGGTGAGGCCTTCGACAAGGTGGCAAAGCTTCTGGGCCTTGGTTATCCCGGCGGTCCGCAACTCGAGCAGCGTGCCCGTGGCGGCAATCCGCAGCGCTTCTCGTTTCCGCGGCCGCTCAAGGGCCGCAGGGATTGCAACTTCTCCTTCTCCGGCCTCAAGACGGCGGTGCGCGAGACGGTCAGCCGTCTCGGCCGGCTCAGCGACGAGGATGTCGCCGATGTCGCGGCGGGCTTCGAGGCCGCGGTGGCCGAGACGGTGGCAGACCGGCTTGCCATGGCTGCACAGGCATTTCGCGCCGCCCACCCCGAGGCTGCGGCTCCTGCATTGATCGTAGCCGGAGGCGTTGCCGCCAACCAGCGTCTCAGGGCGGTGATTGCCGATGTTGCCGCGTTGCATGGCTTCAGCCTGGTCGTGCCCCCGCCAAGGCTCTGCACGGACAATGCCGCCATGATCGCCTGGGCCGGGGCAGAACGCCTGCAGCTGGGCCTGACCGATGATCTCTCGGTGGCCGCACGTGCCCGCTGGCCCCTCGATGTTGCCCAGGCGCCGGTCTATGGTACCGGCAAACTCGGGGCCAAGGTCTGAGTTTTCACGGAAAGGACTGACACCATGCTCTTCGCCCTCATCTGCACCGACAAGCCCGACAGCGTTGATCTCCGTATGGCGGTGAGGCCCGATCACCTCAAGCATCTCGAAGGTCTCGGGGCTGCGCTCAAGGCGGCGGGTCCTTTCACCGACGACGAGGGCAAGCCCACGGGCAGCCTGGTCATCATCGAGGCGGCGGACCGTGCCGCGGCCAGGGCTTTGGCGGAAGCCGACCCCTACGCCCGGGCGGGGCTCTTTGCCACGGTCGAGATCAGGCCGTGGAAATGGCTGATCAGGAATCCGGAGTCCAAGTGATGGCGAACTACTGGCTGTTCAAGTCAGAACCCGAAGTCTGGTCCTGGGCGCAGCAGAAGGCCAAAGGCAGGGCTGGCGAGGAGTGGACAGGGGTGCGCAACTATCAGGCGCGCAACAACATGCGTGCCATGAAGCTGGGTGATAAGGGCTTCTTCTATCATTCCAACGAAGGTCGTGAGGTGGTGGGCATTGTCGAGGTCTGCAAGCTTGCCCACAAGGACTCGACTTCAGATGCTGACACGTGGGAGTGCGTTGACATCCGCGCCGTGGCCGACATGCCGCGGCCGGTGACGCTCGATGAGATCAAGCAGGACCCGAAGCTCACGGCCATGGTGCTGGTCAACAACTCGCGCCTGTCGGTGCAGCCGGTGAGCGAGGCGGAGTTCCGCCATATCTGCAAGCTGGGTGGCGCGAAATACTGATGATCCCGGATCGCGCGGCCTTCATCCGCGCCAATACGTCGGTCATGGCGCCGCCGCTTGTGCCGGAGGTGAAGCTCCATCTCGCGCATGAGGCGGTGCCGCTGTGGCAGAAAACCGAGGAAGAACTGGGCGAGATCGGCTTGCCGCCGCCGTTCTGGGCCTTTGCATGGGCCGGCGGCCAGGCGCTGGCCCGCCACGTGCTGGATAATCCCTCGCTGGTCGCTGGCAAACGGGCGATCGACCTCGCGGCGGGTTCAGGTCTTGTGGGTATCGCAGCAATGAAGGCGGGGGCCTCGCATGTGCTGGCCGCCGACATCGACGCCTTCGCCTGCGCGGCGATCGCGCTGAATGGCGCGCTCAACGCCGTGGCTCCCGAAGCCACCGGCACGGATCTGCTTGCAGCGCCTGTGCCACCCTGTGATCTCATTCTGGTGGGCGATCTGTTTTACGAGCAGGCGCTCGCCGCACGGGTTCTCGCCTGGCTGGAGGAAGCCGAAGCGCGCGGCATCGTGGCCCTCATCGGCGATCCTGGCCGCAGCTATCTGCCGCGCGAACGACTAGCGAAGCTCGGGGAATATCGCGTTGCAGTCACCCGCGATCTCGAGGACGCTGAAATCAAGCTGACGTCGGTCTGGCGGCTGAGCCGGTATTGTTGAGATAGAGTGCGACCATCAGCACGGCGAGCGACACGAACAGCCATATATCCGCCCCGCCATAGATTGCCAGCGCGATCACCACGGCAGCAGGCGTTGAGAGATAAACGGCCTGGATGGTGAACACAGCCCCTTTTTCCTGGATCAGGGTGAAGAAGGCGATGCGCTCCAGCGTCCACATGGCACAGGCGAACAATACGGTCCAATAGGCGGCGGCGGCTGGTTGGGCAGCGGCCCAGGGTGGAGCGAACAGCAGGAGGAAGGGCAGGGCCACGATCCCGGACCAGATCGATTCGGCAACGCCTGCCGCCATGGCGTGAACCCGCGGCGGCCACCAGATCGCGGCAAACCAGTTGTAGACGGAATAGAGGAGTGGCAGCAGAAAGGACGCCACCAGCCACCAGGAAATTTCGCCTGAAAGCATGCCCTCGCGTGTGATCACCAGGATGGCGGTGGAGGCAAATCCCATGAGGATTGCTGCCAGGCGCCGTGCCGCGGCGTTTTCCCGGCCGGAAATCAGCGCCATCAGGTAATTGACGATGGGTGCGGTAGAAATCACCAGGGCTAATTCCGTGGGCGGCACGTGCCGCGCGAAGAAGAGGCCCATGGCGAAGGGCACGTTCATCAGAACCGCGCAGCCAAGCCCGAACATCTGCAGGCGCCAGTCGCCGCGCCAGTCGATGCCCCGGTAGTGGCAGATCAGCGCCAGCACCACGCCCACCCCGAGCCCGGTCAGCACGATGACATGCGACACCGGCATGCCCACCTCGCCCCAGTGACGGTACAGGCTGGGTGAAACGCCCCAGAACAGGCCGAGGGAGACGAACAGGCTGAGGTGCCGGGGAGATGTCATGCCGCTTCTTAGACAGGAGAGTATTGTCAGGCTATAGAGAGGTCAGGCAAAAAGACAATCCATTATCTGCAATCCTGGGAGGAATGCGCCAATGTCCGAGAAAGTCTATCCGGTTCCGGCTGCATGGAAGAAGAGAGCCCTCGTCGATGACGCGGCCTACAAGAAGATGTACGCGGCTTCGATCAGGGATCCCGAAAAGTTCTGGGCCAAGCACGCCAAGCGCATCGATTGGTTCAAGACACCCAGAAAGATCAAGAACACCACCTATGCCTATCCTGGTGTTGCCATCAAGTGGTACGAGGACGGTGTTCTCAACGTCTCCTACAATTGCATCGACCGGCATCTGAAGAAGCGCGGCGACCAGGTCGCCATCATCTGGGAAGGTGATGATCCGTATTACGACAAGAAGATCACCTATAACGAGCTTCATGAGAATGTCTGCCGCTTCGCCAATGTCCTGAAGAAGAACGGCGTCCGGAAGGGCGATTGTGTCACCATCTATCTGCCGATGATCCCCGAAGCGGCCTATGCAATGCTGGCCTGCACGCGGATCGGCGCAGTTCATTCGGTGGTGTTTGGCGGCTTCAGCCCGGATTCGCTCGCCAGCCGCATCAACGACGCCAATTCCAAGCTCGTCATTACCGCCGATGAGGGCCTGCGCGGGGGCCGCAAGGTGCCTCTCAAGGCCAACACCGATGAGGCGCTGAAGCGCTGCGCGGGCAATGAGAAGGTGGTGGTGGTGCGCCGCACCGGCGGCCACGTGGCCATGACCCAGGGGCGCGACGTCTGGTATCATGAAGAGGCCGCCACGGTTCCGGCCGATTGCAAGCCGGAGAAGATGAAGGCAGAAGACCCGCTGTTCATTCTCTACACCTCGGGTTCCACCGGTAAGCCCAAGGGCGTGCTGCACACAACCGGCGGCTATATCGTCTATGCCGCCATGACCCACCAGTACGTCTTCGATTATCACGACGGTGACATCTATTGGTGCACGGCGGATGTGGGCTGGGTGACCGGCCACAGCTATATCCTGTATGGTCCGCTGGCCAATGGCGCCACCACCCTGATGTTCGAGGGCGTTCCCAACTATCCCAGCAACTCGCGCTTCTGGGAGGTGGTCGACAAGCACAAGGTCAACATCTTCTACACTGCGCCCACCGCGATCCGGGCGCTGATGGGCGCGGGTGACGGTCCAGTCGCCAGAACCTCGCGCAAGTCGCTGAGGCTTCTGGGCTCAGTGGGCGAGCCGATCAATCCGGAAGCCTGGGAATGGTATCATCGCGTCGTCGGTGATGATCGTTGCCCGATTGTCGATACCTGGTGGCAGACCGAAACAGGTGGCATCCTGATTACGCCGCTGCCCGGTGCAACCAGGCTGAAGCCGGGCTCCGCCACGCGGCCCTTCTTCGGGATCAAGCCCGCACTGGTTGATGACAAGGGGCAGATCATCGAAGGGGCAGCGTCGGGCAATCTGGTGATCCTCGATTCCTGGCCGGGCCAGATGCGGACCGTCTATGGCGATCACGACCGTTTCGTGCAGACCTACTTCTCCACCTACAAGGGCATGTATTTCACCGGTGACGGTTGCCGCCGCGATGCCGACGGCTATTATTGGATCACCGGCCGTGTCGATGATGTGATCAACGTCTCGGGTCACCGGCTGGGAACGGCCGAGGTCGAATCGGCGCTCGTGTCGCACCCCAAGGTTTCTGAGGCTGCCGTTGTCGGCTACCCGCATGCCATCAAGGGCCAGGGCATCTATTGCTACGTGACGCTCATGGCCGGTGAACAGGGCGGGGATGGGCTCCGCCAGGATCTGGTGGGCCACGTCCGCAAGGAAATCGGTCCTCTGGCCACCCCTGACAAGATCCAGTTCTCGCCAGGCCTGCCAAAGACGCGCTCTGGAAAGATCATGCGGCGGATCCTGCGCAAGATCGCCGAGGATGATTTTGCCGCACTGGGTGACACTTCGACGCTGGCTGATCCCTCTGTTGTCGATGATCTGATCGCCAATCGTCAGAACAGGCAAGGCTGAGGAGTGACCGGTCATTGGCTTGGCTGCGGCTTTGCGGGCCCTGCGACTGCATTGCCCCTGGTACCCATCCCGGGCTAAAGAGACCGTATGACTTTCACATTGGAGTTTTAGAGCGTGAAGCGGCGCGCCTTCTTATTTGCATTGCTCGGTGGCACCCTGTTGCTGCCGCTGGCAAGCGATCCGGCCAGAGCCAATCTCGATGAGTCCGATGAAAAGGGCGGCAATCCGCTGCGGCGGCGCAGGAATGCATCCAAGCGTGACAGAAGACGACGGCAGCAGATCAACTACAAGGGTCGCGAAATCGTCAAGTTCAAGAGCAGCGAGAAGCCCGGCACGATCATCGTGAAGACCAAGGAGCGCGCGCTCTACCAGATCATGCCGGGTGGCAAGGCAATGCGCTACCTTGTGGCCGTCGGAAAAGAGGGTTTCGCCTGGTCGGGTGTTGCGCGCATCGGGCTGAAGCGGAAGAATCCAACCTGGACGCCGCCTGCCGAAATGATCGAGCGCACGCCGAAATACGCGAAGTGGAAAAACGGGATGCCCGGCGGCATTCCGGACAACCCGCTCGGCGTCCGGGCGCTCTATCTCTTTGACGGGGGCGGTGACACGATGTTCCGCATCCACGGCACCAACGCCCCGTCCTCGATCGGCACTGCGGCTTCATCCGGCTGCATCCGCATGCTGAACAAGGAGGTCGCGGAGCTGTATGACAACACCCCCCTCGGCACCAAGGTGATCGTGCAGTAGGGATCACCCAAGGGCATCGCGCAGCCATTGCACGATCTGGCCCGCGGGCATGGCGCCCGATTGCCGGGCAAGCTCCTGCCCATTCCGGAACAGGATCATGGTGGGAATTGAGCGGATGCCATGGGCCGCCGCCGCAGAGGGCGCAGCTTCGGTGTCGAGCTTGGCAAGCCTGACCTGCGGTTCGAGGGCGACCGCGGCCTTGCGGAACTCAGGCGCCATCATCTTGCAGGGACCGCACCAGTCTGCCCAAAAATCGATCAGAACGGGTATCGAGTTGCGGGCGATGTGACGCGCCAGGCTGGCCGCGTCAAGTTCTGCGGGCTCGCCTGAAAACAACGCAACCTTGCATTTGCCGCATCTGGCAGAGCTGGCGGCCCGCTCGGGCGGTACCCGGTTAACGGCGGCACAGTTCGGGCATACGATCTCCAGCATGAAGAAAAGGCTCCTCGGAGTGAATTTGGGCCCAATTGCCTGCCCACGGCCATGATCTGCGTCAAGCCGTCTCAAGGCTGAGCCGGTTTTTGTGCTTTGGCGTCATTGCGATAGGCGAGTGCACAGGCTAGAAACCTGAGTGGGGAATGGATCAGTGAAACATGTCAGATAATGCAAAAGCCGGGCGGCCACTGTCGCCGCACCTGCAGATCTACCGGCGCACGCTGACCATGATGATGTCAATCGTGCATCGGATCACGGGGGTTGCCCTCTATGCCGGAACGCTGCTGCTGGTCTGGTGGCTGAGCGCAGCGGCGGTCTCCGAGTCTTATTTCGGCTTCGTGCAGGGCCTGTTTGGAAGCTGGCCGGGACAGCTTGTGCTGCTCGGTTTCACCTGGGCGCTCATCCACCATACGGCAGGCGGCATACGCCACCTGATCTGGGATACGGGCAGGGGGTTCAATCTCGCATCGGTAGAGACGGGCGCGAGGATCACGCTCGCTGCCTCCATCCTCCTCACCATAGCCCTGTGGGCCTTCGCCTATGGAGTGATGTGATGCTGCACAAGACTTCGCTCGGACAGGTTCTCGGCCTCGGCTCTGCCAGGGCAGGCACCGAACACTTCATCGCGCAGCGTGTGACGGCGATCGCCGGCATTCCGCTGGTGGTCTTCCTGATCGGCTTCATCCTGGTCCATCGCGGCGCTGGCCGCGCCGAGATTGTTGCGAGCCTGGAAAATCCCTTGGTCGCTGTTTTCCTGGCACTCACCCTGCTCAACCTGCTCTGGCACATGCGGCTCGGCCTGCAGGTGGTGATCGAAGACTATGTGCACACTCGTGCCTTCAAATACGGCCTGCTTCTGTTCAACACCGTCTTCACCCTCGTCATGGGTGTGGTCGCCCTTTATGCAATCCTCAAGATGAGCTTCGGACTGTGATGGCTGCTGTGGCGAGCGGGAACAAAGCCCCGAAGAGCTTTTCGATTGGTGGTCGCGTCTATCCGGTGACCGATCACAGTTTCGACGTCGTGGTGGTGGGAGCGGGCGGTTCAGGCCTGCGCGCCACGCTTGGTGCATCGCAGGCCGGCCTCCGGACGGCCTGCATCTCGAAAGTGTTTCCAACGCGCTCACACACGGTCGCGGCGCAGGGCGGCATCGCGGCATCGCTTGCCAACATGGGGCCGGACGATTGGCGCTGGCACATGTATGACACGGTCAAGGGTGCAGACTGGCTTGGTGACCAGGACGCGATCGAATATCTCTGCCGCCAAGCGCCCACCGCGGTCTATGAGCTAGAGCATTTCGGCATGCCGTTCTCGCGCACCGAGGATGGCAAGATCTACCAGCGCCCGTTCGGCGGGCACATGATGAATTTCGGTGACGGCCCGCCGGTGCAGCGCACCTGCGCCGCGGCTGACCGCACCGGCCACGCCATGTTGCACACGCTCTATGGCCAGAGCCTGCGCCATTCGGCCGAATTCTTCATCGAGTATTTCGCGCTCGACCTGATCATGGACGGTGGCGTGTGCCGCGGTGTGGTTGCGATGTGCATGGAGGATGGCAGCATTCACCGCTTCCGCGCGCACCAGACGATCCTCGCCACGGGCGGTTATGGCCGGGCCTATTTCTCCGCCACCTCCGCACACACCTGCACGGGCGACGGCAATGCGATGGTGCTGCGCGCCGGCCTTCCCTGCCAGGATATGGAGTTCGTGCAGTTCCACCCGACAGGCATCTATGGCGCTGGCTGCCTCATCACCGAGGGCGCGCGCGGTGAGGGCGGCTATCTTACCAACTCCGAGGGTGAGCGCTTCATGGAACGCTACGCGCCCTCCGCCAAGGATCTTGCCTCACGTGACGTGGTTTCGCGTTCGATGACTCTCGAGATCCGCGAAGGCCGTGGCGTGGGCGAGCACAAGGACCACATCCACCTGCATCTTGAGCATCTCGACCCAAAGGTGCTGCATGAGCGGCTGCCCGGCATCTCCGAATCGGCCAAGATCTTCGCTGGCGTCGATGTGACGCGTGAGCCGATCCCGATCCTGCCGACCGTGCATTACAACATGGGTGGCATTCCAACCAACTACCACGGCGAAGTACTGGTGGGCGACCCGGCCGACCCCGAGAAGACCGTGCCCGGCCTCATGGCAGTGGGCGAGGCGGCCTGCGTTTCGGTTCATGGCGCCAACCGGCTTGGCTCCAATTCGCTCATCGATCTGGTGGTGTTCGGCCGCGCCGCGGCGCTGCGCACGGCCGAGCTTGTAAGGCCCAATTCTCCACATGCCGATCTGCCCGCCGATGCTGGCGAGATGCCAGTGTCGCGTCTTGATCAATACCGCTTCGCAAATGGTGGAACACCCACTGCCGAGCTGCGGCTGCGCATGCAGAAGACCATGCAGGAGGATGCTGCCGTATTCCGCACCGGCGAGACGCTGGCGCAGGGCGTCAAGCGGCTCTCTGACGTCTGGCAGGGCATCGACGACATCCGCGTCACCGACCGCTCGCTGGTCTGGAACTCGGATCTGATCGAAACGCTCGAGTTCGAGAACCTCATCCTGCAGGCGGCGACGACCGTCGTCTCGGCCGAAGCCCGCAAGGAAAGCCGCGGCGCGCATGCCCGCGAGGACTTCCCGGCGCGCGACGATGCCGGCTGGATGAAGCACAGCCTCGCCTGGGCCGACCGGGGGACGAAGTCCGTGCGGCTGGGCTATCGCCCGGTTCATGACTTCACACTTTCCGACGATATCGCCTACATCAAGCCGAAGGCGCGGGTTTACTGAGCTGGAAACACATGGTTGAATTCACACTTCCCAAGAACTCCAAGGTCCAGCAGGGCAAGCACTGGCCGAAGCCTGCCGGAAAGCGCCTGCGTGATTTCAGGATCTATCGCTGGAACCCCGATGACGGGCAGAACCCGCGTATCGACACCTATACGGTGGACATGGACAAGTGCGGCCCGATGGTGCTTGACGCTCTGATCAAGATCAAGAGCGAGCAGGATTCGACCCTTACCTTCCGGCGCTCCTGCCGCGAGGGCATTTGCGGCTCCTGCGCCATGAACATCGACGGCACCAACACCCTCGCCTGTCTCAAGTCCTGTGACGATGTGAAGGGCGACATCCGCATCTATCCGCTTCCGCATATGCCGGTGGTGAAGGATCTGGTGCCTGACCTCACCCGCTTCTACGCCCAGCACCGGGCAATCGAGCCCTGGCTCAAGACCGAAACACCCGAGCCGCAGGCTGAATGGCGCCAGACCCCCGAGGACCGCGAGAAGCTCGACGGGCTCTATGAGTGCATCCTGTGCGCCTGCTGCTCAACCTCCTGCCCGTCCTACTGGTGGAACGGCGAGCGCTATCTCGGCCCCGCCGCGCTGCTGCAGGCCTATCGCTGGCTGATCGACTCGCGCGATGAGGCAACCGGTGGCCGGCTCGACGCGCTGGAGGATCCGTTCCGGCTCTACCGCTGCCACACCATCATGAATTGTGCCAAGGCTTGCCCCAAGGGCCTGTCTCCGGCCAAGGCAATCGCCGAAATCAAGAAGATGATGGTTGAGCGGCGGGTCTGACGAGGCTCTGCATGCCCGCGTTTGGTTGAACTGGTGCGGATGCCCAAAAAGCATTATAGGCTGCACCTTCCCTTTCCCCTGATGAGGCCCCGATGTCACTCGACAGCTTCAAGTGCCGCAAGACCCTCAAGGTTGGCGCCAAGACCTATACATATTTCAGCCTGAAGGCAGCCGAGAAGAACGGGCTTTCCGGCATCTCGCGTCTTCCCTGTTCGCTGAAGGTGCTGCTCGAGAACCTGCTGCGCAGCGAGGATGGCCGGTCAGTGACCAGGGCTGACATCGAGGGCATTGCCAAGTGGCTGAAGAACCGCGGCAGCCAGGAGAAGGAAATTGCCTTCCGCCCGGCCCGTGTGCTTATGCAGGATTTCACCGGCGTTCCCGCGGTGGTCGATCTTGCCGCCATGCGCGATGCGATGAAGACGCTGGGCAAGGACCCGAAGAAGATCAATCCGCTCGCCCCTGTCGACCTCGTCATCGATCATTCTGTGATGGTCGATTTCTTTGCCAACTCGAAGGCCTTCCGCAAGAATGTGGACCTCGAATATGACCGCAACGGCGAACGCTACACCTTCCTGAAATGGGGGCAGGGTGCGTTCGACAATTTCCGCGTGGTGCCGCCCGGCACTGGCATCTGTCACCAGGTGAATCTCGAATATCTTGCAAAGACCGTGTGGACCAGGACGGTGAAGGAAAAGGGCCGGGCCGTGACCTATGCCTATCCCGACACGCTGGTGGGCACCGACTCCCATACCACAATGGTCAATGGCCTTGCGGTGCTTGGCTGGGGCGTGGGTGGCATCGAAGCCGAGGCCGCCATGCTGGGCCAGCCCATCTCCATGCTGATCCCCGAGGTGATCGGCTTCCGGCTTGATGGCAGCCTGCCTGAAGGCACCACCGCCACCGACCTCGTTCTCACCGTCACCCAGATGCTGCGCAAGAAGGGTGTCGTCGGCAAGTTCGTCGAATTCTATGGTCCGGGCCTTGCCCACCTCTCGCTCGAGGACATGGCGACAATTGCCAACATGGCGCCGGAATATGGCGCCACCTGCGGCTTCTTCCCCGTCAGCGCCGAAACCATTTCCTATCTCAAGGGCACGGCGCGTCCCGCCGCCCAGGTGGCGCTGGTCGAGAAATATGCAAAGGCCCAGGACATGTTCTGGACGCCGAAGGCCGCAGAGCCCGTGTTCAGCGATACGCTGTCGCTTGACCTTGGCAGTGTTGCGCCCTCGATGGCCGGCCCCAAGCGGCCGCAGGACCGCGTTGAACTGGGCAGTGCCGCGGCAGGCTTTGCCAGGGTGATGGCCGATGAATTCAAGAAGGCGGAAGAGCTTGGCAAGCGCTTCAAGGTGGCCAATGCCAATTTCGACCTGGGCCATGGCGATGTGGTGATTGCGGCCATCACCTCCTGCACCAATACCTCGAACCCCAGCGTGATGATGGGCGCGGGGCTTCTGGCCCGGAATGCGGTGAAGGCGGGGCTTGCGGTCAAGCCGTGGGTCAAGACCTCGCTCGCACCGGGATCGCAGGTGGTGACGGAATATCTCGCTTCCTCAGGCCTGCAGAAGGATCTCGACAAGCTGGGCTTCAACCTCGTGGGCTATGGCTGCACCACCTGCATCGGCAATTCCGGCCCGCTGCCCGACAATATTTCCGAGTCCGTGCGCAAGAATGACGTGGTGGCGGCTGCCGTTCTTTCCGGCAACCGCAATTTCGAGGGCCGCGTGAACCCGGATGTGCGCGCCAACTATCTGGCCTCGCCGCCGCTCGTCGTCGCCTATGCGCTGGCTGGTTCGCTCAATGTCGATCTGACGCGCGATCCCATCGGCCACGGCCGCAAGGGAAAGCCCGTCTACCTGCGTGACATCTGGCCGTCTGCCCGCGAGATCGCCGCTGCAGTGCGCAAGAACGTCACGCGAAAGGCCTATGCAGCGCGCTACAAGGATGTGTTCAAGGGTGATGCGCAATGGCGCCGGATCAAGGTGACCAAGGGCATGAACTATGCCTGGGACGCGAACAGCACCTATGTCGCCAACCCGCCCTATTTCGAGGGCCTGACGATGACGCCTGCACCGGTGAAGGACGTGGTGAGCGCGCGTATCCTGGGCCTGTTCCTCGATTCGATCACCACCGATCACATCTCGCCCGCTGGTGACATCAAGGCGGCCTCGCCCGCCGGCCAGTATCTCAACGCGCGCGGCGTGGAGAAGGTTGACTTCAACTCCTATGGCGCGCGGCGCGGGCACCATGAGGTGATGATGCGCGGCACCTTCGCGAACATTCGCATCAAGAACCAGATGGTGCCCGGCGTCGAGGGCGGCGTGACGAAACACTATCCGGGCGGCGAGACCATGCCGATCTACGATGCGGCCATGAAATATGCCGCAGCGGGAGTACCACTCGTCATCTTTGCCGGCAAGGAATATGGCACCGGCTCATCGCGGGACTGGGCGGCAAAGGGCACGAGGCTTCTAGGCGTGCGCGCCGTGATCGCCCAGAGTTTCGAGCGCATCCACCGCTCCAACCTGATCGGCATGGGCGTTGTACCACTGCAGTTCCGCGATGGCGAGAGCTGGCAGGCGCTGGGCCTCAGGGGTGACGAGACAGTCACCATCCACGGGCTTGCCGAGGGCCTGAAGCCCCGCGCCACGCTGAGCGTGAGCATCACGCGGGCCGACCGCTCCACGGCGGAAGCCAGGGTGCTCTGCCGCATCGATACGCTGGACGAACTCGACTATTACAGGAACGGCGGCATCATGCCCTATGTGCTGCGCAACCTCGCCAAGGCGGGGTGAGAGGCGAAGGCGGCTGATCAGGCCGCCTTCTTCATCAGCCCGCGGTTGATCAGGCTCTCGGCGATCTGCACGGCGTTCAGCGCCGCGCCCTTGCGCAGATTGTCCGAGACCACCCACAGGTTCAGGCCGTTCTCGATGGTTGCGTCCTCGCGGATGCGGGACACGAAGGTGGCGAAATCGCCGACGCATTCGACGGGCGTGATATAGCCGCCGTTCTCGCGCTTGTCGATCACCATGCAGCCTGGCGCCTCGCGCAGGATTTCGCGAGCCTCCTCGGCCGAGATCGGCTTCTCGAACTCGATGTTGACGGCCTCCGAATGGCCCACGAAGACCGGTACGCGCACGCAGGTGGCGGTCAGCTTGATCTTCGGGTCGAGGATCTTCTTGGTCTCGACCGTCATCTTCCACTCTTCCTTCGTGTCGCCCGAATCCATGAACACGTCGATGTGTGGAATGACGTTGAAGGCGATCTGCTTGGTGAACTTCCTCGGCTCCGGCGTGTCGGTGACGAAGATGCCCTTGGTCTGGTTCCAGAGTTCGTCAAGGCCTTCCTTGCCCGCGCCAGACACCGACTGGTAGGTGGCAACGACCACGCGCTTGATGCGCGCCACGTCATGGAGCGGCTTCAGCACCACGACGAGTTGTGCAGTCGAGCAGTTGGGATTGGCGATGATGTTGCGGCGGTTCTTTCGCGCCATGTAGTCGGTCAGCACATGGGCATTGACCTCGGGTACCACGAGGGGCACCTCGGCGTCGTAGCGCCAGCAGGAGGAATTATCGATCACGAGGCAGCCCTGGGCGCCGATCTTGGGCGACCAGTCCTTGGAAACGGCCGAGCCCGCCGACATCAGGCAGATGTCGACCTTGGAGAAGTCGAACTGCTCGAGGTCCTGACACTTCAGCGTCTTGTCGCCGAAGGAGACTTCAACCCCCATGGACTTGCGCGAGGCGATGGCATGGCACTCATCGACCGGAAACTGGCGCTCTTCGAGGATCGAGAGCATCTCGCGGCCCACATTGCCCGTGGCGCCCACGACCGCAACCTTGTAACCCATGTTCATTCTCCTGGGATCCGTCTTGCCGTCCTCCCGCGAACCAAGTCGGTCCGGCTTCCGGCACAGGGGGGAAGGACCTCCACCCCCGCGGGGGTGGCCGGGGGAGGAGGCTCAGGCCGTTTTGCTGGTTTTGTGACCCCGAAGGGCCCACTTGGCCGTTGCCATCATTATAACTCGGGTTCTAATCAGCGCGTTGGCTTCTAGCCACCAGCGACGCCCCCGTCAACTGCGGGGGCCAGGGGGGTTGGCATGGCTTCCCGTCTCGGCTATCTAGCACGCCGCGATCCCTGACAGGGCCGGCCTTAAGCGCGGAGAGGTGGCAGAGTGGTCGATCGCGCCGCACTCGAAATGCGGAGTACGGGTGACCGTACCGGGGGTTCGAATCCCTCCCTCTCCGCCACTTTACTAGTACAAACTCTCTCGCAGCCCCGATTAGCCTCGACATTCCTTTTGGTTTCAAAAGGGTTTGGCAGAGACGACCGTACTTCTGAGACCGCGCCGGAGCTGAAATTCGCTCTCAGAAGCCCCGCCGTCTCATTCCGACCGAACCTCGGCAGGATTCGCTACGCATGGAAAACTGACGCCATTTCAACGTGTTAAAAATACCGCGAAAACGTCTCGTTCGAAATGTTCGTCTCGCCCTCGGTTTTGCTAAAACCGGCAGTGGGCGTGGTTGTGCGCGTTTGTGCGATGCGCAGAACTACCCGCTCATTCATGGAAAAATTGTCCCGCCTCTTGACCAGTTGTGTGGGGGGATACAGAAGCACGACATGGGACGCATCAGGAACCTCAGGTCGGCAAGACTGCTCGTCATCGCAATGTATGCGTTGGCAGCAGTGTCCGTCGGGTTCGCTCATAAGATCGCGACGATCACTTCAACTTCGATTGAGCTCACGGCCTACATCCTTCCAGATGGCTCCGTTCCTGTCATTTGCGGTGACCTTGGTAACTACGACGTAGATCATGGTTCTAAGCATACTAGCCCCGTATGCGATGCGTGTCGTCTCGTTGCTGCACCTGGAATGGTCTCGGCAAATGAGTGTTGGGCCCCCGTCAGGCGTCCGCTGTCTTCGCTTCACGCGCGTGTCACTTCTGATCGCGTTGAAATTCGCAGAAGCTCTCATGTTCCCCATCTGCGAGGACCTCCTGAAATAGGCTAATCGCAATGTGATCGCAGCCTGACCGGATGATCAAAAAATGATCTTCGGGGCAGCAGGCGCTAGCTGGCGCATGTCTGCGGATTGCACGCCTATTTCCTGCACCGTCTCCTGTAGCTCCGACCAGTCGACGAAGTATCGCGCTGATCTCGCAGGAAGACTCCTCGATACAATGAAGGAACAATCATAATGATGAACATCACGCGCCGCGCGGTTCTTGCCGCATCTCTAATGCTTGGGCTGCTGCCAAATGTGGCGCTGGCTCATGACGACCAACATGAAATCATTCACTTGATGAAGGGCATGTTTGACACGCCCGAAAATCCGCTTTCCGTTGAGCCCGTCGTTGTTGTTGGCGACAATGCAATTGCTGGTTGGGTGCAGGGCGAACGCGGTGGTCGGGCGCTTCTTTGGCGCGTTGACGGCCAGTGGAAGATTCGGCTTTGTAGTGGTGACAGTCTCAAAGACCCGAAGCTCTTGGAGAGTGCTAACATTTCCGCTTCGGATGCCGCGACATTGGCCGCCCAGTTGGCTGCTGAGGAATCAAAACTGGATCCCGCTGTGCTCGCTAAGTTCTCGAGCTTCGAAGGGACGATGATGATTGATCCCGAGGCTGGCCACCAAGGACATAAGCACGGGTCGTCCACCAGTCCGTAACGAGCTGCAGGATCAGGTAGCTGCCAGCGCATCTTGATGTCGATCGCTGGCGGCTATTGCCGCTTACAAGCCCCTGCATCATACACCCGCCCCATCTGCCCCGCCCACGGCAGGTACGTCGTCTCAATGAGTTCGTTGACCGACACAGACGGTGGATCGCGCGAAATCACCAACCGCTCAATTACGTCCGGCGACAGGTAGGCCAGTCGCACCATGCGGCTGACAAAGCGGTCGGTGAAGCCCTCGGCATTGGCAATGTCATGGATCGTGGCAGCCTCACCGGTTTCGAGCCGCCGCCGCCAGGCCCAAGCGCTGTGAGGATGTGCGGATCCTGGCTGCGGGACTGGAAAGGCACTCCCGGCTCCGGCGGTACGATGCGTGCACGGCCATTCCGCCGCCGCTGGGTCAGCGGAATGAATACGCGCGTGGTGTCGTTCGCTTGCGTCATTCAGCGGCCTCCAGATGTGCGCTCACGCCCAGTTCCCGAACCAGCGTGGCGATGCCGTTGTTGCGAAGATCGACGGCCATGCCGCTGGGGCCGACGGTGACACGGTCGACGAGTAGCCGCACGATGCGGGCCTGCTCCGCCGGGTAGAGCGCGTCCCAGAGGTCGTTGAACCGCTTCAGCGCAGCGACGATCGACCGCTCGTCCATGGGCCCGTCGTCGCGGCGCTGCGCCTCGATCACCCGCGCGGCGATCTCGGGTGCGCCGATGATCCGCCGCATCTCAGTAATAACCGCCCCGTCGACCATGGCGGCGGCAAGTCGCATGGGGCCCTCGCCACCGCGCGTGTCGCGGTTCCGGATCAGATCCATCGACGTGTAGTAGTGGTAGAGGCGCTCGCCTTTCCGGGTGTAGGTCGGCGTCATGGCGGCACCTGTGTCCGTGAAGATGATGCCTTTGAGCAGCGCCTCGGAATTGTTGCGGTTCTTGGCGCGGCGCTCGCGCGGACTCTCCTCCAGGATGGCGTGGACACGGTCCCAGAGTTCTTGCGTGACGATAGCGTCATGCTCACCGGGATATGACGTGCCCTTGTGCACCGCTTCGCCCAGATAGACGCGGCTGTTGATCAGCTTGTAGATGAAGCCCTTGTCGATGCGCTTGCCACGCTTGTTGCGCACGTCTTCGGCTTGCAGTGCGCGCGCCAAGGTCGACGCCGAGCCAAGGGCGGCGAAGCGCTGGAATATCATTCGCACTGTTTCTGCCTCGGCCTCGTTGACCACCAGCTTGCGGTCCTTCACGTCGTAGCCCATGGGCACGAAGCCCCCCATCCACATGCCACGCTTGCGCGAGGCCGCGAACTTGTCGCGGATGCGCTCGCCGATCACCTCGCGTTCGAACTGCGCGAAGCTCAGAAGGATGTTGAGCGTCAGCCGCCCCATGGATGTTGTGGTGTTGAAAGACTGCGTGACGGAAACGAAAGTGACGTTGTTGCGGTCGAAGACCTCAACCAGCTTCGCGAAATCCATCAGTGAGCGCGACAGGCGGTCTACCTTGTAGACCACAACCGTATCGATCCTGCCTCCCTCGATATCGGCCAGCAGACGCTTCAGTGCAGGGCGCTCCATGGTGCCGCCCGAGATGCCGCCATCGTCATAGAAGTCGGGCAGGAGAGCCCAGCCCTCATGCTTCTGGCTCTTGATATAGGCCTCGCAGGCTTCGCGCTGTGCATCGAGAGAGTTGAAGGCCTGCTCCAGGCCTTCCTCTGACGACTTGCGGGTATAGATGGCGCAGCGGACGATGCCACTACGCCGGATGCTGCCGGGCTCACTCACCGCTCTCATCTCGGAGCCTCGGGCCGCGCCCCCACTCGGCAAAGCGCGTTAGGCGCGACTTGAGGCCGAAGAAGGCTGGTCCCGACCGGTGCAGGCCGGAGATGACAGCCGCGACCTTGGTGAGCGAGGCGTATCGCTCACCCTTGTGTTCGAAGCCGTCCTCCAGGACGAGCACGGTATGGGTAGTGCCGTTCCACTCCCGCACCAGCGTCGTTCCCGGCTTCAGCGACGTCATATCCGGCGATGGGGCACGATCGGGATCCTGAAGCTTGCCAGCGACAGTCTCGAGGCGCCGGAGGGTCCCCCTGCCCAGGCCGCCCAGCACCTCCTCCTGCAGGCGATGGGCGATGAAGCGGATGAGCAGGTCGCGCCTCAGGGTTCTGGGAACCTGGGCCTGGTACTGCCTTTGCCAAAGCGCTCGCAGCTGGGATGTGGCCAGACTATCCAGGTCTGTGAGCTTC
>NZ_JBIIDX010000159.1:0-7809 GCF_044238155.1 Aestuariivirga sp. | reverse complement strand
CATGACTCCGGAATGTAAGCGTCAAATGAATGGTGAACGTAGCCTTGAGCGACTCTGAACTTGTTTATTGTGATGGGAGGAACGATTGCGTCGTTGAAATTGTGAAGATCATTGTCAGTCTCTGCCAAGAATCGCAATGTCTTGCGAATGGCGTTGAGATGCGTCAAGGCACTTGGAATCTGTTGAACTAGGCCGTGTTGCCTTTTCCCCTTAAGCGTCTCGGTTTTTACAGAGATCGTACCGTAACTGCGGCATCACAAGTCGCATCCGAATTGCATGATTTCCGTTGGGTTGAAATCCTCTGTAGTACCAGTCCTTCAAAAATTGAGTGGTGGTGTGAATTGGCTGAACCTACAGCATCATTGTTATCGAGCAGTTCAATAATCAGGCAGGTGAGTAGTCATGCAGCCTGGAAATTGTCACGAAGTAAGTGATTACGAGTTACGCCCCAATCGATCATGTTGTCTGAGGCGTCCCAGTTCAATTCACTGTCGCATATTTATCCAGTATCCGACGTAATTCTCTATCAAATTCCCGATAGTAATCCTTTTGGTAGTGTATGCCTGAGAAACCCCAAATATGCTGCTTGTCTGCAATAGCAGGAATGTTTGCGATCGAAATTTGATCACACTGGATTTCAGCTTCAAATACCTCTTCCAATTTCCTGATGCGTATATTGGCGACAAAGTGATTCACCTGTTTCTTTGGCCCGAAGGGATAAAGATCGCCACGTTCATCCAGAAAATATTCGGCCCACCTCGCCCTATGAAGTATAATCCTGCATTGGGGAATATGATTTTTCAAGAATGAACTCAGGTTTCGGACAGAGTATGCAAACTCCTCCAGATACTTGACTGGTTCAACCACTGCGTTGAAGACTTTTGATTGATCCAGGGTCTTCCACAGAGACGAGCGTTGCAAGATGTAGCTGTTGGTGACGACACTATCAGCTATTCTGACTACTCCCCTGCGCGAATCAAGGAGCAAATCCACTATAAGAAAATCCGGTTTTACGTCCCGTAGATTTGACAGGAAGCGTTTTGAAAAGTCGATGCGCAACTTCTCAGCCTCACCCTCGCTTAGGCCGGCCTCTATATCAAGTGGCAGTTCAATCGGCTTGCTATTGAGGCTGACAATAGCAGATTGCTGATATCGGGGTATTAGCCTCACCTCTAGCCTTTGACGGGGATCTTGATGGTGATACCAGTCTTCAGATGCGCAAGTTCCGAGAATAGCAATCTTAGTCATTGCAAACCTGTAATCAGAGTTTATTGGAAATCTGACATGCAGACACAGTTGTCACGTGACATGCCTTGACTTCAACCTGACGATCGCTTTGTACAGATCCGATAGCGTTTTGGTACTGGCAATTTGATTGCTGGGTATACGAATTGAAAAGTGCTCTTCTGCCTGAAGCAGAAGGTTGATGTGCGTAAAACTGTCCCATCCCTCAACAGTCTTCGCGCTTGATGCCAAGGATAGTTTGTCGGGATCTGTGCGGAATACGAGAGCTGCCAATTTGAGGAGTTGCTGCTGCAGGACATCAAGATCGGCAAGATCAGATTGGTCAATGCGCTCGATGTGCCGAGCAACCAAGTCACGCAGCGCGGCAAGGTTGGGTTTTCCGGCATCACCTCTCGGAATGGACGCAACCGCAATAATCCTCTTTGGCACCTTGAGTCGTTCCAGCTCCAACCGGCAGAAATCCGTCAATGCGGCTTCTGAGACCGGATTGGACAGCACTACGACAGATACAGCAATTTCCTCAAATGTTGTATCTTCGATTCCGAGTGTTACCGCTTCGAGCACAGCCGAATGGCGCAGCAGGCATTCGTCAATTTCGTCTCCTCGAATGAGAGTGCCACCAGAATTTATTACCAACTTGGCTCGGCCCAGAAATTCAAATGATCCATCATCCAGCATACGCACCATGTCGCCTGTCTTCATCCAGTGGTCTGGTGTGAAAGCAGCCTGCGTCCGGGCAGAATTCTGATAATATCCACGAAACACATGCGGACCTTTGAGTTCAAGCTCACCGATGTCCATCTGGCCACCTGATGCCGTCATCGGCACAATACGTGCCTGACAATCTATTGGCTTTCCGAGCGTGCCGATGCGCCCCATTTCCGGATGACGTCCGGCATACAACGCGGAAGTTACCGTTTCGGTCAAGCCATAGAGATTGTAGATCTTAACACCGAACCGTTCTTCGAAATGGTTCCACAGTTTTGGGCGCAGCAGTGACGCAGAACTGAGAATGCCTTTGAATAAGTCCGTCCTGAAACAGTTGTTACTTGCGGCTGTACGGTCGATCAGGCTCAGCACGGTGGGGTTCGTGACCATGTGAGTGGCGCTGTACTTCGTGATCATTCCGATCCAGTTCTCGAAGTCCGAAAGATCTGGTGCTCCCGGTCGAATGGTTGAACCTCCGGTCGAAACTGTCAGCATAAGTCCAAATATGAGCCCGTCAGTGTGCGACAGTGGCGTCGGGATGAATACGCGCGTGTCGGAATTGAAGTGAAATAGTCGGGTCAGAGTTCCGAGATGTGAGGCCAGATTGTACCTTGTGATTTCAACACCTGCTGGTTCGCCTGTTGTTCCAGAGGTGAATATCAGATAGGCTAATTCCTCTGGATCATGCTCTTGCTCTGCAGGCAACTCGAAACCTTCATTTGCGAGCATTTCCTCGCCCTCGACAACAAGTACAGGCTCAAGCAGTCGATGGATAGAGTCTTTGCGATGCTTGCCTGTATCAAAAGGGAGCATTGCTGGAACAAGTCCCATAAGCAAAGCAGCGACGAAGACTGAGCTTGCCAATACCTCATTTTGCAGCGAGATGATAACTCGGTCGCCTGAAATTGGTTTGCAAGAACGCAATGTAAAGCTGGCGCGACAGACCAGTAATTTGAAGTCTTCATGCGTATAGGTTTGATCAGGCGTGATGAAAAAAGGTCTGTTACCGCCTTTGTTGATGCTGTCCCACAGCTCCGAAAGATCCAGCATCGTCCCTACTCATCCTGATTGTCGCGGTGGACGTGGGGACGAATGGCTCTACCAGGATTTCCGGATACCAGCATTCCCCGCTCAACAGACCTTCGAACAATGGAACCGGCCGCGATGAAGGAGTCAGCGCCGATCGTAACATTTGGCAGTATAGTTGTACCGGCACCGATCACGCAGCCCTCACCAATCCGGATATTGCTTGCAAGAGTTACTCCAGGCCCAATGCTGACGTAATCTTCGACGATTGTATGATGTCCGATTGATGTTGATCGGTTCACCAAACAGAAATTACCGATAATTGAGCATCCGCCTATAACGGCTTGAGCATTAACAAATGAGCCTCCGTGCACGCGTGCGCTTGAGAAGATGACGGCTGATGGATCGATGATCGGCGGGGAGGGCGTCAGGCCTTTCGCCAGTGCAAGATCAGTCAACGCACGCCGGCGCCTTGGGTAAAAGGCAACGGGAACAAAAGTATAGCCCTTGAACTGATCGCCTATCTCTTTCAGGCTGACAACAGCCTGGCGGTTCGAGAGCCTTGGTGAACCATCGACACTCACGGCTGCAATAATGGAAACGCCAGCCCTGGTGCATACCTCCTCGAATTCGACCACGATCGGGGATCGTACGCCAAACAGAATGGTTTGGAGCGGCCTGTTTAGTCCAGAGTTTTCCATCAGCAACATTGTAGTGAACTTTGTTAAAAGCTGAAGGGATCATGGCTTGTCTCTGGGCATTTATCCAGTAGCTTCTGGCCCGGTGGACGATAGCTGCACCCGTTCGTTACCGTTGCCCATCCAAGGCGGGGCCCGCGGTCAATCATGTGGCAAGTAGCCGCCGCTGCGGTGGCTGTTGATCGCCTTCAGATAGTGAAATAGCTAACGTGTTTATCGTTCCGTGGCTGAGTTCTGTAGTTGATGCAGTCACATCTTCGCGAAAGAGAACCTGAAAACGAATTGCCCTGTCAGTTGGCAATCGTGAGCCGGGCGATGGTCTCTTCTACGGCATTTTCCCATCTGCCCGGCGTGATGCCGAAGCGGCTTGTGAATGCCGATGTGTCGAGGCGAGAGTTCGCGGGACGGCGCGCTGGCGTAGGGTAATCAGTGCTGGAGATAGCTTCGAGCCTCGGCCTTCGGCTGCCATGCCTGGCACTTGCATTGAAGATGGCTTCTGCAAAGCCGTACCAGTTGGTGCTACCAGCATTCGTGAGGTGGTAGACACCGTTTGCTGCGGCAGGGTTGGCGGAAAGCTGAGGTGCAAGGTTGAGGATGGTCTCGGCGAGATCGATGGCACTGGTGGGGTTTCCGGTCTGGTCGCTGACGATACGCAGGTTTTCGCGCTCTGCTCCAAGGCGCAGCATAGTCTTCAGGAAGTTGGTACCGAAGGGACTGAACACCCACGACGTGCGCAGGATAATGCTTGATGGGTGCGCGGCCATAACTGCCTGCTCACCATCGTGTTTCGAGCGTCCATAGACGCTGAGCGGATTCGGGGGGTCAGTCTCGACATAGGGCACTGGCTTGGTGCCGTCGAAGACGTAGTCGGTGGAGAGATGAATGAGGGGCACAGCGAGCCTTGCCGCAGCCTTTGCAACGGTGGCAGCGCCATCGCGGTTGATGGCGAAGGCGTGAGCTGGCTCGCTCTCGGCCCGGTCAACAGCGGTGTAGGCAGCAGCGTTGACGATGAGGTCAGGTCTGGCAGCAATCATCACCGCTTCGGCCTCGTCGTGGCGTTCGAGGTCAAGTGCGGGCCTGCCCAAGGCAAGGAGTTCGAGGTGACTTCTTCGTTGCGCACATTCTGCAAGCGCTGTCGCAACCTGGCCTCTGGTTCCCGTGACGAGGATGCGCATTCAGCCATTGGCTCCTAGTCGCTGACCAGCATAGCGTGCCTCGCGCAGCGGCCGCCACCACGCCTCATTGTCAAGGTACCAGCTGATCGTCTTGCGAAGGCCGGTGTCGAAGCCATAGTGCGCCTTCCAGCCAAGTTCGGCTTCCGCCTTTCTGGCGTCGATGGCATAGCGGAGATCGTGGCCCGGTCTGTCGCCCACGAAGGTGATGAGCTCGCGGCGCGAGGCTGAGGGCAGGGGACGGGCTTCGTCGAGGAGGTCGGCGATGGTCTGGACAACGGCAAGGTTCGAGCGCTCGTTGCGGCCGCCGATATTGTAGGACTGGCCTGTGCGGCCCCTGGTCAGGACAAGTGCCAGAGCGCGGGCGTGGTCTTCGACATGCAGCCAGTCACGCACATTCTCGCCCGTGCCATAGACGGGGAGCGGTTTGCCCTCAAGCCCGTTGAGGATCATCAGCGGGATCAGCTTTTCAGGGAATTGAAAGGGCCCGTAATTGTTGGAGCAGTTGGAGAGCACCACGGGAAGCCCAAAGGTGTGGTGCCAGGCCATGACGAGGTGATCCGAGGAGGCCTTGGAGGCTGAGTAAGGCGAGGAGGGCGCATAGGGCGTTGCCTCTGTGAAAAGACCGCCACTGAGCGGCAATTCGCCAAACACCTCGTCGGTTGACACGTGATGAAAGCGGAAAAGCAGTCGCCTCTCTTCCGGCAGGCCGTCAAGATAGGAACGTGCAGCCTGAAGGAGCGCATAGGTACCCAGGATGTTGGTTTCAATGAAGGCGCCAGGGCCATCGATCGAACGGTCGACATGGCTTTCTGCCGCAAGATGCATGATTGCATCCACACCCTCCTTTTCCATCACCCGCTGGATTGCGCCGCGCTCACGGATATCGAGCTTGTGGAAGCTGTAACCCGGGTGGCGCTCGAGCATGGCCGTCGCGCCCTCGGTGGCGGCATAGGTAAGCTTATCGATATTGACGACATCTAGCCCCAAATCGAGTAGCAGGTGACGGCAGACCGCCGAGCCTATGAAACCGGATCCGCCGGTAACCATGACTTTCATTGCAACACCTCTAGAACTGGAGTTCCGACCGCATCTTGGAGAGCGGTGCGGCAGCGGCATCCCTGGCCGACTGCATGGGTTCCTGGCCCGGGGGCAGCGGCCAGGCGATTGCCAGGCTGGGATCGTTCCAGGCAATTGCCCGTTCACATTCGGGCGCGTACGGGCTGGAGACCTTGTAGAGCACCTCGACACTGGGCTCGAGTGTCAGGAAGCCGTGGGCAAAGCCCTCTGGAATGTAGAGTTGGTTGAAGGCCTCGGCCGAGAGCGTGCAGGACACCCAGCCACCAAAGGTTTTCGACCAGGGGCGCAGGTCGACGGCGACATCGAAGATCGAGCCACTGAGAACCCTTATGAGCTTGGCCTGCGCGTGCGGTGTTTTCTGGAAATGGAGGCCGCGCAACACGTATGCCTCCGCCGACAGAGACTGGTTGTCCTGTACCCAGTCACATGCAACACCCGCGTCAGCAAACCGCTTGCGCTGCCAGGTCTCGGCGAAAAAGCCGCGCGCGTCGCCCAGGCGTTTTGGCGTTATCTCGAGAACACCGAGGCCGATGTCTGTGACCTGCATCAGTTGCTGCCCCGTGGCGCTGTGGTTCCTTCCGCCACGATGCGGCGGAGATAGGCGGCGTACTCCGTCTTGCCAAGTGCTGCGGCTCGTGCGGCCACATCATCTGCCGTGATCCAGCCTGAGTGGAAGGCGATCTCCTCAGGACAGCAGACCTTGATGCCTGTTCTGGTCTCGATGGTGCGAATGAAGGAGCCCGCATCATGCAGGCTGTCATGCGTTCCCGTATCGAGCCAGGCATAGCCACGCCCAAGGCGCTCCACATTGAGTGCGCCGCGCTCAAGGTATGTGCGATTGACATCGGTAATCTCGAGCTCACCTCGGGGTGAGGGCTTCAGTGACCTGGCGATCTCCACAACGTCTGCATCATAGAAGTAGAGCCCCGTAACTGCCCAGTTGGACTTGGGCTCCCTCGGTTTTTCCTCGATGCTGGTTGCCTTGCCAGCTGCATCAAAGGAGACCACGCCATACCGCTCCGGGTCGGAGACGTGATATGCAAAAACCGTTGCGCCCGACGTCCGAGCCGCTGCGGCGCCGCACTTTGCCTGCAACTGGTCACCATGGAAGATGTTGTCTCCCAGAACCAGGGCGGCGGGCCCGCCATCGAGGAACCGCTCCCCGATGATGAAGGCCTGCGCCAGCCCGTCCGGCGAGGGCTGCTCGGCATACTGCAGGCTCATCCCGAAGGCAGAGCCATCCCCCAGCAGGGCCCGGAACAATGGCAGGTCCTGTGGTGTGGAGATCACGAGGACTTCCCTGATCCCTGCCAGCATCAGTACCGACAGCGGATAATAGATCATTGGCTTATCGAAGACGGGCAACAACTGTTTCGATATTGCGAGTGTTACCGGGTAGAGTCGCGTGCCGCTGCCGCCGGCGAGGATGATGGCTTTTGTTGTCTTCTTCATTCGGCCTTGTTCTGTTGTCAGCAATTGAGGTGAACGGACTCGGTCATCAAATCCGTGCCCTGGACGACCTGCCAGGTACTCGAAGAGGACCCTGAATATAGAGCATATAGTAGCCTGTTATCAAAGAGCAGGGGGTATCGGAAAGATACGTGAGCAATCCCTCACCCTAGGATACGCTACTACAGCGTCAGGGCCCATTGATGAAGTCTCTTGAAGCAATGACGAAGATTACGCTTCTTGGGTAGATCGCGCAGCATGCGTAGGGACAAACCAGTATACTGGGAACTGAGAGGTTACCGTGAAGTCCGGTGTCCGAACCTGCGATAAAAGATTGTTAATGCGGCTTGGCCTACCACTAAGGTTTGTCAGGGTCTGTGAGTTTGACGGCCTTGATGTGACTGTGGGTTGTTTTCCGTAGAGCAGTCCTG
>NZ_JBIIDX010000158.1:0-7875 GCF_044238155.1 Aestuariivirga sp. | reverse complement strand
ATAGGGCATGACCATGGCGCAGGTGTGGGTGAAGGCTTCGAGTTGCTCATACACGCGCTTCATGACGGCCGGGTGGCGATGACCGGTATTGACAACCGCAATGCCGCCGCCGAAGTCGATGTAGCGATTGCCCTCGACATCCCAGATCTCGGCGTTTTCGGCCTTTGCCGCGATCACCGGGGCGCCGGCGCTGATTCCACGCGAGACGGCCTTGGCGCGGCGTTCCACCCACTGCTTGTTCATGCCTGGGGCTGCGACCGGTGCGTTCATGATGATCTCCCTCGAGCTGTGATCGGAGGCTTTTACGCCGGTTGACGGGGTGGCGGCAAACGGATTTCATGACGGGCTTTGCGGCAGGAGGCCCCACATGACCGAGCTGATCCATATGACTGCCCTCGACGTCGTGGCTGGTCTGAAAGACGGGGCCATATCCCCACTCGACTGTCTTGATGCGCTAGAGCGGCGTATTGCCACGGTGGGTGCCTCGGTCAACGCGCTGCCCACGCTGTGTTTCGAGCGGGCCCGCGCCCATGCTCGCGCGCTGATGGAGAAGCCGGTTGCCGAGCGTGGGCCGCTGGCTGGTCTGCCCGTTCCGATCAAGGACCTGATGGATGTGGCCGGTGTGCGCTGCACCCAGGGCTCGCCGATCTTCAAGGATCGTGTGGCGGACGTGTCAGACCTTATGGTTCGCCATCTCGAGGCCAATGGTGGAATTGTTTATGCCATGTCGAATACGCCGGAGTTTGGGGCGGGCGCGCATACCTTCAACGAGGTGTTCGGCCTCACCCGCAACCCTTGGAACACCCGGCTCTCGGCGGCTGGCTCATCGGGCGGAGCGGCCGTGGCGCTGGCCACCGGCATGGCCTGGGTGGCACATGGCTCTGACCTCGGAGGGTCACTTCGCAACCCGGCAAGCTTCTGCGGTGTCACTGGTCTCAGGCCGTCACCCGGCCGGGTAGCGGCCTCGGTCTTCACAAAGATCGATTCCACGCTTGGCGTCGAGGGGCCGATGGCCCGCAATATCACCGATCTTGCGCTGCTGCTCGATGCCATGGTGGGCGAGGAAGCAGCTGATCCGCTGTCACTTCCCGCGGATGGCACGTCTTACCTGGCAGCTGCTCGCAGTGGATGGCGGCCAAGACGGGTGGCGGTGTCGCGTGACCTAGGCCTGCCGCCGGTCGATCGTGAGGTTGCCGGGCTGGTGCTTGCCGCGGCGGCAAAGCTTGAGGCGGCGGGCGTCATCGTCGAGGAGGCGCATCCGGATCTAACGGAGGCACGTGACTGCGCTCGAACGCTGCGCGCGCTGTCCTATGCGAACATGAAGCCGCTGCTTGACGCGCACCGTGACCTGCTGAAGCCCGAAGTCGTCTGGAACATCGAGCAGGGCCTTGCTCTGACCGGCGCCGACATCGCCCGCGCCGAGGCCCAGCGCGGTGAATTGTTCCGGCGAATGCGCGCCTTCTTCGACAGCTTCGACCTGCTGCTGTGCCCTGCCACCATCGTGCCGCCGTTTCCCGCCGGGCAGCGCTACGTTACGGAGTGTGACGGCGTGACCTTCTCCTCCTATGTCGACTGGCTGATGATCGTTCATGCCGTCACGCTGACCTGCTCGCCGGCCCTGTCCCTGCCCTGTGGTTTCACGGCAGATGGGCTGCCGGTGGGCTTGCAGGTCGTGGCACCGGGCCGTGGCGAGGCAAGGCTGCTGGCCGGGGCGCGCTTCATCGAGCAGGTGCTGGGACTTGGCGCCATCACACCCATCGAGCCACGGGGCTGAAGGCCATGCAGGGACTGATGCAGGATTTTCCGCTGGTGGTGCACCGCGTGCTGGAACATGCGGCGCGCTGGCATGGCCAGACTCCCATTCTTTCGCGCAGCGTCGAGGGCCCGCTGCATCGCACGAATTACGCCACGCTTGGCCGTCGGGCGCGGGCGCTGGCCTCTGCTTCGGAGCGGCGGCTGGGGCTCGGGCTCGGCACCGTGATTGCCACGATGGCCTGGAACACCTGGCGTCATCTCGAGGTCTGGTATGGGGTGATGGGGCTCGGCGCCATCGTCCATACGTTGAACCCGCGCCTGTTCGAGAGCCAGCTCAGCTACATCATCAATCATGCCGAGGATCAGTGGATCTTCATCGACCTGAGTTTTGTGCCACTGTTCGAGGCGCTGCAGGACAGCCTGCCAAGGGTGAAGGGGTTCGTGATCCTCACGGATGAGGCACACATGCCTGCCTCCACGCGGCTGCGCAACCCGGTATGCTATGAAACTCTGCTCGCGGATGGCGATGAGGCACATGCCTGGCCCGAGTTTGACGAGAATACCGCCTGCGGCCTCTGCTACACGAGCGGCACGACCGGCAATCCCAAGGGCGTTCTCTATTCGCACCGCTCCAATGTGCTGCATGGCCTGATGTGTTCGCTGGGTGATGCCATGGCGTTGTCCTCGCGCGACACGGTGATGCCGGTGGTGCCGATGTTTCACGCCAACGCCTGGTCAATTGCCTTTTCGGCGCCGATTTCGGGTGCTGCGCTCGTAATGCCCGGTCCCCGGCTCGACGGTGCATCGCTCTACGAGATGCTTGAGCTTGGCAAGGTCAGCTTTGCGGCTGCCGTACCCACTGTGTGGCTCATGCTGCTGCGTCATCTCGAGCAGAATACCAGCCTCAGCCTCCCGCATCTGAAGCGCGTGGTGATCGGAGGGTCGGCCTGCCCGGAGGCGATCATGCGCGCCTTCGTCGAGCACCACGACACGGATGTGATTCATGCCTGGGGCATGACGGAGATGAGCCCGATTGGCTCTCTGGCGGTGATGTCGCGCCAGGCAGCGGAGCTTCCGCCTGAGAAGTGGTGGTCGCTGAAACTGAAGCAGGGGCGCCCACCCTTCATGATCGATATGAAGATCACCGATGATGATGGCAACAACCTGCCGCATGACGGCAAGACCTTCGGGCGGCTCAAGGTGAGGGGCGCAGCGGTGGCCCGCAGCTATTTCAAGGGTGAGGGGCAGTCGGCCTTTGAAGGGGATGGCTGGTTCGACACCGGCGATGTCGCCACCATCGACGACTATGGTTACATGCACATCACCGACCGCGCCAAGGACGTCATCAAATCCGGGGGTGAGTGGATTTCCTCGATCATGATCGAGAATGCGGCACTGGGATGTGAGGGCGTTCAGGAGGCGGCGGCCATCGGCCTGCCACACCCGAAGTGGGATGAGCGCCCCCTTCTCGTTGTCGTGCGCAAGCCGGGTGCGGAGATTACGGCCGACGCTGTTCGCCAGCACCTCGTGGGGCAAATGGCCAAATGGTGGTTGCCTGACGATATCGTGTTCGTCGACGAGATTCCACACACGGCAACCGGCAAGATTTCCAAGCTCGATCTGCGCCAGCGCTTTCGCGATTACCGGTTTCCCGGCACTGGCTCGTAGACGCCGCCGCTCTTCCTCAGTCTGCCCTGCTCGACCAGATGATCGAGATGCGCCCGTGCCGAAAGGGAGGCTGCGCCATGCAGTGTGGAGTCGAGCCCGGCGTAGACTGTGGCCACCACATCAGCCACGCTGCGCGCACCCTTGTCCACGCTGCTGCGGATGGCCTCCTCGCGCATGCGCCGGTGGGCCAGATAGCCGCGCACCAGCGGCAAGGGATTTGGCCGCGAGGGGCCGTGGCCAGGGTGATAGACCTGATCGTCGCGCTCCAGCAGCTTGCCGAGAGAGGCAAAATACTGCGCCATGTCACCGTCGGGTGGTGCAATCACGCTGGTGGCCCAGGCCATCACGTGATCGCCCGAGAACAGGGCGCGTTCCTCGCGCAGCGCGAAGCACATGTGGTTCGACATGTGGCCAGGCGTGAACACCCCATCCAGCGTCCAGCCGCGGCCTGCAATGGTGTCGCCATCGGCCAGGCGCACGTCTGGCTGGAAGGCATGGTCGATCGAGGCGTCGAGCCTGAGTGCCTCGCCGCCTGCTGGCGCGGGCACTGGCCCATAGCCAAAGGTCTTTGCCCCTGTTGCCTTCTGCAAGGCTGCGGCCAGCGGCGAATGGTCAGCATGGGTGTGGGTGATGAGGATATGGCTCACCGTTTCGCCGCGCACGGCCTCCAGCAATGCGGCCAGATGGGCGTCGTCGGCTGGTCCGGGGTCGATCACCGCAACCTCGCCCCGGCCAACGATGAAGCTGGACGTGCCCCGGAAGGTGAAGGCAGAGGGGTTGTTCGCCACGACCCGGCGGACAAGCGGAGAGAGTACCTCCGCCCGTCCGGGGGTAATGGCAAACTCCCGGTCAAAGACGAGGTCCGTCATGCCCGGTTGCGGCACAGCGTGCCGGACCCTATAAGCAGGCCAGAGAACATGACCAGCAAGGGTAGGGGTGATTGACGATGAAAACCAGCCTTCTTTCTGACCGGCTGTGGCCGAACGCGGGCCTCGCCCGCAATGCCGTTCTGGCCCTGTTTGGCTCGCTGCTGGTGGCGGCTGCTGCACAGGTCAATGTGCCGATGCTGCCGGTGCCGATGACGCTGCAGACGCTGGCCGTGCTGATGATCGGCGCTGCCTATGGCTCGCGGCTTGGCGCCGCCACGCTGGCGCTTTATGCATTCGAGGGTGCGATCGGACTGCCGGTGTTCGCGGGCTTCAAGTCTGGCGTCATGCTGGCAAGTTTCGGCTATGTCCTGGGCTTCATTGCCGCGGCCTATGTGGTTGGCTGGCTGGCCGAACGAGGTTGGGACCGGACGGCGCCGCGCATGTTCGCGGCCATGCTGATCGGAGCCGCGGTGCTCTATGTGCCTGGGCTCATCTGGCTTGCGGTCTGGATCGGGCCGGAGAAGGCGATTCAGCTCGGCCTTCTGCCATTCCTTGTGGGGGATGCAGTGAAGGCGGCAATCGCGGCTGTCGGATTTCCGGCCGCCTGGGCTCTGCTTGGCCGCCGCTGACAGTCAAGGATGGTCGGAGTGAGAGGATTCGAACCTCCGACCCCCTGCTCCCGAAGCAGGTGCGCTACCAGACTGCGCTACACTCCGTCTTTGGTCCGGCGCGGCTTATAGCGGCGCATTTGAGGCTAGGCAAGTCTTGATCGGCTGGCTATACGGAGCCCGCTCTGCTGGGGCGTCGCCAAGCGGTAAGGCAGCGGATTTTGATTCCGCCATTCGGAGGTTCGATCCCTCCCGCCCCAGCCAATCCACCCACGTCGAACCATGAGAATGACAGCTGCTGGCGAAGCCTCCGACATTTCCGGGGCTTCGACGGTATGTCAGCTCGCGGGAGCGCCGGAGAGACCAATTTGACGCTCCGGCTGATAGATTTCACGCGGAAAGTCTCCGCTGGCCCGAATTCCGGTTATGGTGCGCAGGGTCGTGCATCCTGATAGGTGCTGAACCGCTTCCCACGGAACCGTCCCGACAAAGACAGACTGTCAGTGTGGAGTTCAGGCCAGCAGCAGGGCGCGCTGCTCTTCCCAGGAAGCGGGTAGCGGGCAGGCCTTCTTGAGCCGCTCCGGCGTGAGAGACATCGGTTGTGTGCCGTCGATGATGGTCTCAACGATGTCTGGTGCCAGGAAGGCGAGGCTGATCTTCAGGCTGATGTAGGAAGCCGAGACACCCTCGGCCTTGGCGATGGCCGCGATGGTCGGGACCTCTCCGGATGAGAGCGCATCAAACCACCGACGGGCTCTCAGGATTTCGCCGATGAGGCGGGGGTGGGGGTCGGACTCTGGCTGGTCCCCGGTTTCGTCGATCATCAGGCGTACCTGCTTGCCACACCGGAGGAGGTGGCTGGTGATGTCGATCTCGAGGGGTAGACTATTCAGCGGCGACTGTGTCTCCTCGGGGGCTCGGCCGGTGAGGAGGGCGACAAGCCGGTCCCTGTTGATCCTGAGATGTATGTTTCTCTTATCCATGTTGATACGGGTAACGAGATCGCCGATCATCCCGGTGTTCACGATCGGCTGTCTCTCGATATCGACCGCAATGCCGTGGGCCTTTTGAAGTGCAGGCGGAAGGTCTCCAGGATCGTGTATGAGCGCAGCAACCCATTGCTTCCTTCTCAGGTGGCTCGCCAGTGAACGGATGACGATCATCTCGAGGTCAGGAGCGGGAACCCGGAACCCGCTCGTCGCCTGCTGCCTCCCCTCCTTCAGCAGAGACTTCGAGGTGTAGTACCGGTACTTCGTTCTGCCCTTGCTGCAATGGGTTGGCTGCAGCCGCTCGCCTTGAGCATCGAACACCAGCCCCTTGAGCAGGGCGGGTGAGGCCAGCTTGCGCCGCGCCTCGTCCCCGGGCCCCTGCTGTTCCAGGACCCGCTGGACATCCGAAAACAACTTCTCCTCCACGATTGGCTCGTGCTCACCGGGAAAACACTCCCCCTTGTGCTGGATCAGGCCCCGGTAAAGCGGGTTCTTGAGGATCGTGTACAGGGCGCCCCGGGAGAAGGTGGCACCGCCCAGCACCGAGCCATCCTGCAGGATCTTGCGCTTCGAACGTGTCCCGGAACCGGCCAGTTCCCTTCGCAGGAGTTGCACGGAGCGGAGCTCCAGGTAGCGACGGAAGAGGTGTCGGACGGTCTCGGCCTCCTCCGGAACGACCACCAGCTTTCTTGCCTTCACCTCATAGCCGAGCGGGGGATGCCCTCCCATCCACATGCCTCGCCGCTTGGAGGCGGCGATCTTGTCGCGGATGCGCTCGCCAGCAACTTCCCGCTCGAACTGGGCAAAGGAGAGCAACACGTTGAGCGTCAGCCGACCCATCGAGGTCGAGGTATTGAACTGCTGGGTGACGGCCACGAAGGACACGTCGTGGCGGTCCAGGACCTCCGTGAGCTTGGCGAAGTCTGCCAGGGACCGGGTAAGCCGGTCGATCTTGTAGACCACGATGATGTCGATCTCACCCTTGCCGATGTCCTGCATCAGGTCCTCGAGTGCTGGCCGCTGGAGGTTGCCGCCCGAGAAGCCGCCATCGTCGTAGGTCTTTGGGACCAAGGTCCAGCCCTCATGCTTCTGGCTGGCGATGTAGGCCGTGCAGGCATCGCGCTGGGCCGCAAGGGAGTTGTAGGTCTGATCCAGCCCTTCCTCGGAGGACTTCCGGGTATAGATCGCACAGCGGCGGATGACTGGACGCTCAGCCACCGGGGGCAGTCCTCTTCCGGTCCCTGGTGCCGAAGAAGCGGGGTCCGGACCAGCGCACTCCGGTGATCTCCCGGGCAATCTCGCTCAGCGATCTCCAGACTTTTCCACCATAGGCAAATCGGCCGTCCTCCAGAGCCAGAACCTCATGAACCTTGCCCTGCCACTCCCGCAGCAGCTTGACCCCCGGCTTCAGGGGCAGGGCCTCACCACTCAGCTGCAAGCTTGCCCTGCCGCCATTGCGCAGTGCCCTCAGCCGAATGGAGGTCCGGCGGCTCAAGCCGCCGAACTCCTGTTCCTGTTTCCTGTAGGCGATGGCAAGCCGGAGCAGTTCCTTGCTCATGGCGGGCGGAGCGTCGCCGCCGGAAAGACCCTTCCACTCGTCCCGCAGGCTCTGCAGATCCATCCCGGCCAGTCCTGCCAGGAGCTCTTCCGTCCTGCTCATGAGTTGGCAGCTTCGGTGAGTCGATAGCGGCGGCCACCTTCGCCCTTGGACGAATCAAGTCTGAGACCCAGCTTTTTCTTCAAAGTTCCCGACAAAAATCCGCGCAAACTATGAGCCTGCCAGCCGGTCGCCTCCGAGAGTTCCGAGATCGTCGCTCCCTGCGGCCGAGCCAGAAAGGCCTGGATGGTCTCGGACTTGCTCAGAGTGTCCGGCATCAGCGCTTCTGAGACAGATTGGATGACTTGAGGAAGGGAGGATTTCTGGCTCATCGTAGCTCGTTAGGAGAAGCGCAGATGAGACAGAAATCCGAGACGCGGGCGACGCCC
>NZ_JBIIDX010000157.1:0-7905 GCF_044238155.1 Aestuariivirga sp. | reverse complement strand
TAACGGATGCTCCGGACGGTTCACGAACAGCGCGCCATCGCGGATCGCCCGCCATTTGGCGGAAGAGCTCCGTTCAGCCATCACTTCGACGGGCCGTTTCAGCGCCTTCGCCAGCTGGTCGCGGCGGTAGGCCACCGAAGGCGCCACGCCTTCGAGCCGCAGATAGACGGCCTCACCCGGAATGAAGGCCGCCGCCGCCACCTCGCAGGAGGATTGCATGGCGAGGCTCATGATCCGCACTGCTGCTTCATCATCAAGCCCGGTGAGCACCACGGTTTCCTCGGTCTCGGGGGCGGGCAGCACCTTGAGGATGACCGCCGTCATGGCGGCGAGCGTGCCATAGGCGCCGGCCAGCAGCTTGGGCAGGTCATAGCCGGTGACGTTCTTCACCACCCGCGCCCCGGCCTTGAAGGCGGTGCCGCCGCCGGTGACGCCGCGCACCCCCAGAATATGGTCCCGCAGCGCGCCGGCCTTGATGCGGCGGGGGCCAGAGAGATTGCAGGCGACAAGCCCGCCCACCGTGCCGCTGTGCGAGGCGCCCAGCAGCGCCGACCAGTCCGGCGGTTCGAAGGCCAGCTGCTGGCGCCGCGCCGCCAGCAGCGCCTCGATCTCGGAAAGCCTGGCGCCGGCGCCAACCTCGAGGATCAGTTCATCCGGCTCATAGGCGATGACGCCGGAAAAGCCCGACAGATCGAGCGTGGCGGCAGTTTGCATCGGCCGCCCCAGGCCACGCCGCGTGGCGGTTCCGATCACCTCGAACGGCGCTTCGGCGGCGGCGATGATCTCCGCCAGCTCGGCTTCCGAGGAGGGTTTCACGGCATCGGCCATCAGAATCTCGGAATGTCGGCGAACGGCAATTGCCCGCCGCGCACATGCATGCGGCCAAGCTCGGCGCAGCGGTGCAGGACCGGAAACACCTTGCCGGGATTGAGCAGGCCTTGCGCATCAAAGGCGCATTTGACGCGCATTTGCTGGGCGAGATCGGCTTCCGAGAACATTTCCGGCATCAGATCGCGCTTTTCGATGCCCACCCCGTGCTCGCCGGTGAGCACGCCGCCCACCTTGACGCAGAGGCGCAGGATGTCCGCACCGAACTGCTCGGCGCGGTCCAGTTCATCGGGGTCGTTGGCATCATAAAGAATGAGCGGGTGCAGATTGCCGTCGCCGGCATGGAACACGTTAGCCACACGCAGCCGGTGGCGCGCCGAAAGCTCCGCCATGCCTTTCAGCACATCCGGCAGGCGCTTGCGCGGAATGGTGCCGTCCATACAGAGATAGTCCGGCGAAATGCGCCCCACCGCTGGAAATGCCGCCTTGCGCCCGGCCCAGAACAGCAGCCGCTCCTCCTCCGAGGCCGAGATCCGGAGCGTCATGGAGCGGTTGGCCCTGGCGATCTCGCTCACCCGCTCGATCAGGTGGTCGACCTCGACCTGCGGCCCGTCGAGTTCGACGATCAGCAGCGCCTCGACATCCAGCGGATAGCCGGCATTGACGAAATCCTCGGCGGCGCGGATCGCCGGGCGGTCCATCATTTCCATGCCGCCCGGAATGATGCCGGCCGAAATGATATCGGCCACGCATTGCCCGGCATCCTCGCTCGACGGGAAGCCCACCAGCACGGCGCGCGCCGTCTCCGGCTTCTGCAGGATGCGGACGGTGACTTCGGTGACCACGCCGAGGAGGCCTTCCGAACCGGTCATCACGCCCAGCAGGTCATAGCCGCCGCTGTCCAGATGCTTGCCGCCGAGCCGGATCACCTCGCCCGAGATCAGCACCATCTCGATGCCCAGCACATTGTTGGCGGTGAGGCCGTATTTCAGGCAGTGCACGCCGCCAGAATTCTCCGCCACATTGCCGCCGATGGTGCAGGCGATCTGCGAGGAGGGGTCGGGCGCGTAATAGAAACCCTTATGCTCCACGGCCCTGGTGATGGCGAGGTTGGTCACCCCCGGCTGCACCACCGCGCAGCGGTTGTCATAATCGATCTCCAGCACGCGGTTGAACTTGGCCATGCCGAGCAGAATGCCGTCCGCCAGCGGCAAAGCCCCGCCCGACAGCGAGGTGCCCGCCCCGCGCGGCACCACCTTGACGGCGTTGTCATGGGCATATTTCAGAATCGCCGAAACCTGCGCGGTGGTCTCCGGCAGCGCCACCACCAGCGGCATCTGGCGGTAGGCGGTGAGCCCGTCGGTCTCATAGGCCCGCATTTCGGCCGGCGCCGCGATCACGCCCTCGCCCGGAACGATGGCGCGGAGCGCCTCCGCGATCTCGGCGCGGCGGCGGATGGTGTCCGCATCGGGGACCGGCATGGTCAGCATGGGCGGTTATGTCCTGTTGTCGTAATGGGCTGTGGCATTAAGCCAGCATCGCGCCGGAATGCAACGCCGTTGCGCGGCATAGCTGCCCCTTGCCGCCGGAGGCTCGGGCTGGCAAAAGCCTGTTCCGCCATTGCCTTGAGGTTTCATGCCGCCTGCCCAGCCCCGCGTCGGACTTTTTGTCACCTGTCTCGTCGATCTGTTCCGGCCCTCGGTGGGATTCGCGGCGGTGAAGCTGCTGGAGGATGCCGGCTGCCAGGTGGAGGTTCCGGAAGCCCAGACCTGCTGCGGCCAGCCGGCCTACAATTCTGGCGACAAGGCGCACGCCCAGGCGCTGGCCCGCCAGGTGATCGCAGCGTTCAGGGGCTTCGATTATGTGGTGGCGCCGTCGGGCTCCTGCGGCGGCATGATCATCAAGCATTATCCGGAACTGTTCCCGGCGGGCACGGCGGATCATGCGGCGGCGCTGGACCTTGCGAAGCGGACACATGAGCTGGTGTCTTTTCTCACCCGCGTGATGAAGCTGAGCAAGGTCACCGCCGAATTTCCGGCCCGCGCCACTTATCATGACTCCTGCTCCGGCCTGCGCGAGCTCGGCATCCGCAACGAGCCGCGCCAGTTGCTGGCCAGTGTCGAGGGGGTTTCGCTCCGCGAAATGACCGATTCCGAAGTGTGCTGCGGCTTCGGCGGCACGTTCTGCGTCAAATATCCCGGCATCTCGGACAAGATGTTGGAGAAGAAGCTGAAGCACATCCACGCCACCGGCGCTGATACGCTGATCGCCGGCGATCTCGGCTGCCTCATGAACATGGCGGGCAAGCTGAAGCGCGAGGGTTCAAACGTCAAAGCGCGGCATGTGGCTGAAGTTCTTGCGGGCGACTATCTGACGCCGCCCATTGCGGAGGCCGAATGATGGATATGTCCAGCGCCGCATTTCCGGATAACGTCAGCAAGGCTCTGGCCGACGGCAAGCTGCAATATGCGATGACCGAGACCGGCCCGCGCTTCATCCAGAAGCGTTCCAAAGCCCGCGAGGCGCTGCCGGAGTTCGACCAGCTGCGCGACCAGGCGCGCGACATCAAGGACCATGTGCTCGCCCATCTCGATATCTATCTCGAGCGCTACGAGGCCAGGGTGAAGGCCAGCGGCGGTGAAGTGCACTGGGCGGAAACGCCTGACGATGCGCGCGCCGCCATTCTGGGCATCTGCCGGAAGGTGAATGCGAAGCTCGTCACCAAAGGCAAATCGATGATCTCGGAAGAGATCGACCTCAACCAGCATCTGGCCGAGAACGGAATTACGCCGGTCGAAACCGACCTTGGCGAATATATCATCCAGCTGCGCAACGAGCGGCCGAGCCACATCATCGCGCCCGCTGTGCATCTGACGCGCGACCAGGTGGAGGCCGATTTCCGCAAGGCCCACACCCACCTCGACCCCAGCCGCGACCTGACGGAAATTCCTTCTCTCGTCGAAGAGGCGCGCGCCGTGCTGCGCCAGAAATATCTGGCCGCCGATGTGGGCGTCACAGGCGCCAATTTCCTGATCGCCGAAACCGGCACCTCGATCATCGTCACCAATGAAGGCAATGGCGATCTCACCCAGAACCTGCCGCGCGTCCACATCGTGCTGGCGTCGATCGAGAAGATCGTGCCGACGCTCGAGGACGCCTCCACCATCCTGCGGGTTCTGGCGCGCTCGGCCACCGGCCAGGATTTTTCGAATTACACCACGCTGTCCACCGGCCCGCGCCGTCCGGGCGATCTCGACGGGCCGGATGAATATCACGTCGTCATTCTCGACAATGGCCGTTCGAATGTGCTGGGCACCGAGTTTCAGGACATGCTGCGCTGCATCCGCTGCGGCGCCTGCCTCAACCATTGCCCGGTCTATAATGCGGTGGGCGGCCATGCCTATGGCTGGGTCTATCCCGGCCCGATCGGTGCGGTCGTGACGCCAGCACTCACCGGCATCGAGAACGCGAAGCATCTGCCCAACGCCTCCACCTTCTGCGGCCGCTGCGAGGAAGTCTGCCCGATGCGGATTCCCATTCCCAGCATGCTGCGGCACTGGCGCGAGAAGGAATTCGAACGCCATTTGCAGCCCACGGCCATTCGCTGGGGACTGGGCGTCTGGGCATGGGTGGCGCAGCGGCCGAAGCTTTACCGCATGGCCACGGCGCTGGCGGCGCGGGTGCTTGCCAACCAGGCGCATGGCAAGGGCCGGCTGGCGAAGCTGCCGCTGGCCGAAGGCTGGACCCAGAACCGCGATTTTCCGGCGCCGCAGGGCAAGACCTTTCACCAGCTGTGGAAGGAGCGCCGCCGGTGAGCGCCCGCCCAGACATGATTGCGCGCATCCGCGCCAAGCTTCCCCCGGCGCCTGAGGCCGGGCGCCGCGCCGCGGTGGACGAGCGGCTTGCCCGCCATCCGCGCAATCTCATTCCGGCGCGCGGCACGGGCGACGAGGCGCATCGCATCCGCCTGTTCACCGAGATGATGGTGGCGGTGGGCGGCACCGTTACGGTGCTCGACGATGTGAACGACGTGCCGGCCGCCGTGGCGGATTATCTGCGCAACGGCAATCTGCCGGCCCATGTGCGGCGCGGGGCGGATCCGGTGCTGGCCAGGCTTCCCTGGCACCGCGGCGGCGCCATCGAAGTGGTCGAGGGCCGCGCCCATGAATCAGACCGCGCGTCGATGACCCGCGCCTTCGCGGGGGTGGCTGAGTCTGGCACCATCATCCAGATTTCCGGGCCTGAGAACCCGACGACGCTGAACTTCCTGCCCGAGGCGCATATCGTGATGCTCGAGGCCTCACAGCTGTTCGGAAGTTATGAAGAGGTGTGGACCAAGCTGCGCGGGGTCATGGGCGAAGGCAGCATGCCGCGCACCGTCAACATGATCTCCGGCCCGTCGCGCACCGCCGACATCGAGCAGACCATCGTGCGCCCCGCGCATGGCCCCAAGAACATGCATGTCATCATCGTCACCGGGTGCTGACGGCGGATACTGATCCTTCAATTCCAGTCAGGGAGAAATTCTCATGAAGCTGTTGCGCTATGGCCCCAGGGGCAAGGAAAAGCCGGGCCTTCTCGACAAGGAAGGCCGCATCCGCGATCTGTCCGCCGTGGTGCCGGACATCACCGGCGCGGTGATATCCTCCGCCGGCCTCGCGCGGCTGCGCAAGATCAAGCCGGAATCGCTTCCGCTGGTGCGCGGCAAGCCGCGGATCGGCGCCTGCATCGCCAATCCGCAGAAGTTCATCGCCATCGGCCTCAACTATTCCGATCACGCCGCCGAATCGGGCCTTCAGGTGCCGAAGGAGCCCGTGGTGTTCACCAAGCAGGTGAGCTGCCTTTCGGGCCCCAATGACGACGTGACCATTCCGCCCAAGTCCAAGAAGTCGGACTGGGAGGTGGAGCTGGGCGTGATCATCGGCACCAGGGCCAAGAACATCAAGAAGGCCGACGCGCTGAAGCATGTGGCCGGCTATTGCACGATCAATGATCTCTCGGAGCGCGAATTCCAGGCGGAGCGCTCCGGCCAGTGGACCAAGGGCAAGTCCTACGACACCTTCGGCCCGGTCGGACCGTGGCTCGTGACGGCGGATGAGGTTAAGGACCCGCAGAAGCTCCACATGTGGCTGGAGCTCAACGGCAAGCGCGTGCAGGACGGCTCGACCTCCACCATGGTATTCGGCGTTGCCCATATCGTGGCCTATCTCTCGGAGTTCTTCACGCTGATGCCAGGCGACATCATCACCACCGGCACGCCGCCCGGCGTGGGCATGGGCATGAAGCCGCAGCGCTTCCTCAAGCCCGGCGACACCATGCGGCTCGGGATTGCCGGGCTGGGTGAACAGTCGCAGAAAGTGGTGCGGGATAAGTGAGGCGGTAACAGAAATCATCCCGGCGTGGCGATGGCCGCCAGATGCCATGGTCCGCTATTGCCCATTATTCATCACCCCCGGGCTTGACCCGGGGGTCTTCTTTGCCGCCGTCTGAGAGGATGCCCGGATCAAGTCCGGGCATGATGAGTTGAGATGTTTCTTCATCGCCGGGCATCCCCCGGCGATCCTCTTCGGCCCGCCGCCGCCATTGTGGTTGCCCGCCGCCGCCCGTTCCTCTAGATAGCCCGGCATTCACGGTGGACCATCAGCATGACCAAGGAAAACCGCCCAAAGGCGCGGGCCGCCAAGGGCTTCCGCGATATCGGACCCGATGAGATCCGCGGCGTCCGCCGCATGCTGGCGAAAATCCAGGATGTTTATGAATCCTATGGCTTCGAGCCGGTGGAGCAGCCCTTCGTCGAATACACCGATGCGTTGGGCAAGTTTTTGCCCGATCAGGACCGGCCCAATGCCGGCGTGTTCTCGTTCCAGGACGATGACGAGCAATGGCTGTCGCTGCGCTATGACCTGACCGCGCCGCTCGCCCGCTATGTGGCCGAGAACCAGCAGAAGCTGCCGACCCCCTACCGCAGCTACCGCCAGGGCTGGGTGTTCAGGAACGAGAAGCCGGGGCCGGGCCGGTTCCGCCAGTTCATGCAGTTCGACGCCGATACGGTGGGCTCCGCCTCGCCGGTGGCCGATGCCGAAGTCTGCATGATGGCCGCGGATACGATGGAAGCGCTGGGCATTCCGCGTGGGCAGTATGTGATGAAGGTCAACAGCCGGAAGATGCTGGATGGCTTCACCGAGACTTTCGGGATCGGCGAAGACGTGAAGCTGACGTGGCTGCGCGCCCTCGACAAGCTGGATCGCCTCGGCAAAGAAGGCGTGGTGCTGCTCCTTGGCGCGGGCCGCAAAGACGAGTCAGGCGATTTTACCAAGGGCGCGGGCCTCTCTGATAAGCAGATCGAAGCAAGCCTTGCCTTTGCCACCGCGGCGGCTCTTGATGCGCGTTTCGTAAGCGGCAGCAAGAATGGTGAGGATGGCCTGCGTGACCTTGAAGCCATGCAGACACTGTTTCAGGCGGCGGGCTATGGCGTGGATCGCATCCGCTATGACTCCGCCGTCGTCCGCGGGCTCGAATACTACACCGGCCCCGTGTTCGAATGCGAATTGCTGATGGACACCAAGGACGAGGACGGCAACACCGTGCGTTTCGGCTCGGTGGGCGGCGGCGGGCGCTATGACGATCTCGTGGCGCGCTTCACCGGCCAGCAGGTGCCCGCCACCGGCTTCTCGATCGGCGTGTCGCGGCTCTATGCGGCGCTGAAGCTGGTGGGCAAGGCCGAGGAGTCATCGACCCTCGCGCCGGTTGTCGTGCTGGTCATGGACAAGGAGCGGCAGGGCGATTACTGGCGCATGGTACAACAGTTGCGCGCCGCCGGCATCCGCGCCGAGCTCTACACCGGCACGGCCGGCATGAAGGCGCAGATGAAATATGCCGACAAGCGCGGCGCGCCGCTGGTGGTGATTCAGGGCGGCGATGAAAAAGCGCGTGGCGAGGTGCAGATCAAGGACCTGCGGCTGGGCGCCGAGCTGGCGGGCAACATCGCCAGCCATGCCGAATATGCCGCGCAGCGGCTGGCGCAAGTCTCGGTCCCGGAGGCCGATCTCGTCGCCGTCGTCAAGAAGGCGCTGGCCG
>NZ_JBIIDX010000025.1:0-26175 GCF_044238155.1 Aestuariivirga sp. | reverse complement strand
GCAATGGCGAGCAGCCGCCCATCGGCAAGTTGGCCCAGCGCTTCGATTTCGCCATTATCCGGCCCGGTGTCGATTTCCCTGGGGTGGGGAACGGCCTGGAACCGCGCCGCGAAACCACCACGCGGCAGGTTGTAGCTGCCGATGCGCACCTTGCTTTCGAAGCCCACCGCCACGGCGCCATCCCTGAGCTGCGTCAGCGCCTCGGCATCGCCTGCGAGTTTGTTGCGCGGCGGCTCACCTTTGCCGTTCAGTACGGCGGCCAGCTGCGCATCCGTGATGCCGGAGAGGCGATCTCCGTCATAGACGAGCTGGGCCTTCAGCCAGGTCCCTCGGTCGCTCACCGCCAGCAGGTCTTCGCAGTCCTTGCCCATGATGAGCCCGGAAAAGCCGCCGAAACGCTCGTCGGCTGAAGTCAGCGTCAGGCCACCGCGCCAGTTGAAGGGGCCGAAGCTGTCCTGGGAGGCAATGCGTCGAAAGGAGGCGATCGGTTCAGCGCTGACCGTGACTGGCTCGGCCTGTGCCGCCATCGCGTGGGCGAAGAGCAGCAGGGCAGTGGCCAGCTGCTTCACGCGGGCGCCCTGCGCCTCGCTGGGGCAGGCTTTGCTGCAACCGGCGGCGCCTTGGCGCGTTCTGAAAACAGCTCGGCCAGTTTCTCCGTCATGGCGCCACCCAGCTCCTCTGCGTCAACGATGGTCACCGCGCGCTTGTAGTAGCGGGTCACGTCATGGCCGATGCCGATGGCGATCAGTTCAACGGGCGAGCGCTGCTCGATGTCGTGGATCACCTGGCGCAGATGCTTCTCGAGATAGTTTCCGGAATTGACCGAGAGGGTGGAGTCATCGACCGGCGCGCCATCGGAAATGACCATCATGATGCGCCGCTGCTCGCTGCGCGCCAGCAGCCGGTTATGCGCCCAGATCAGCGCCTCGCCATCGATGTTTTCCTTGAGCAGCCCCTCACGCATCATCAGCCCGAGGTTGCGGCGTGCCCGCCGCCATGGGGTGTCGGCAGACTTGTAGATGATGTGCCGGAGATCATTGAGGCGGCCCGGGTTGGACGGCTTGTTCGCGGCAAGCCATTTCTCGCGGGCCTGCCCTCCCTTCCAGGTACGGGTGGTGAAGCCGAGGATCTCGACCTTGACACCGCAGCGCTCGAGTGTGCGCGCCAGAATATCCGCGCAGGTCGCCGCCACGGTGATCGGACGGCCCCGCATCGACCCTGAATTATCGAGCAGAAGGCTTACCACCGTGTCGCGGAACTCCGTGTCCTGCTCGAGCTTGAAGGACAGCGGATGCATCGGATCGATGACCACGCGCGTCAGCCTTGCAGCATCGAGCACACCTTCTTCGAGGTCAAAGTCCCAGGAGCGGTTCTGCTGCGCCATGAGGCGTCTCTGCAGGCGGTTGGCAAGCCTTGCCACCACGCCCTGCAAGCTCGAGAGCTGCTTGTCCAGATAGTTGCGCAGGCGGCCCAGCTCTTCGGCATCACAGAGGTCCTCTGCGGCGATCTCCTCGTCGAACTGGTTGGTATAGACCTTGTAGAAGTCCTCATTGGATAGCGAAGAGAAGGGAAGTTGTGGCCGCCAGGGCTCTTCGCCCTGCTGGTCTTCCTCGCCATCCTGCTCCTCGCTCTGTTCCTCGACATCCATTTGCTGGGCGTCCATTTCGGCGGCATCCGTCTCGCCTTCGGCGTCCTGCATCTCCTCCATGGATTCCTGGGCGCTTTGCTGCTCCTCGCTGTCCGGGCTTTCCTGGCGCTCTCCAGAGTCCTCTTCGGGTTCGTTCTCTTCCTCGCTCTCGTCAGCCTGGTCGGGGTCTTCGCCCAGCTCCTCGGCCATGTCGAGGGCGGCGATGATGTCGCGCGACATGCGTGCGAAGGCGGCCTGGTCGTGAATGCTGTCCATGAGATGCGCGAGTTGCGACTGCGCCTTTTCCTCGATCCACGGCCGCCACAGATCGACCATGGTGCGTGCGCCCTCGGGCGGTGCCTCGCCGGTCAGCTTTTCGCGCACCAGCAGGGCCAGGGCCTCGTCGAGCGGAGCCTCCTGCCGGTCGGTGTAGCGCGAGACGTCCTTCTTGCGGTAACGGTCGGTCAGCATGGCGGCCAGATTGGCCTTCATGCCAGGCATGGCATTGGCGCCCAGCGCCTCGATGCGTGCCTGCTCGGCCGCTTCGAACACCGCGCGGGCGGTCTTGCCCTGTGGCTGGTAGCGGGCGTGCACCTTGTCATTGTGGTTGGACAGTCGCAGAGCGAAACTGTCGGAGAGGCCGCGCACGATCGCGACTTCGGCCGACTTCAGTTCAGCGCCGAGCTGCGGCAGTTTCGCCCGGTTTCCCGCAAGGCCTGGCTGCTCGTTCCCAAAGGCTACGGACAGCTCTGGGTCTTCGGCAATGGTCTTCATCGCGACAGAGAGAACGCGCTTGAATTCGTCTGAAGGTGAGCCCCTCTCCTTCGCCACCGCCGCTCACTCAGGCGATGGTGATGTGGGCTGAGGATTCGGGCAGTTCCTCACCGAAGCACCGCTGATAGAATTCTGCCACGACGGCACGCTCGAGTTCATCGCACTTGTTGAGGAATGTGACCCGGAAGGCAAAGCCGATGTCGCCGAAAATCTCGGCATTCTGTGCCCAGGTGATCACGGTGCGTGGCGACATCACGGTCGAGAGATCACCCTGCATGAAGGCGTTGCGCGTAAGATCCGCCACGCGAACCATGTTGGAAATGGTCTTGCGGCCCTTCTCATTGTCGAAATGCTTTGACTTGGCAAGCACGATGCCCACTTCCTGTGCATGCGGCAGATAGTTGAGCGCCGTGACGATGGACCAGCGGTCCATCTGCGCCTGGTTGATTTGCTGGGTGCCGTGATAGAGGCCCGTGGTGTCGCCAAGTCCGATGGTATTGGCGGTGGCGAACAGGCGAAATGCCGGGTGGGGGCGGATCACCTTCGACTGGTCGAGAAGGGTGAGCTTGCCGGAGCTTTCCAGAATGCGCTGGATCACGAACATCACGTCGGGGCGGCCCGCGTCGTATTCGTCGAAAACCAGCGCCACATTATGCTGGTAGGCCCAGGGCAGGATGCCTTCGCGGAATTCGGTGACCTGCTTTCCTTCCTGCAGCACGATGGCGTCCTTGCCGATCAGGTCGATGCGGCTGATGTGGCTGTCCAGGTTGACCCGGATGCATGGCCAGTTCAGGCGTGCCGCTACCTGCTCGATGTGGGTCGACTTGCCCGTGCCGTGATAGCCGGTCACCATGACCCGCCGGTTGAAGGCAAAGCCCGCCAGAATGGCCAGCGTGGTTTCGCGGTTGAACAGATAGTCCGGGTCGGTTTCCGGAACATGCTCGGAGGCCTTGGAATAGCCAGGAACTTCGAGGTTGGACTCGAAGCCGAACATCTGCTTCACCGACACCTTGATGTCGGGCATGCCGTTGGGCTCTGCGGTGGCCTTTGCGTTCATGTCAGGAAAACTTCTCGATCCGGGGTTGAGAGGGGCGGGTTTTAGACGGTCGGGCCCTGCGGAGCAAGGCTTGGCAGGATGCACCAGCCTCAGCAGAAACCGCTGGCGCGCAGGTGGTCATAGGCCTGGATCACTGCCTTCAGCGTGTCCTCGTTGGCCCGGCTGCCGCCGTTGGCATCCGGATGCAGGCGCTTGACCAGGGTCTTGTAGCGGGTTTTCACCTCGTCGGCCGTGGCTGAGTCCTCAAGTCCCAGTGTCTGCAGCGCCTTGAGTTCGGTGGCGCGCAGCGCCCGGCCGGATGGGTGCCTGCCAGCGGTTCGGACTCCCGCTGCATTGACGCCAAACGGGTCATCGCGCATCTGGGTCGCCTTGCGGCGCACGCCGGATGCGTTGAAGGGTGCGTTCTGGCCAAGCTTCCAGGTTGGACGGTCTCCGAGGCGGGCGTTTTTTTGCACCTCCGCCATCTCGTCATCCTTCATGCCGGCAAAATAATTGTAGCTCTTGTTGTATTCCTGCACATGCGCCGGGCAGTAGTTATAGAACTTGCCTTCATGGCCGCGCCCCATGGGCGCCTTGTGGCGGCCCGGACGCGGGCAATCCGGCCAGTCGCATTGCGGCACCTGCTCAGCGGCCCGCTTTTCTGCAGCCGGCTTCACCCTGATCTTGTCGAAATATTTTGAATCGAGCTTCATCGTTTCCAATTATGGTGATAGAGGCGCGGCGAGGCAAGGCTCCAGCACAGGAGGGACACTATGACGCCACCCCCGGATCTGGGGCCGGTTGGCCGCACGATTGCAGGCAAGCTGCAGCAGGCTTTTGCACCCGCAGAGCTGGAAGTCGTGGACGAGTCGCATCACCACGCCGGCCACTCCGGTTCCCGGCAAGATGGCGAAAGTCATTTCCGGGTCAGAATTGTATCCGAGGCCTTTCGTGGCAGGTCTCGCGTCGATCAGCACCGCATGGTCAACGCCGCGCTGGCGGATGAACTGAGAGAACGCGTCCATGCCTTGGCGATTCAGTCCTCTGCGCCGGCCTGAGGAGCGCCTTGCGGTGTCGGCTCCGCCTGCCGCGCCAGCGGGCTCACCCTGATCGCCGTGATCTGGTGGCGGCGCTTCTTCAGGATCTCGAAGCGGAAGCCGTGAAAGTTGAAGGCCTGGCCCACCTCAGGGATCATGCGTGCTTCATGGATCACAAGGCCTGCAATGGTGTTGGCCTCTTCATCGGGTAGTGACCAGTCGAAGCTGCGGTTGAGATCTCGGACCGGAACCGCGCCGTCCACCAGAAACGAGCCGTCTGGCTTGGGCCTGACACCGCTCGCCACCGCATCGTGCTCGTCCTTGATGTCGCCGACGATCTCCTCGATGATGTCTTCCAGCGTGACCAGGCCCTGCACTTCGCCATATTCATCGACGACGATGGCGAAGTGGCTCTTGCGCTTGAGGAAGGCGTTGAGCTGGTCCGGTATGGCCCGGGTGTCGGGAACGAACCACGGTGGCAGCAGAATATCATCGATGTCGATCCTGCCGGCATCCCCGCCGTTTTTCTGCAGTGCGGCGAAGAGGTTCTTGGCATGCAGAACGCCAACTATGTTGTCGGGGTTTTCCGTCCATACCGGAATGCGCGTGTGCCCGCTCTTGAGGACCTTGGCGACAATGTCGCGCGGCTCCTCAGCGCTGTCGATCATCGTCATCTTGGTACGATGAACCATGATGTCCGCCACCGTCAGGTCCTGCATCGCAAGTATGCCGCTCAGCATGTCGCGGTCGTTCTTGATGACCGTGCCCTCCTTGGCATGAAGGTCGATCGTCTCGCGAAGTTCCTCGTGCACGCTCGGCGCTGCATCGTCATCCATGCTGCCGGTGAGCCGCAGCAATCCGCCTGCCATGCTGTCCAGCACCCAGGCAGGCGCCGCGAGCAGCGCCACCGCCACCGCTGCAGCACCCGACAGCGCCAGCGCCGCTCGCTCGGCGCGTTGCCTCGCATAGGCAGCGGGCAAGAGCAGGCCCACAAGCCCGAACAGGGCAGCAAGCGCAACCGCCGCGAGGCCAGCCACCGGCGGCGCCAGATCGTTCAGGACCTGGTAGGCGCAGACGCCGGCAAGTGCCACTGCGAGCATCTGCCCCAGGGCGAGGGCGGCATCGCTGCGTGCGCCGCCGTCGCGCAGGGCGAGCGCCATTGCAGCGCCCATCATGCCGCGTTTCTGCAATTCGCCAAGCCTGCTGCGCGAGGCCTCGGCAAGCGCGGTGCGTGCTGCGCTCAACATGGCGCACAGCAACAGCAAGGCAACGAGTGCTGCGGCAGGCAACTCAAGTCCGGCAATCATCGCTGGCGCAGGTCCCCGGTCAGAAAGTCGAGCACGTCGTGCTCGGGCACGTCTTGCGCGATGAAGGCCTCGCCGATCCCGCGCACCAGTATGAAGGTGAGCTTGCCGCCCTGTGCCTTCTTGTCCTGACGCATGATCTCGAGCAGTGTCGCGGGCGGCGGCAGATCGCCCGGGATCTGGCTGGCGTGCACCGGAAGGCCTGCGCTCTTCAGGTGGGCTGCCACACGTTCGGCCGTTCCGGGCGAACACAGCCCCAGGCGCTCGGAGAAGCGGAACGCCTGCACCATGCCGATCGCCACCGCCTCGCCATGCAGCAGGCGCTGCGAATAGCCGGTGGCAGCCTCGAGGGCGTGTCCAAAGGTATGACCGAGGTTCAGGAGTGCCCGCACGCCGGTTTCTGTTTCATCCTCGGCCACGATGCGTGCCTTTGCCTCGCAGGATATGCGGACGGCGCGGATCACGGCGTCCGGCGTGCCGCGCATGATCAGCGGGGACGTCTCCTCGAGCCACTCAAAGAACGCCGTATCGCCCAGCAGGCCGTACTTCGCCACCTCGGCATAGCCGGCAGCCAGTTCGCGGCGCGGCAGGCTGGACAGAAGGCTGGTATCGGTGATGACCGTCAGTGGCTGGTGGAAGGCCCCGATCAGGTTCTTGCCATGGCCGGAGTTGATGCCGGTCTTGCCACCTACCGAAGAATCGACCTGCGCCAGCAGTGATGTCGGGATCTGGATGAAATCAACCCCACGCCGCAGGATCGCCGCTGCAAAACCTGCCAGATCGCCGATCACTCCCCCGCCGAAGGCAATGATGCGGTCGCGCCGCTCGATCCCCGCCGCCAGCAAGCGGTCGCACAGGTCGGCCAGATGCTGATAGCTCTTGGTGGATTCGCCGGCCGGCATGATGATGGCGGTGGAGCGGATGCCCTTGCCGGCCAGGGCGCGCTCCAGAGTGGCCAGATGGGCGGCCGCCACGTTGGTATCCGTCACGATCGCGGTCAGCGGCCGCTTCATGAATGGTGCGATGATGTCGCCGGCACGGGGCAGCAGGCCCTCACCGATGTGAATGTCGTAGCTGCGTGCGCCCAGTGCCACGTGCACCGTGCTGTCGCCTTGCCGCGTGATGCTGTTGCTCATGGTGTTTGCCTGTCCCAGCCTGGCCACTGCGCCAGTGCCCGGATCACGTCATTGACCATCTGGCCGTGCTGCACGTCCCGGCTCTCCACCGTAACGTCAGCCAGCGCGTAGACGGGATAGCGCTTCTCCATGAGGTTGCGCATCACCGCTTCTGGATCCTCGGTCTGGAGCAGGGGGCGGTCCTGCCGTTTGGCCACCCGTTTCATCAGGATCGGCAGCGAGGCCTTGAGCCAAACTGAAACTCCAGCCTCCTGAATGCGCGCGCGGGTCTCGTCGTTGATGTAGGCGCCACCGCCTGTGGCCAGCACCTGCGCGCCATTGCCCAGCAGCCGCTGGATCACCCGTCGCTCCCCTTCGCGGAAATAGGCCTCGCCGTGGTCGGCGAAGATATCCGTGATTGACTTGCCGGCGGCCCGCTCGATCTCGTGGTCGGCATCGATGAAGTCCAGCCCCAGTTTGTCGGCGAGCCTGCGGCCGACACTGGTCTTGCCAGCCCCCATCAACCCGACCAGCACGATGGGCCGGGAGCCCAGGCGCTGTCGGATGAGGGCTGCTTCCTTTGCAATCGAGCGGCGTGCCATCAAATGTCCTCAATCGGGGCAGCTTCTAAAGCATGATGGATAAAAACGGAAACCGCATTTCTCGTGCAGGATCTTTCGCAATCCGGCTGCTCGGGCTAGACTTCCCATCAAGGCGGTTCGTGCATGCCTGACACGGTGAAGCTGGTGCTGGTTCTGGCTGTTCTGGGCGGCGTGCTCTACGGCGGCCTCTGGACGCTGGCCAATGTGCCACCGGAGCAGACCGAGATCGTCAAGCCCCTTTCGGCGGAGAAATTGCGTGTCCGGTGAGCATTCCCAAAGGTTGATCGAGCGTTTCCTGGAGATGATGGCAGCCGAGCGTGGCACCTCGATCAACACGCTCTCCGCCTACCGCCGCGACCTTGAAACCTACGCGGATGCGCTCGCGGCAAACGGTTGCGCCGCTGCAGCTGCCACGCCGGAGGCCATCCGCGGCTATCTCGCCACCCTGGAGGCCGATGGGCTGGCGCGCAGTTCTGCTGCCCGCAAGCTGTCCGCCATCCGCCAGTTTCACCGCTTTTTGCATGCCGATGGTCTTGCCCCCGACAATCCGGCTACGGCCATCGACAGTCCTCGACCCGCGCGACCGCTGCCGAAAATGATCTCGCCGCGTGACGTTGGCCGGCTTGTTCAGGCCGCACGGGCGCGTGTTGCGGCGGCCAGGGGCCGAAAGCTTCTCCGCGCCTGGCGGTTGCTGTGCCTGGTCGAATTGCTGGCGGCGACGGGCCTTCGGGTGTCCGAACTGGTCGGCCTCAGCGTCCAGGCCGCCACCTCGGAACGCGAGTTCATCCTGGTTCGGGGCAAGGGCGGGCGTGAGCGGCTGGTGCCGGTCTCGGCCGAGGCGCGCGCTGCGGTTGAGGGGTACCTCGCCTGCCTTGCGGCCTGTGGCGCCCCGGGTGGCAGGTGGCTGTTCTCCTCGTCGGGAGCCGCCGGACATCTAACGAGGCAGCATTTTGCTTTGGAACTCAAGGGTTTGGCGCGGGAAGCCGGGCTTGATGCCGAACTGTTGTCACCGCATGTGCTGCGCCACGGCTTTGCCAGCCACCTGCTCGCCTCGGGGGCTGATCTGCGCGCCGTCCAGCAGATGTTGGGTCATGCCGACATTGCCACCACCCAGATTTACACCCATGTGCAGGCTGAACGCCTGCGGGAGGTGGTGGAGACCCACCATCCCCTCGGCAAGAAAAGTTGACTTCACAGGCCTGCCCGGCCAGTTTCGCGCCCACCACTGACCCCGCTTGAGGCCCAATGCCGACCTATCTCGATTTCGAAGCCACCATCGCCGAGCTTGAGGGCAAGATCGCCGAACTGCGCACCCTTGCCTCCGGCGACAAGGCCGTTTCGATCAGCGAGGAGGTGAAGGGCCTCGAGAAGAAGGCGGCAAAGCAACTCACCGATCTCTATGCCAAGCTTGAACCATGGCAGAAGGCGCAGGTGGCTCGCCACCCGGAGCGGCCGCATACACTCGATTACATCGGCCAGCTGATCACAGAGTTCACGCCCATGGCTGGCGACCGGAAATTCGCCGAGGACCACGCCGTGGTTGGTGGCCCCGGCCGGTTCAATGGCCGCCCGGTCATGGTGATCGGTCAGGAAAAGGGCAGGGACACCACCTCGCGCCTCAAGCATAATTTTGGCATGGCCCGGCCAGAGGGCTATCGCAAGGCTGTCCGTCTCATGGAACTGGCGGATCGTTTCGGGCTTCCGGTCATCAGTTTCGTCGATACGGCTGGCGCCTATCCGGGCATCGACGCCGAGGAGCGTGGTCAGGCGGAGGCGATCGCACGCTCGACGGACTGCTGTCTGGCGCTCGGCGTGCCCAGTGTTGCGGTGATCATCGGCGAAGGCGGTTCGGGCGGGGCCATCGCCATCGCTACGGCCAATGTCGTGCTTATGCTGGAACACGCCATCTACAGCGTCATTTCGCCCGAGGGCGCCGCCTCGATCCTGTGGCGCGACGCCTCACGCGCCAGGGATGCGGCGGCGGCCATGAAGATCACCGCACAAGACCTGAAGAAGCTGGGCGTGATTGACGAGATCGTACCCGAGCCGCGTGGAGGTGCACATCGCGGTCCGAAGGATGCCATCGCCGCCACCGGCGAAGCCATCGCGCGCGCGCTTGAGGCCTTTTCTGGCATGTCGGGCGATGTCCTGCGCAGCAAACGGCGCGAGAAGTTCCTCGCCATCGGCCGTAACCTCTGATCGGCCCACCGGCTTGCCTGCTTCCTGCCGCAAATCAGGCGCTAAGTGAGGCTTGCCGCATCGTGCGGCGGCCACCATCCGAGCAGGAAACATCATGAACCGTCGAGAACTTCTTTCAGGCCTGTCGGGCGCTGCATTGCTGGGCTGGTCGGGGCAAGCCCTGGCCGAGGAGCCACGGCGTCTCGTGGTTTCCCGCCGCAGCCTTGAGGTGAACGGCAGGGCGGCAAGCGTCTATGCGCTCACGGGGCCTGATGGCAAGCCGGGCCTCGACCTGTTGCTCGGAGAGCGTTTTCAGGTTCGGGTCAAGAATGACACCGACAGCGACACCATCATCCACTGGCACGGTCTCACTCCTCCCTATGGCCAGGATGGTGTTGCAATGATGGGGCAGGATCCGATCGCGCCTGGCCAGTCCTTCGACTATGACTTTGCCAACACGCGCTCCGGCACCCACTGGATGCATTCCCACCTTGGCCTGCAGGAACAGCAGCTGCTGGCCGCGCCGCTGATCATACGCGAGACGGCCGAACCACTGTTCGGCGAGCAGGAGCATGTGGTGCTGCTCCATGACTTCACGTTCCGTGACCCGCGGGATATTCTGGCTGAACTCATCGGAGGCGGTGGCGCTCATTCCGGCCATGCCATGCAGCATGGCATGATGAACGGAGCTGCCATGGATCACTCCGGCATGGGTCATGGCACAATGGGTCATGGCGCTATGGGCCAGATGATGGGCGGCGGCATGCTCAATGACGTTGTCTATGACGCTTTTCTTGCCAATGACCGGACCCTCGACGACCCCGAGATCGTGAAGGTGGAGAAGGGCGCTGCGATCCGCCTGCGCGTCATCAATGGTGCTGCCGCGTCCAACATGTGGATCGATCTCGGCGGGCTGGAAGGCGAATTAATCGCCGTCGATGGCAATGCCATCCTTCCATTTCAGGGCAGCCTGTTCCCGCTGGCCATCGCCCAGCGGGCGGATATCCGGCTCAAGATTCCGGCTGGCGGTGGAGCGTTTCCGGTGCTGTTCCGGCCTGAGGGTGTCACAGCGCGCGCTGGCATCTTGCTGGCCAGCGCGGGTGCTGCCATCTCGAAGGTCGCGGAGGAGGGTGAGGCGCCGCCGCCGCTCGATCTGTCGCAGGAACTCCTCTACCGCGCCGTGGCGCAGCTTCGCAACGAACCGGTGCATCGCACCGAGATGCTGATGCTCACCGGAGGAGGGCCGGGCTACAGCTGGGGATTCAACGGCAAACCCATGACGCACGAGACGCTGTTCACGGTGCGCGAGGGTGAGCGCATCGCCGTGATGATGCACAACATGACCGCCATGGCCCATCCGATGCATCTGCATGGCCACTATTTCAAGGTGACTGCCATCGGCAACCGTGCGATCGACGGCGCCATCCGGGATGTCGTCCTGGTGCCTCCGATGGAGACGGTGACGGTAGTCTTCGATGCCGACAACCCGGGCACCTGGGCGTTTCACTGCCATCATCTCTATCACATGAATTCCGGCATGATGGGTGCGATCGCATATACCAGCCCTGCCTAGGGTGCTGCGCATCATGGCGCAGGCGAGAAATCATGAAATGTTCTTCCACGCACAGTAAGATCACTGTGCTTCGCCTAGAACGGGTCGGTGCTGCAACGCCGTGTGCAGCCGGCTCGCAGGAGGTGTCGGACATGAGCGCATATCCCGCCCGTATGCATCGGAATGGAGCATGGCCACTGCTGGTTCTGCTCGCAGCCTTGCAGTTTGCCGCGCCAGCCTTTGCACTTGATCCGCTGCCATCCTGGAAGGACGGGCCCGCCCGGCAGGCCATTCTCTCTTTCGTCAACACAGTGACCGATCCCGCCGCCACCGGTTTCGTGCCCGAGCCAGACCGCATAGCGGTATTCGACAATGACGGCACCTTGTGGCCGGAAAATCCGATGCCGGCCCAACTCGCCTTCGTTCTCGACGAGATCAAGCGGAGAGCCCCGGCCGAATCTGCCCTGCAGGCTGATCCCGTGGTGCAGGCGCTGCTCGCGGGAGATACCGCAAAGCTGCTTGCGGGCGCCCGACATGATGGATTGATGCACCTCCTCGCGCTGACCCATGCCGGTATGACCACGGATGAATTCCGTGCCACGGTCGAGCGATGGATTGAAAGCGCCAGGCACCCGCGGTTCAACCGGCGTTATGACGAGCTTGCCTATCAGCCGATGCTTGAGGTGCTGGGTCTTCTCAGGGCCAACGGGTTCAGGACGTTCATCGTCTCGGGCGGGGGCGCAGACTTTATGCGCGTATGGTCAGAGCGGGTCTATGGCATCCCTCCGGATCAGGTGATCGGGTCAACCGCACAGGTTCGCTACGACCTGCGCAACTCCGGGCCCGTGCTGGTCAAGACCCTTGACCAGGTCTTCGTCGATGACAAGGCGGGAAAGCCTGCCGCAATCCATCAGTTCATCGGCAAGCGCCCGATCGCCGTGTTCGGCAACAGCGATGGCGACAAGGAGATGCTGGAATATATCACGATTGCCAATCCTCGCCCCAGCCTCGGTGTCATCATCCGCCACACTGATGCCGGGCGCGAATATCTCTACGATGCCAATCCTGGCAGCAGCGGCACTCTGATCGAGGCTCTGGCCGACGCACCCGGCAGGGGCTGGACTGTCGTCAGCATGAAGGATGACTGGATCCGTATTTTCAACGATCCCTGACATGCAGGGTCTGGCAGGAGACTCTGGCCGATAGCACCTGCTTGCGCAGCATCACTCCTGGCCAGCCCGAAAGCGTCAATGCTCCGCAAGGGGGCCGCTTGAGTGTGAGTCTGCCTGAACTCATCTCGATCTCGATGATTGACGCCAGCATGTGATCGGGCGGTTCTTGGCTGATCTGATCCTCTGCCTTCGGCAGCAAGATTGGCTGCTATGTGACCGGAAAGGAGTTGAGCTTGTCGTAACCGGCGGATGCGCGCAGGTTGACACTCGTGGTCATCGCAGGCGCTCCACGGAAGGGCATTGTCCAGCAGGGTCGCACCGTCGTGGGTGCAAATGTCAGCGAGCGTGAAGACTGGATAGCCAACCACCTATTCCTGGCGAACGCCTCGATATTGATCCCGCGCGCAGCATATTGCCTGGACTGCCTAGCTCCTACCGGAGACTTAAGTCGTTGATAAAACGACTTAAGCGTATGCCCCGTGGCAGTGCTTGTAGCGTTTACCCGAGCCACACGGACAGGGGTCGTTTCGGCCCACCTTTTCCTTCGCATTTGGCGTTTTCTTGGCGCGCTGCTTGCGCGATGCCAGCAGGGTTCCGGCCGCGGCAGCTGAGCCGAGTTCATCCTCGCCTGTTATCGGATCGATGTGATGGGCTTCCATCACGGGAAGCTCATCCTCTCCGGGGAGCGTGGTCAGTTCGGCCGCATCGCGCAGCTGGATCTCGACCCGCATGACCTGCGCGGTCACGGTTTCGCGCAGCTTGTTCACCATGCTTTCGAACAGGTTGTAACCTTCGGTCTTGTATTCGTTGAGCGGATCGCGCTGGCCATAGCCGCGCAGATGGATGACCTGGCGCAGCTGCTCCACGGTGATCAGATGGTCGCGCCAGAGCTGGTCGAGGGTGCGCAGCAGGAAGGTCTTCTCGACCTGGCTCATGATTTCCGGGCCATATTTTGCGCGCTTGGCGGCGTAATGCTCGTTGGCTGCCTTCTCCAGGCGTTCGCGAATCTCTTCGTCCGCGATGCCCTCTTCCTTGGCCCAGTCTTCGACCGGGAAGTCCAGCCCCAACGCGTCCCGCAGGCGCTCACGCAGGCCGGCCGCGTCCCACTGTTCGGCATAGGAGTTGGGTGGAATATGGGAGTTCACGAGATCGTTGATGGTGGTGTGGCGCATGTCGTCGATCGTCTCGGCCACCTCCTCGCCCTTCATGATGCCGATGCGCTGGTCGAAGATCACCTTGCGCTGGTCATTCATGACGTCGTCGAACTTCAGCAGGTTCTTGCGGATGTCGAAGTTGCGGGCCTCGACTTTCTGCTGGGCTTTCTCGAGCGCCTTGTTGATCCAGGGATGGACGATCGCTTCGCCCTCCTTCAGCCCGCTCATCGTGAGCATCGAGTTGAGGCGTTCTGAACCGAAGATGCGCATCAGGTCGTCTTCGAGTGAAAGATAGAACAGGGAACGGCCAGGGTCGCCCTGGCGGCCGGAACGGCCGCGCAGCTGATTGTCGATGCGGCGGCTCTCGTGGCGTTCCGTGCCGATCACGAACAGGCCTCCGGCTTCCAGCACCTTGGCCTTGTTTGCTTCGGTCTCCGCCTGGATTGCGGCAATGCGAGCCTCGCGATCGGGGCCGGCGGGCACCTCGGCCAGCTCGGTGGCGATGCGCATGTCCAGATTGCCGCCCAGCTTGATGTCGGTGCCACGGCCAGCCATGTTGGTGGCGATTGTCACTGCACCCGGCGCACCCGCCTGGGCCACGATGGTGGCCTCCTGTTCGTGGTAGCGTGCGTTCAGCACGCTGTGCGGAATGCCCTTCGCCTTGAGCATGCCTGACAGCAGCTCCGATTTCTCGATCGACGTGGTGCCGACCAGCACCGGCTGGGCGCGCTTGCGCGCCTCCTCGATCGTCTCGATGATCGCGAGGTATTTCTCATTTGCCGTCCGGTAGACCTGGTCATCCTCGTCGATGCGCGCCACGGGAAGGTTGGTGGGAATATCGAGCACGTCGAGGCGATAGATATCCATGAATTCCTCAGCCTCGGTGGCTGCGGTGCCTGTCATTCCGGCCAGCTTGGCATATAGCCGGAAATAGTTCTGGAAGGTGATCGAGGCGAGCGTCACGTTCTCTGGCTGAATTGCCACACGCTCCTTGGCTTCCAGCGCCTGGTGCAGGCCTTCGGAGTAGCGGCGGCCGGGCATCATGCGGCCGGTAAACTCGTCGATGATGACGACCTGCCCATCCTTGACGATGTAATCCTTGTCGCGCTGGAACAGCTTGTGGGCTCTCAGCGCCTGCTGCACGTGGTGAACGATCGTGACGTTCTCGGCGTCGTAGAGGTTGGTGCCGCGCAGCATGCCGGCTTCGCCGAGAACCTGTTCAAGATGCTCGTTACCCTTTTCGGTCAGGGTTACGGCGCGTTGCTTCTCGTCAAGGTCATAGTCCTCCGGAACAAGAGCGGGGATGAAGGCATTGACCGAGTTGTAGAGATCCGACTTGTCGTCGACCGGGCCGGAGATGATGAGCGGTGTACGTGCCTCATCGACCAGGATCGAGTCGACCTCGTCGACGATCGCGAAATTATGTCCGCGCTGGACCATTTCGGCGAGGTGGTACTTCATGTTGTCACGGAGGTAGTCGAAGCCAAGCTCGTTGTTGGTGGCGTAGGTCACATCCGAGCCATAGGCCTCCCGGCGCTGTGCGTCGCTCAGTCCATGCACGATGACGCCGGTCGAGAGACCGAGGAAGGAATACACCTGCCCCATCCAGGCCGCGTCGCGGCGGGCGAGATAATCGTTGACGGTCACAACGTGCACCCCCTTGCCGGCGAGGGCATTGAGGTAAACCGGGAGGGTCGCCACGAGCGTCTTGCCCTCGCCAGTCTTCATCTCGGCGATGCGGCCCTCATGCAGAACCATGCCGCCAATCATCTGCACGTCGAAGTGGCGCTGGCCGAGGGTGCGCTTGGCAGCCTCGCGCACCGTGGCAAAGGCAGGCACCAGGATGTCGTCCAGGCTCTTGCCAGCGGCCAGTTCAGCCTTGAACATCGCGGTCCGCTCCCGCAGCGCCTCGTCGGAGAGGGCTGAAAGCTCCGGCTCGAGGGCGTTGATGGCGTCAACGCGGGGCCGGTACTTGCCAATTCGACGGTCGTTGCTTGAGCCGAAAATCTTGGCGGCGATGCCGCGCAGTCCCAACATGTAATGTTCCTTCAGGAAAAATGGGCCGGGGGGCCTCTGGCTGAGGCGCTTTCTACTCAACTTGGCGGGCCGGGGCAACGGAGCGAACTCACGATCCCGCCAGCTTCTGCTAGGTGGTTGATGGGGCTCACAGTTTCAATGTGTTGCTTCTGCGCAACAGGGGGGTCATCTGTACCGCGCCCACTTGCAACCGGGCACGTCACGGCACAAAGTGAAAGCATAAATTCAGGGCCGCCCTGAAAATGCCGCAGGGGCGTCGTCTTGCCTTCCTTGGAAGTCAATGAGCAACGCCCCGAGAGCCATTGTCCGGGCGGTCGGCGGTCTCTGTTTGGAACGGTGAGGTTTATGTCGATTTATCGAGTTCTTGCGAGCAGCTGTGCGGCCTCCGCGCTGCTGGCGATGGTGTTTGTCTTGCCGGTGGCAGCCCAGGAGGAAGTGCCTCCGAAGGAAGACAAGGTCATCGCCATCGTTAATGGCCATGAGATCCGGGTGTCGGAGGTGCAGATGGCCACCGATGACATTATCGGCCAGTTGCCCGATCTGCCGCCGAAGGTTCGTTACCCCTATGTGGTGGAATATCTCATTGAACGTCACCTTCTGGCCCAGTACGCGGTCAAGGAGGGCGTCGCGGATACCGAGGAATACAAGCGCCGGCTGGCGCTGTATCAGGCCAAGGCCCTGCGTGACGCCTATTTCTTCCAGAAGATCCGCCCGATGGTGACGGAAGAAGACATCCGCAAGGCTTATGACGAAGAGGCCGCAAAGCTGCAGCAGACGGAGCGCGCCCGGGCCCGCATGATCCTGGTGGCCACCGAGCAGGAAGCCAATGATATCCTGGCGCGTCTTGCCGCCGGCGAGAAATTCGAGGATCTGGCCAAGAAGTACAGCCTCGATGGTTCGAAGGATTATGGCGGCGATCTCGGATATTTCACCGCCGCGGAGATGGTGCCTGAGTTTTCCAAGGCCGTCTTTGCGTTGAAGGTGGGCGAAACCTCTCAGCCTGTGAAAACCGATTTCGGCTGGCACATCATCCGCCTTGAGGATCTCAAGCAGGGTGCCGCGCAACCTTATGATCAGGTCAAGTCGGCGATCCGCAATGTGCTCTTGCGCCGCAAGGTTGGCGAGGTCATGCAGAAGCTCCGCGAGGCCTCGAAGGTTGAAATCATCGATCCGGACCTCAAGAAATACGCCGAAGAAGCCGCTGCCGCCGCCAAGGCTGCGGAGGAAAAGCAGAAAAAGGTCCTTGAACAGACCGATGGCACGGCCCCGGCTGCTGCCACTGGTGATGCAGCAGGCGATGCGGCCGGCGATGCCTCCGGCGGCAAGGGCGATCTCCAGGTTCCGGCGCAGTAGGGCTGATCTGCCGGACTGCACCGGCGTGAGGGGGGCTGTTCATGGCACATCAGGTTTCGCCTCTGGCGCCAGCGGTGCAGCCGGTCTTGCCTCCCATCGCGGGGGTGAGCCTGGCATCTGCCGAAACTGGCATACGCTACAAGAACCGTCCCGATGTCCTGCTGGCGCTCCTTGCGCCTGGCACGACGGTTGCGGGAGCGTTTACGTTGTCCAAGTCGAGGTCGGCACCGGTTGATTGGTGTGCGACCAGCCTCAAGGGTGGTTCCGCCCGTGCCCTCACGGTGAATGCCGGCAATGCCAATGCCTTCACGGGGAAGGCGGGTATTGCCACGGTGACGGCGGTCGCGAGGGCCGGAGCGAAGCTCATCGGCTGCAAGCCTGCCGAAATCTTTCAGGCCTCGACCGGCGTCATCGGCGAGCCACTTGATCCATCCTTCATCACGGCTGCGCTGCCAGGTCTCGTCGCTGCCGCGCAACCTGATGCATGGGCCATGGCAGCACGCGCCATCATGACCACCGATACCTTTCCCAAGGCTGCTACCGCCAGGGTGAAACTGGGCGGCCGCAGCGTTACCATCAATGGCATCGCCAAGGGCTCGGGCATGATCGCGCCTGACATGGCCACAATGCTGTCCTTCATCTTTACCGACGCGGCCTTGCCGGCCGCCATTCTCCAGAAGCTCCTGTCCGCAGCCGTGAGCAGGAGCTTCAACTGCGTCACGGTAGATGGCGATACGTCGACATCGGATACCGTGCTGATGTTCGCAACCGGCGCGGCCGGCGGCGCAGTGTCGGGGCTGCGCTCCGCATCGGATCCGCGCCTCAAGCCCTTCGCGAAGGCCCTTGACCGGCTCTGCCTGGATCTCGCCCAGCAGGTTGCCCGCGATGGCGAGGGTGCGGAGAAGCTGATTGAAGTCGCGATCACCGGCGCTGAAACCGACAAGGCTGCGCACCGCATCGCCATGGCGGTGGCGAATTCGCCGCTGGTCAAGACCGCGATCGCCGGCGAGGATGCCAATTGGGGCCGTGTCGTGATGGCCATCGGCAAGGCCGGGGAAAAGGCCCTGCGTGACAGGCTGCGCATCAGGATCGGTGGTATCACGGTGGCGCGCAACGGCATGCGCGATCCAGCCTATCGCGAGGCCGACATCATGCCCCACATGAAGGGACGCAATATCGTGATTTCCGCCGATGTCGGCGTGGGCAAAGGCAAGGCCACGGTGTGGACCTGCGATCTCACCCATCGCTATATCGACATCAACGGCTCCTACCGCAGCTAGAATGAAGACTGTGCTCGTCGCCGCGGTGGCGCTGGTCGACAAGGATGGTCGCGTTCTGCTGGCCCGGCGGCCTGCCCACAAGTCCATGGGTGGGCTCTGGGAGTTTCCCGGCGGCAAGGTCGAGGCTGGCGAGCGGCCCGAAACGGCATTGATCCGTGAACTGAAGGAAGAGCTTGGTCTTGATGTTGCCGAGTCCTGCCTTGCGCCGCTCACCTTCGCAAGCCACGCCTATGACGACTTTCACCTGTTGATGCCGCTCTATGTCTGCCGTCGCTGGCAAGGCCAGCCTGCAGGTCTTGAAGGTCAGGAGCTGGCCTGGGTCCGGCCCCTGAAGCTCAGGGATTATCCCATGCCGCCGGCAGATGTGCCGCTGATCCCGCATTTGATCGATTTGCTGTAGCGGGCACTAAAGCTTCTTCTCCTCCACCCGCAGCGCATCCGCCAGCCGAGCACTGGCGCTTCCGGGCTTCAGCGGTTGCTGCTGGCTGGCGTGCGGCGCCCAGCCGGTGAGCCATGCAATCTCCACACTGGCGCGGACACGGCCGTCCGGGTCCGAGAAGTTGCGCCGGTAGTGATCGACGGCCGCCGTGAGCAGTCTGCGGCTCACCATGCGGCGGTCGCGGCCATGGAGCAGGTTGGATAGGCCCAGCGCCTTGATCTCGCGCATCAGTGCCAGCGGGTCGGCGTAACGCACGCTCATCCGGTCGAGATCGGCCACTGGCAGGGCCAGCCCGGCGCGCTGCAGCAACCCGCCCAGTTCGCGCACATCGGCCATCGGCGCCACGCGCGGCGAGACGCCGCCTGCCACGCGGGTCTCGGCCGCCAGCCATGACTGGCGGAGTTCGCTCAGCGTGTCGCCGGCGAACAGACAGGCCATCAGCAACCCATCGGGCTTCAGCGTTTTCCGCATCTGGATCAGCGCCCCCGGCACGTCATTGACGATGTGCAGGTCGAGCACGCTGAACACTGCGTCATGACGTTCAGCGGTGAGCTTGAGATCATCCTCCGCTGCAGGCAGTCGTTGTTCGACCTCGTCCACCTGACCTCCGGCCGTCAGTTCTGCGGCTATGGCGGCGGGTTCGGTGGCAATCAGGCAGACCCTGCGGAAGCGCCGCCTGACCAGTGCCAGCCGCGCAGTCAGTTCCGCTGCGAGTGTGCGCGCCAGGATGCTGGGCTCGGCTCGGCTTGCGCGCGCAGCGCGTTGTGCAGCCAGTGCCCTGTCGAACAGCCTCGGCGCGCCTGCCATCAGCCCAGCAGCTCGCGCCGGATCAGGTCATAGCTTGCTCGGTCCGGCGCCGAGATGATGCCGCCCTCGTGGCGCGTGGGCGAATAGGGGGTTCCGTCGTAGAGGGCGGAATAGCCTCCTGCTTCGGCATGAATCAGCACGCCGGCCGCATGGTCCCAGGGCATCAGCTTGTAGTGCAGGCCGAAATGCACCAGTCCCTCTGCGACCAGGCGGTATTCATAGGCCGCGCAGCGGTAGTTGAAGCAGGCCTTGGTCTTGGCAAGCTTGGCGGCGGTGCGGCTGCGCTGCGGTTCCGGCATCAGATACCAGGATGAAAGCCCGGTCATCTCCGAAAGCGGCCCGGGTTTGGCGACGCGAAGGTCGCGGGTCTGGCCGTTGACGCTCTCGGCCCAGGCGCCTTCCCCGCGCAGGCCCTTGTGCCAGTCGCGCCCCACCGGATCCAGGATCAGGCCCGCAACCGTCTCTCCCTTCTCGACGACCGCCGCCATGACGCCGAACAGTGGCAGGCCCCAGGCAAAATTTGATGTGCCATCGATGGGATCGACAATGATGGCGCGGTCCGCGCCGCTGATCTTGGGCAGCAGCGTATCGTCGCGCGCAACCGACTCCTCACCCACGAACAGCGCTCCCGGAAAGGCCTTGGCGCAGAGATCGCGGATTCGCCACTCGCCTTGCTCATCCGCATCAGTGACCAGGTCGAGCGCCCCGGTCTTCTCTCTGATGCCGCCATCCTCGAGGCGGCGGAAGCGGGGCATGATCTCGGTTTCTGCGGCCTCTGCCAGAATGGCAGCGAGGTGGTTCAGATCGGCGCGGGTAAAGGGCATATCGGCTCCGGTCGGGGTTGTGGCAGCGGTAGCTAGAGCAAGAACCGACCTGATTGAAACGGCGCCGTCGGGTGGCAGCGTCGGACGGCTCGACCGGGCCACCGGCCCGCTCTTCGCCATTTCCCCGGCCGCAACACGAAATTCCTCCGGCGGCGCAATTCAATCAGGTCAGGTCTCGCTCTAACCCAAACGCCACAACGAATCCACGTTTCCGCAAAATCATGTTAACGTTACGTCATGAATGAGGCCATGCTGCAGTTTCCAGGCCGCCTCTGGCGCGGCGTCGTGGATCTGGTTACACCCAGTCTCTGTCTGGTCTGCCAGGGCGCGGTCGAGGACCCGGCCAGCCTCTGCGTGGACTGCTGGGCGAAGCTCAAACTGATCGATGAGCCCGTATGTGACGCGCTCGGAACGCCCTTCGCCTATGATCAGGGCGCGGGCGCTTTTTCGCCTGCCGCACTGGCTGATCCCCCCGTCTGGGATCGGGCGCGGGCTGCCGTGCTGTTCAGCGATGACTCCGCCAGGCTGGTGCATGCCCTTAAATACCGCGACCGGCCCGAGGCCGGCCTTCTCATGGCGCGGCTGATGGCGGGCGCGGGCCGTCGTCTGCTGGCCGAGGCAGACCTGCTTGTGCCCGTGCCTCTGCATTATTTTCGTCTCTGGCAGCGGCGTTTCAACCAGTCAGCCTTTCTTGCCACGGCGCTTGCCGCGGCGGCCGGCCGGCCATGGCGGGCTGATCTGTTGCGCCGCCGCCGGCTGACGCGCCCGCAGGTCGGGCTCGACCAGGCCCAGCGCCACCGGAATGTGCGTGGCGCCTTCGCGCTCCGCGACGACGCGGCCGCCGTGGTGGCTGGCCGTGCCGTGCTTATCATCGATGACGTGCGCACCACGGGTGCCACGGCGGCTGCGTGTGCCGAGGTTTTGCGTCAGGCCGGCGCTGCGCGTGTTGATCTTCTGACCTTCGCTCTTGTCCCGCCCGCCGGAAGATCGCATATTTGACCTCGCAATGACCGCCGCTGCAAAAATTACCATCTACACCACGCCTGCCTGTCCCTACTGCCATGCCGCAAAGGCGCTGCTGCTGAAAAAGGGCGCCGCCTTCGAGGAAATTGACGTGCAGGATGCAGGCTTGCGCCAGCAGATGATGCTTCGCGCCAACGGCCGTCGCAGTGTGCCGCAGATTTTCATCGGCGGCACGCATGTGGGTGGCTGCGACGACTTGCACGAGCTTGACCGGCGTGGTGGGCTCGATCCACTGCTCAGCGCCCGGTGATCCGCACCGCCCTGGTGCAGATGTGCTCGGGCCGTGACATGGCCCGCAACACGGCCGATGCCGTGTCGCTCATCCGTGAGGCGAAGGCGCTTGGCGCCACCTTCGTCACGACCCCCGAGATGACCAACATCATGGAGCCGGACCGGCCGCGTCTGCGCGCCCTCGCCAGGCCCGAGTCCCACGATCAGAGCGTCGCCGCCTTCGCCGCGCTGGCTGCCGAGCTCGGACTGTGGCTCAACATCGGCTCGCTGGCGCTGCGAGGCGAGCATGACAGGCTGGTCAATCGCTCTCTGCTCTTTGCCCCGGATGGCGGCATCGTCGCGCGGTATGACAAGATTCACCTGTTCGACGTGGACTTGCCGTCCGGCGAGAGACTGCGTGAGTCCGAAGCCTATGCAGCAGGCGCCGCCGCCAGCCTCGTGCACACTGCTTTGGGTATGCTGGGCCTCACCATCTGTTATGATCTGCGCTTTCCCGGCCTGTACCGGACGCTGGCCGGGGCCGGGGCGGTAATGTTTACCGTGCCGTCGGCCTTCACGGTGCCAACCGGTGCGGCGCACTGGCATGTCCTGTTGCGTGCTCGTGCCATCGAGACGGGGAGTTTCATGCTTGCGGCTGCCCAGTCGGGAATCCATGAGTCGGGCCGGCAGACTTTTGGCCATTCCCTCGCTGTCTCACCCTGGGGCGAGGTGCTGGCGGAGGCTGGCGCCGGGACCGGCGTCACGCTGGCTGAGATCGACCTTGCGCAGGCAGTTCGCGCGCGTGCCCGCATTCCCAGTCTCTCTCAGGAAAACAGTCGCGAATTCACGGTCTTGAAACCCGCTGCGGGCATTGCTAGCTGTCAGTCATGATCCGCTACGACCTCACCTGCGACAAGGGCCATGACTTTGATGGCTGGTTCCGCGATAGCGCCGCCTATGACGCCCAGGCGAAGCGTGGCCTCGTGTCGTGCACCGTGTGCGGGTCTGCCAGGGTCGAGAAGCAGTTGATGGCTCCAGGCATTCCGGTGAAGTCAAACCGCAAGGCCGAGGTGGCCAGCACCATGGTCGGTGGCCCTCCTGACCCGCGGCTCACGGCCATGTTGCAGATGGTGCGCGAACTTCGCAAGCATGTGGCGGAGAACGCGGAATATGTTGGTGACCGGTTTGCCGACGAGGCTCGCAAGATCCATTATGCCGAGGCCGAGGAGCGCGGCATCTACGGCGAGGCGAGCCCAGATGATGCAAAGGCCCTGCTCGAGGAGGGCATCGCCGTTCACCCGCTGCCGCGCCTGCCTGAAGACGGCAACTGACCGCGGCGTCAGCCGCGGCCGATGAGCGGCATCTTGGTGGCCATGACGGTGACGAACTGGGCATTGGCCTCGAGCGGCAGCCCCGCCATGTAGAGCACTGTCGTCGCCACATTGGCAACGTCCATGGTTGGCTCCGGCGCGACCGTGCCATTGGCCTGGGGCATGCCGGTCTTCATCTTCTCGGTCATGTCTGTGGCGGCATTGCCGATGTCGATCTGGCACACGGCGATGTCATACTTGCGCCCGTCAAGCGAGCCGGACTTGGTAAGCCCCGTCACCGCGTGCTTGGTTGCCGTGTAGGGGGCGGAATTGGGCCGCGGCGCCTGGGCCGAGATCGAGCCGTTGTTGATGATGCGCCCGCCGCGCGGCCGCTGGTCCTTCATCATCCGGAAGGCCTCCTGCATGCAGTAGAACATGCCCGAGAGATTGACATTCACCACCGTCTGCCAGGTCTCGACTGTGATGTCCTCGAGCAGGATGGTGCCCGGCGCGCCGGTGCCGGCATTGTTGAACAGCACGTCGAGCCGTCCGAAGCGTGCTTTCGTTGCCGCAAACAAGGCCTTCACCGAGGCGGGGTCTGATATGTCCGCCGGAAAGGCCAGCGCGTTGGGCCCGATGGCTGCTGCCACCTCGTTCAGCAGTCCCGCGCGGCGGCCGGCCAGTACCACGCCATAGCCCTCGCGTCCGAAGGCCAGCGCCACCGCCTTGCCGATCCCCGAACCTGCCCCCGTCACCATCGCGATCTTCATGTCTCAAGTCCCCTGTCTGTGTTCTTGTCCATTATGCTCAGATCATGCCGGCATGCCGTGCGATGATCGCCAGCCCCTTCACGATTGCGTCCGGCTCGCCATGGCGCACCGTCAGGCCGGCAATCTCCATCGCCCGCACGTAACGTCCGCCGATGCCTGGCGAGGCGAGCACCGCATAGCGGGTGTCGGCCGGGTTGGTCTGCTTGGCATGTGCAATTTCGCAGCCTATCACCTGGCCGGAAAGATAGGAAGCAACCGAAGTCCGGGGCAATTCGTCGAACAGGGCCAGCGAGCGCGCCGAGAAGACATTGTGCAGCAATCCTGCCGGGTCTTGCAGCGACAGGCGTACGCCGCGCGCGAAGGCCTCCTCGTCATCGGGCCCTGGCTCCACCATGCGGCCGAGGATGGTGTGGTCGCGCAGTGCCGCATAGACCTCGCCAGACACATAGGTCGAATAGCCGGTGATGCGGTCCGCCTCCGTCGTGATCCACTTTGAATGCGTGCCCGGTGTCACGAAGCGGCTGATGCCCAGATCGAGCGAGCCGAACACCTGCACCTCCTCGCTGCGCATCACCTCCGGCGTGCCATTGGGCGCGCGGTAGCTGAGCCCCGTGACGAAGCCGATGCGCCGGCCGCTGGCCGTTTCATGCAGATGAATGACACGGGCGAGATCGGCGGCCGATGCGGGGCAGGGCAGATAGGGCCGCTCGATCCAGCCCTGCCGCGAGGTAATCATCCCTGCCGCCAGCACCGGCAGGCGCTTGTCCCAGTGCCTGACGTGACGCTCAAGCACGGTTTCGAACGCGCCATCGCTGACGCTCAGGATGCCGTCTGGCGCTGCAACGCTGTCCAGCACGCGCCCCTCGCCATCAGCGATGTAGGCGCGAAAGGACGTGGTGCCCCAGTCGAGGGCGATGAAACGATCCGTCACGTCAACCTCACAGGGCCCTGGCGCCTCCAGGGCGATAGCCCGGTTTCATGGCCTTGAGCGGGTTGCGCAGCGCGGCGCCGAAAGGCGCTGCGGAAATCTCGAAGACATCGCCCTCCTCGGTCTTCACATTCTCGGCAATCGAGAGTGTCGCCGTACCGAAGTAATGCACATGTACGTCACCCGGCCGCCGGAAGCCGTCATACTTGAAATGGTGGTATTCGAGATTGGCAAGGCTGTGGCTCATGTTGGCCTCTCCCGTCAGGAAGGGCTTCTCCCAGATCACCTTGCCCTTGCGGATGATCCGGCTGATGCCTTCCACCGATGCCGGGATCCTGCCCGTCACCAGCTCGGGTCCGATCGCCGAGTGCCTGAGCTTGGAGTGAGCGAGATAGAGATAGTTCTGGCGCTCGATGACGTGATCGGAAAACTCGTTGCCAAGCGCAAAGCCAAGCCGCACCGGCCGGCCCTTGTCGTCGATCAGATAGAGACCGGCAAGTTCCGGTTCCTCGCCGCCGTCGAGCGCGAATGAGGGGCGCAGCAGCGGCTGGCCCGGGCCCACGAGCCACGAGCCATCGCCCTTGTAGAACCACTCGGGCTGGACGCCCGCCATCTTCGGGTTTTTTGGCTTGCCGCCCTCAAGGCCGAGCTTGAACATCTTGAGGCTGTCGGTCAGGTCTTCGGCGCGGCCAGCCAGCTTCTTGTGCATGCCGTCGCGTGCCGATGCTGAACCCAGATGTGTGAGCCCGGTTCCGGTGACGATGCAATGTGCCGGGTCCGGGTGGTCAAGCGGGGCCAGCACGCGTTTTTCCTTCAGGGCCGCGGCATAGTCTTCACTGGCCGTGGTGGCCAGTTCCGCGGCGAGGCTTGCAAGCTTCTTGCCCTCGCGCAGGGCGCGCTGCGCAAGCTCGCGGGTGCTGGCTGCCTGCTTCACCAGTATGAGCCGGTCTGCGGCGGCAAGCCCCACCCGGCGCTTGCCCTTGCCGTCGATGAACTGCACGAGATTCATGGTGCTCTCTCCTATCAGGTCCATATCGTGGCCGAGATCACCTCGCGCTCAGCCGGCAAATCCATGTTTTTCAAAGCCAGTCACACCGGGATCGAAACAGAACAACCCGCCCTGCAGCGGCCGCTGGCGCAACTCGTCTGCAGGCAGGTGCTGGCGCGAGCTTGTCACGTAAAGCGTGTCGAGCCTTGAGCCACCGAAACAGACATTGGTCACGCGCCGTGCCGGGATCGTGATGCGCCGGTCGATCCGTCCGCGCGGGTCGATGCGAAGCACGCAGGAGCCCTCCCAGCGGGCGCTCCAGACGCACCCCTCTGCATCGACGGTCGCACCGTCCGGGTAGCCGTGGTCCTTGCTGTCGTTCAGCACGCGTCGGTTGGACAGCGTGCCGCTGTCGAGGTCGAAGTCATAGGCCCAGATGATCTGTGCCAGGGAATCCGAGAAGTAGAAGGTCCTGCTGTCGGGCGACCAGCACGGCCCGTTCGACACGCCAATCGTCTGTTCCATCACATCCGCCGTTCCATCGGCCTGAATGCGAAACAGCTTGCCGGTGGCCGCCGTGATCGGCAGGTCTTCGCCCTCTGGCCCGATGTTGTTCATCATGGTGCCAAACCAGAAGCGGCCCTTCGCATCGCAG